>DATMEW010000138.1:0-21004 GCA_035556495.1 Xanthobacteraceae bacterium | reverse complement strand
TACCAGCCTCAAGGCCCATCTCCAGTTCACCGGCGTTTCCCTTGAGCGCTGCCTTGACGAATTGTTCGGCATCCGACGTTTCGAAGGCACCGGAAATCTCGGCCTCGTGCTCGAATCGCAAGGCGACAGCATCTTCGGCCTCGCCCGCGCGATGAACGGCACGGCGCATCTGACCGCCAGGGACGGCGCCCTGACCGGGCTGAATGTCGAGCAGTTGCTGCGCCGCCTGGAACGACGGCCGCTGTCCGGCGGCGGCGAATTCCGGACCGGGCGCACGCCGTTCGACAATGCCCGGATCGGCATCCGCATCGAGAATGGCGAAGCCGCCGTCGAAGAGGTCAGAATCGAAGGACCGACCGTCCGGGTCGAGATGGCCGGCGTCGGCTCGATCCCGCAGCGGGACATCGACATGAAGGGCACCGCCAGCCTCGTCGCCGGGGCCAAGACCGGTTTCGCGCTGCCCTTCGTCGTGCAGGGGCCGTGGGACGACCCGATCATGCTGCCGGACACGGACAGCCTGATCCGCCGCTCCGGCGCCGCCGCGCCGTTGCTGGAAGCCGTCCGCAAGCGCAGCGCCACCGATACGGTCCGCTCCGTGCTCGGGCGCATCACCGGCACTGCGGAAACCGCCGCGCCGCCAGCCGACGGCCTCGCCACGGCGCCCGCGGCAGCGGCCGCTCGGCCGGACACCGCCAATCCCTGACGGCGGCGTTTTCAGCCTCGGCGGGTTTGGCGACCGATGCGGTGCAGTTTGCCGAACAGCGAAGCCGCCGCGATCGCCAACGCCGCAATGGCGATCATCACCGTTGAAATCGCGTTGATCTCGGGCTTCACACCCAGCCGCACCTCGGAATAGATCCGCATCGGCAGCGTGGTCGCGCCCGGCCCGCTGGCGAATGTCGCCAGCACAACATCGTCCAGCGACAGTGTGAAGGCGAGCATCCAGCCGGCGGCGATGGCGGGGAAGATCAGCGGCAGCGTGATCGTGAGCAGCGTCTTCAACGGCGGACAGCCGAGATCCATCGCCGCTTCTTCAAGGCTGCGGTCGAAGGTCAGGAGGCGGGACTGGACCACGACCGTCACGAAACACAGCGTCAGGGTGGTGTGGGCGATGGCGATGGTCCAGAAGCCGCGCTCGGCTCCGATGGCGACGAACAGCAGCAGCAGCGACAGCCCGGTGATCACCTCCGGCATCACCAGCGGCGCATAGACCATGCCGGCGAAAGCCGTGCGGCCGCGAAAACGGCCCGCCCTGCTGAGCGCCAGTGCCGCCAGCGTGCCCAGCACCGTCGCCGCCGTCGCGGACACCGCCGCGATGCGGATGCTGACCCATGCGGCATCGAGCAGCGCGGCGTTGTCCAGCAGCGAGGCGTACCACCGCAGGGACCAGCCGCCCCACACCGTGACGAGCCGTGAGTCGTTGAACGACGACACCACCAGAACCAGAATCGGCAGATAGAGAAACGCAAGGCCGGCCGCGAGAACAGGCACGGTGAACCATGACGAGCCCTTGACGCTGCTCATCGCGGCCCCTCCGCCGCGCGGATCTGAGCGCGCTGATAGAGCAGGATCGGCCAGAGCAACAGCGCCAGCAGGACCACCGCAAGCGCGGAGGCGACAGGCCAGTCCTTGTTGGAAAAGAACTCGGTCCAGAGCACCTGGCCGATCATCGCGGTTTCAGAACTGCCGAGCAGGTCCGGAATGACGAATTCGCCAAGGATGGGGATGAAACACAGCAGCATGCCGGCGACGATGCCCGGCCGCGCCAGCGGCAGGGTGACGAGCCAGAACGCCTTCCAGCGCGGCGCGCCGAGATCGGCGGCGGCTTCCAGCAGCGTCTCGTCCATCCGCTCCAGCGTAGCGTAGATCGGCAGCACCATGAACGGCAGATAGGAATAGACGAGACCGATCATCACCGCGGTGTCGCTCGCCAGCCAGGCCGGCGGCGTATCGACGATACCGAGCGCGAGCAATGCCTGATTGAGCAGGCCGTCGCGCTGGAGGATGTTCATCCAAGCATAGATGCGGATCAGGAACGACGTCCAGAACGGCAGCACCACCAGCATGAACAGCACCGGCTGCCAGCCGCGCGGCGCGCGTGCGATGGCATAGGCGATGGGAAAGCCGATACAGAGCAGGATCGCGGTGGCGATGAGCGCAACCTGCACGCTCTTGAAATAGGAGAACAGATACAACGTGTCGGACGCGATCAGCCCATAGGCATCCAGCGAGAGCGAAGCCAGATCCTGCTTCAGTTGCTCGAACCCTGCCGCGAGATCGAACACCGGAAGATACGGCGGCTGCGCGATCACCGTCTGCGACAGGCTGATCTTGCCGACGATGAAAAACGGCACGAGGAAAAAGACGATCAGCCACAGTGCCGGAATGACGACCAGCAGACGGCTGCCCGGCAGATGCCGCTCCGGGCGCGGCCGTCGCCGTCCGGCTTGCGGAGCCTCGCTCACGATGCCTCTCCCGGCGGAAGCAGCACCGCCGCCTCGGGCGCGAAGGCGAGCCAGACCCGATCCCCCGCCGCTACGACGGCGCCGCGCCGCGTCGCATTCGCAGCCGCCGCCTGCACCACGAAGCCGGTGTCGAGGCGCACTCTGTAGAGCGAAACCCCACCCTGATAGGCGATGTCGCTCACGGTGCCGGGCAGGCAATTGTCGCGCGCCTCCGGCCGCTGTGTCAGCAGCATGAATTTCTCTGGCCGGATCGCGACCGTCACCGCAGCGCCAACCGGCGCGGAGCCGGCAACGACCATCTGGAAGGCCGTGCGCGTCGCGACGCGCACGAGACCGCCCTCGACGGCCGCGATCTCGCCATCGAACAGGTTCACATCCCCGACGAAATCCGCGACCCAGGCCGAGGCCGGCTGTTCGTAGATCTCGGCCGGCCGGCCCACCTGCACCACCGCCCCGCGATTCATCACGGCAATGCGGTCCGCCAGGCTCATGGCCTCGACCTGATCGTGGGTCACAACGAGAAACGTGACTCCAAGGCGTTCGCGCAGCCGCGCCAGCTCGAACTGGGTATCTTCGCGCAATTTCTTGTCGAGCGCCGCCAGCGGCTCGTCCAGCAGCAGCAGGCGCGGATGCTTCGCCAGCGACCTTGCAAGCGCCACCCGCTGGCGCTGTCCGCCGGACAACTGATGCGGCTTGCGCGGGCCGAGCCCCTCCAGCTTCACCAGCGCCAGCATCTCGCGCACCCGTTCCGCAATCCGCGCCCGCGCCATGCCTTCCTGCCGGAGGCCGAAAGCAATGTTGCTCTCAACCGTGAGGTGCGGAAACAGGGCATAGCTCTGGAACATCATATTGACCGGGCGGCGATGCGGCGGCACCTGGGAAATATCCTCGCCGGCCAGGAGAATGCGCCCGGCGTCCGGGGTTTCGAAACCTGCAAGCAACCGCAGCAGCGTGGTCTTGCCGCAACCAGACGGGCCGAGCAGAGCGAAGAACTCGTCATCCATGACGTCCAGCGAAATATTGGCGACCGCGGCCACGTCGCCATAGCGCTTGGTCACATTCTCGAACTGGACGAGCGCACCGCCTGGAGCGGCATTTGTCACGCCTGTCGCACCGATCAATTCATTCCACCTCAAGGCCGTGCGGCATCGCGCGCGCCGGCGCACGCTAGACGATCGGACAGCGAAAGAGAATTCGGTTCTGCGCGATACACAGCGCGCCGTGCCGCTGCCACGCCCGACTGCAACGCGGGCGCGGTCGCAGATTCAGCGCCAGATTCAGCGGTCCGGCGATGCGGCTTCAGGCAACTCGCCGGTCGGGCGACGCGGCTCCGGCCCATAATAGGCGCTGGTCTGCACAAAAGGTCGCGGCCTGGCCACCAAGGCGTGCAGCTTCTCCAAGAGGCGCTGGGGAGAGACCGGCTTGACCAGAAATTCGTTGACCCCGAGCCGGGCCGATTCGACGACGCGCCATCGTTCGCCATGGCTCGTCAGCATGACGATAGACACGTCGGGGAATGGAAACAGATCGGGAGAACGAACGATGCGCATGAATTCCGCGCCGTTCAGCAGCGGCATCTCCCAGTCGAGCAGGACCACATCGGGATTGAGCGCCCGGATCGCTTCCAGACCCGAAACGCCATCGGCGGCTTCATGCACGGCGCGCACGCCCAGATGCTGGAGCATGCCGCGCACGACCCGGCGGATATAGACATTGTCATCGACGATCAGCACCCGCAGCGCCTCGACCCGGCGCTTCAGCGACAAACCGTCAGGCAAAGCAGCAGCCGCACCAACGGGGCTCCTATCCCCCGCTGGCTGGCCCGGCCAGGCTTTACCGTTGTCGACAGACGACCCCACCCGCAGCCTCCATGCAGCGCCTGCATCAGATCAGGCACAGATTGAAGCTCCGTAACCGTGCTTGCTAAAATGCGCTGAACAGCCCCCATGCGGACGGCTCAATCGGCCTGGCCGATCTCCGCCGCCATGAACCGGCCGAGCGCCTGACGCTCCGCCAGCGACAGCCGCAGGCCAAGCTTGGTCCGCCGCCACAGCACATCATCCTCGGTTTCGGCCCATTCGTAGCGCATCAGATAGCGGACTTCCGCGGCGGTGAGGTCCGCGCCGAAACACGCGCCCAGATCCGCCATGACCGTGGCCTCGCCCAGAATGAACTCCATGCGGCGGCCATAGGTCTGGAGCAGCCGCCGGGCGAAGGCTGCGGTGAGGAACGGCCATCGCTCCAGCGCACGCGGCAACTGACGCTCGAGGCTGCCGGCGGGAAAATCCCCACCGGGCAAGGGCGCCGTCGCGGTCCAGGGAGCCGCTGGAATGCCGGAGCCGGGATCGTGCGCAAGCTTGTCCAGCGCGGCCTCGGCCAGCTTGCGATATGTCGTGATCTTGCCGCCGATGACGGTGAGCAGCGGCGCGCCGCCTGCCACGTCGCGTTCAAGACGGTAATCCCGGCTCACGTCCTGCGCGCGGGCGTCGCCATCGTCATGGAGCGCACGCACGCCGGCATAGGACCACACCACATCGGCCGGCGTGACCGGCTGACGGAAATAGCTGCCGGCGACGCCGCACAGATAGGCGACATCCTCGGCGGTCGCCGCCACTGCGGCGGGATCGCCGGCAAAGGCTGCATCGGTGGTGCCGATCAGCGTGAAGTCGTCCTCATAGGGCAGCGCGAACACCACGCGGCGGTCGTCGGCTTGCAGGATATAAGCACGGTCATGCGCGAACAGCCGCGGCACGACGATATGACTGCCGCGATCGAGCCGCACGCGACCGGACAGCGGCACCTTCACGACCTCTTCGGCCACCGCCCCGACCCAGGGGCCGCCCGCATTCACCAGCATGCGCGCATGCGCAACGTCGCGCCGGCCGCGCGACATCAGCACCAGCCGCCATGTGTCGCCGCGCTCGGCCTCGATGCAGCGCGTCCGCGTGCGGATCGTCGCGCCGCGCTCGGCGGCATCGACCGCATTGGCCACGACCAGCCGCGCGTCATCCACCCAGCAATCTGAATATTCGAAGCCGACACGCGGCGCATCCGCCAGAGGCGCGCCCAACGGATCGCTTCTCAGACGCAGCGTCCTTGTCTTCGGCAGCAGACGGCGCGGCGCCAGATAGTCATAGATAAAAAGTCCGACCCGCAGCAGCGGCGCAGGCCGCATGCCGGCCCGCACCGGAAGAACGAACCGCATCGGCCGCACCAGATGCGGCGCGATGGCCATCAGCACCTCGCGCTCGGCCAGCGCCTCGCGCACGAGGCGAAATTCACCCTGCTCCAGATAGCGCAGGCCGCCGTGGACGAGCTTGCTGGACGCCGAGGAGGTGCCCGAGGCCAGATCGCCCTGTTCGACCAGCAGCGCCTTCAGGCCGCGGCCCGCGGCATCCCGCGCGATGCCGACACCGTTGATGCCGCCGCCGATGATCGCAAGATCGAAGAGGGCCGGAGCGGCCTGCCGCGCCGGCCCGCCGATGTCAGGCATAAAGGGCGGCATGCTGCTCGCGCAGCACGTTCTTCTGCACCTTGCCCATGGTGTTGCGCGGCAGATCGTCCACGAAAATGATCCGCTTGGGCAGCTTGAACTTCGCAAGCCGGATGTTCAGCGCGTCGAGCACGCTCTTCTCGTCCAGCGCCGTCGCATCCTTCTTGCGCACCACGACCGCCGTGACGCCCTCGCCGAAATCCGGATGCGGACAGCCGATCACGGCGGACTCCACCACGCCCGGCAAGGCGTCGATCTCCGCCTCCACCTCGATCGGATAGACGTTGAAGCCGCCGGTGATGATCAGATCCTTGGCGCGCCCGACGATATGCACATAGCCGCGCTCGTCGATCTTGCCGACATCGCCGGTGATGAAGAAGCCGTCGTCGCGGAATTCCGCCTTGGTCTTCTCAGGCATGCGCCAGTAGCCGACAAAGACGTTGGGTCCCTTGATCTCGATGATGCCGACGCCGCCCTGCTCGACCGGCGCGCCGGTATCAGCATCGGCGATGCGCACGTCCACGCCCGGCAGCGGAAAGCCCACCGTGCCGGCGATGCGGTCGCCGTCATAGGGGTTGGAGGTGTTCATGTTGGTCTCGGTCATGCCGTAGCGTTCGAGAATGGCGTGGCCGGTCTTTTCCTGAAACTCCCGGTGCGTTTCCGCCAGCAGCGGCGCTGAGCCGGACGTGAACAGCCGCATATGCGCGCAAGCCGCCGGGGTCAGGCCCGGATGCTGCAACAGGCGCGTGTAGAACGTCGGCACGCCCATCATCGTGGTGGCGCGCGGCAGCAGGTTCATCACTTCGTCGGCATCGAATTTCGGGCGGAAGATCATCGCACCGCCGGACAACATCACCACATTGCTGGCAACGAACAGGCCATGGGTATGATAGATCGGCAAGGCGTGGAGCAGCACGTCCTTGTCCGTGAAGCGCCAGGTGCCGATCAGCGCCTCCGCATTGGAGGACAGGTTGCGATGGGTCAGCATCGCGCCCTTGGAACGCCCGGTGGTGCCTGAGGTGTAAAGGATGGCGGCGAGGTCATCCTTGCCGCGCGGCACATCGGCGAATTCGGACGGCGCCTTCGCCGCCGCCGTGGTCAGCGAGCCCTGCCCCTTGGCGTCGAGCGTCAGGATCGCGGCGACCTTGTGCTTGTCCGCGATGGGTTTGAGACCTTCCTGCTTGGCGGGATCGCACACCACGACCCGGGGTTCGGAATCTCCGATGAAATAATCCAGTTCGGCCAGCGTATAGGCCGTGTTGAGCGGCAGATAAACCGCGCCGACCCGGAGCGACGCCAGATAGAGCAACAGGTTCTCAGGGGTCTTCTCGACCTGCACCGCGATGCGGTCGCCCGGCTCGACGCCGTTGAGCACCAGGACATTCGCGATCTGGGCCGTGAGCTTGAGCATCTCGCCATAGGTGATGCGGCGCCCGTCGCCGGTTTCGAGCAACGTTTTCGCGGAAGGCGCGCCATTGCGGCGGATGAGATCGAACAGATTGTCGCTGGCGGCAGCAACGGCGGTGTTTTCTGTCATGAGCTTCGCTTTCGGAAACGGCCGGTCGTTGCCACGCCGGCTCAACTGGCAACGGTGAGTTCGCGCGGGGCCGCGCGGACAAGACGCTTCACCGCCGCGGAGGCTGCGATGGTGCGCTTCTCGGCATAAGCCTCGTGATTTTTCTCGATATCGTTCAAATCGTAAAGATAATTGACCATCAGCCCATGCGACTGTTCGATGCCGCGCTCCGAGCCGTCGGCCAGCCAGTGCATCATCTCCAGCCGGGCGCCGTTGCCCAGATGAAACCGCGCGACCGGATCGATGGGCAGGGCGCGGGCGGTGCGGCCGTTGACGAAATACCATGCCGCGGCGCGCATGAGCGGTTCGCGGATCGGCTCACGCAGGTTCGGGACCTGCCACCAGCCTTCGCGATCCAAGTTCTTCAGGGCCGTCTTGTCTTCCTCCGTGAGAACGAGCGACTGCTCCGCGCGGCGCTCGCGCGCCAGCCAGCGCGCAAATCCCGGCACGGGCGAGAGCGTCACGAAGGTCTTCAGGGAGGGGATCTCCTTGCAGATCTCCTCCACCACCTGCTTGATCAGGAAATGGCCGAAAGACACGCCGTTCAAGCCGCGCTGGCAGTTCGAGATCGAATAGAATACCGCCGTGGTCGCCTCTTCGACCACCTCGCGCTGCACGGCCAGGATCGGCCCGATCGCGCCCGGCAGTTCGCGGGTCAATGCCACTTCCACGAAGATCAGCGGTTCATCCACCAGCGCGGGATGGAAAAAGGCGTAGCAGCGCCGATCGCGCGGGTCGATCCTGCGGCGCAGGTCGTCAAAGCCGCGAATGCGATGCACCGCCTCGTATTTGATCAGCTTTTCGAGAATGCTGGCGGATGAAGACCAGTCGATGCGCCGCAGGACGAGAAAGCCACGATTGAACCACGACGAGAACAGATGGACGAAATCGGCGTCCACTGCCTTGAGATTGTCGTGGCGCTCCAGCAGATCGAGGAGATGCTCGCGCATATGCACCAGCGCTGCGGTGCCGCCGGGAGCGAGATTGAGCCGCCGGAACAATTCCTGACGGCGCGGCTCGGCGGCGAGATGGACATCCGCAGCGGTCGCATCGTTAGGGTCCGCCTTCCAGGCCTCCACGGCGCGCTCCAGCCGCTGCACATCCGGACCGAACCGGGTGGCGAGCGTCTCGAAGAAAGCCGCACGGGGCCCGGACTTCATTTCCGCATAACGGTGCAGGATGTCCCGGGCGAGCGCGACGCCTGAGGCTTCGCCGCGGCCGCTGAGCAGGTGCTCGCACAGGTCGATGATGCTCTCGGGGTGTTCGGACGCATCGGGACGCCGCTCGCGGGCCCGGTCCAGCAGGGCCCGGCCTCGATCCGAAATCGACTGGAGCAACTCTCCGAAAAACGACACGTTCATTGACGAAAGCCCCTCCCTGTGACCAATCAAAAGCCCACGGCCACGCCGGAAGCCTCACATAAGGCGCAGCGCGTCTCCACACAACATCATTGCCCGCGCCGGGAAGCTATTGAGCGGCGGAAGCCGGCTTCCCCGCGGACATGGCCGCCCGCGCGCCGCGCAACGCACGGTCCAGCGCCTCTAGGCTGTAAGGCTTCTGAAGGACGCTCCATCCTCCGCCGGACACCTCCTGCAAACCGGCGCTGTATCCCGAAGTGAGCACAATGGGCAGAACCGGATAGGTCCTGCGCACGCTTTCTGCCAGTTCGACGCCATTGAGGCCATCGGGCATCAGGATATCCGACAGCAGGATGGAAATCTCCGGATCTGCGGCCAGCGCCTCAAGCGCCTCGCGGCTGTTCGCCGCAGCGACAACCTCGTAGCCGAGCTGCCTCAGATAGGCCGCGCAGGCTTCCGCGACGGCAGGATTATCCTCCACCGCAAGCACCTTTCCCGCATCCGGCGGAGCCGAATCCGAAACGACGGATACCGCCGGTGTCGGAACCGTGACGGCTTCATGGCTGCGCGGCAGCCAGAGCGTCACCGTAGTCCCGCTGCCGGGCGCACTCGAAAGTGCAGCCCGGCCCCCGGATTGCCTGGCGAAGCCGTAAACCTGGCTGAGGCCGAGCCCGGTGCCCTTGCCGAATTCCTTCGTGGTGAAGAACGGCTCGAACACCCGCGCGGCGACATCCGGCGAAATGCCCGTGCCGGTGTCGGAAACCGCCAGTTCCACGAAGTCGCCGGTGAGGCCTTCATTCTCGGCTCCGCCACGCAGCACAACCGGCCGGATGGCGATCGTCAGCACGCCACCATCCGGCATGGCGTCGCGGGCATTCACGGCGATGTTGAGCAGCGACAGTTCCAGTTCGTTGGGATCGACCTTCACGGCGCACGGCTCGGCGGGTATGCGCGTGCGGATTTCGATGTCTCCCCGCAACGACCGGCCGAGAAGTTCCTGAAGGTCCGGAAGCCACGCCCGCAGATCGACGACCGCCGGCATCAGCGTCTGCTGCCGCGAGAAAGCAAGCAACTGCCGCGTCAGGCTCTCGCCGCGGCTGCTGGCATTCGTGATCATGTCCAGAAGGCGAATGTGGCGCGGGTCCGGAAGATCGCGCCGCAGTCGGTCGACACTGCCGTTCACCACCATCAGCAGATTGTTGAAGTCATGGGCGACACCGCCGGTAAGCTGGCCGATGGCCTCCAGCCGCTGGGACTGGCGCAGCGCCGCCTCGGCCGCCTCGCGCCGCTCCGCCTCCACATGCAGCCGCCGGGTCCGCTGCAACGCCAGCCCGATGATGAAGAACAGCACGATGGTGAGCGGCAGGCCGAACAGAAGCTGGCTTCGGGCCGAATCCAGCCACTCCTCGGTGATGGCCGAGGTCTCGGTGCCCGCCTGGACATAGGCGGGGAAGCCGTCAATCTTCCGGAAGCCGATGCGGCGCTCCCGTCCGTCGATCTGGGACGCCTCGGGCTGCACCGTGAACAGCCCCTGCCGAGCCCCGTCCGCGATCTGGCGCAGCAGCGCCGAGCTCGCATTGAGCCGCAACGGACGCTCATTGAGAGATGGAAAGCGGGCGAGAAAAGTGCCGTCGTCCCGCAGCAGCGCATAGTAGCTGCCCGGGGTACGGCCGATCCGCGCATAGAATTCCTCGAAATACCGCGGACGCAGCGCCACCAGGATGATGCCGGTGAACGAGGCATCCTCCGTGAAGCGCCGCCGGCTCATGTTGAAGACCAGCCGGTCGCCGGCCAGGGTGGTTCGCGGAATCAGAGCCTCTCCGATGTAGGTTCCGATGTCGCTCGCGATATGTTCCGCGAAATAGGCGCGATCCGACACATTCGACTCGAGCCGCAAGGCGGTCGAGGAAATCAGGCCGCGTCCGTCGCGATCGACAATCGCTATTGTCTGGATCTGCGGGAGCGCGGCAACGATGGTCTTGAGCCGCGCATAGAGTTTGACATCATCGTCGCGGATCTGGTCGTCGCTCATTCCGCGTGTCAGCGCGTCGACCTCGGCGATCGAACGCTCCACGGTCTGAAACACTTTCAGCGCATGCTCGTGAAGCACATCAACGGAACGCTCGATGCGCTCGTCGGCGACGGTCTGGGCGGCGCGATAGCTCAGGACCAGCGAGATCGCGAAGAGAACGGCGGGCAACACCAGGGAAGCCGCCATCATCAGTTGGAGGACACGGATGGCGGAATAACTGGCTTTGCTCATCTTGCTTCCGGCTTGCCGCCGGCACCCGCCATCATGATCCCGCAAGTTGCGACGTGACCATTCCGGCGGGAATCGCCAATCCGCGACGTCACGATCTCCAACTATAGAGAAGAATTTTCGAAAGGAGGCGCTACCCTTGCGACGATTTGCCAACCTCCGAACGACCGGCCGCTCGGACACTATGTGAAATCGACGTATCTGACATGCAGATAGCGCATGGCACTATACTAATTATAAATATTCTATTTCCAATGATAATAATTTCGGGAGCAATTACACACCCCTCCCTGCTAGTTTAAAATCCAACTAAAGCAAGGCTGCAAAAGCCCCGCCGAGCCGGCCTCAGTTGAGGCTAAAGCGTGGCAAAAACATACTATTCGCCGCTCCCGCTTTTCCGTACTGCCCCCGATGATTGAAGTTCATCTGGGGGTTTTCGATATGAACCAAGCGATTTCAGCGGCATCGGGCGGCGAAATTACGACGAAAAAGCTCGTACGGGCGCGCAAGCGGACAATGCCCGTTTCGCAGACATCGCTGACGCTCGGGCTTGTTGCAGCCGCCGGCGCGTTGACCGTGCATGGCGCGGAAGCCCAGACCGCGCGCCGCAACGCCCCCCCGCCGGCTCCAGCGCCGAGCGTCACTGAACTGAACACCATCGAGGTGCAGGGCGAATCGGAAAACAGCCTTCAGGCGACCACCGGCCTGACCCGCATGCCGAGGCGCGTGCAGGAAATCCCGCAGACGGTGACGGTCATCAGCCAGGAAACCTTGCAGCAGCAAGGCGTGACCACGCTCGACCAGGCGCTGCGCAACGTTCCCGGCGTCACCGTGAATATCGGTGAAGGCGGCGGCGGCCAGAACGGCGACCAGTTCCGCATCCGTGGCTTCCAGGCCAAGGGCGACATCTATGTCGACGGCCTGCGCGACTTCGGCGTCTATGTGCGCGACTCGTTCTTCATGGAGTCGGTGCAGGTGTTCAAGGGCCCGACCTCCGAGGCGTTCGGCATGGGCACCACAGGCGGCGCGATCAACACCAACCAGAAGACCGCGCGCCTTGGCGACTCCTATGAGTTCAACGCCACCGCCGGCAACGGTCCGATGTATCGCGGCACGTTCGACATCAACAAGCAGATCGGCGACACCACCGCCATCCGCATCGTCGGCATGGGCCACGACCAGAAGATCGTCGGCCGCGACAATCTGTATGCCGACCGCTGGGGCGGGCTGCTGTCGCTCGGCTTCGGCCTCGGCACCGAGACCTCGCTGACGCTGAACTATTTCCACCAGAGCGGCGAGCGCATTCCCGACTTCGGCGTGCCGATCGTGGCGCCTTTCGCCGGGCAATTCGGTCGGCCGGTGACGGAATTCGGCGTGCCGCGCACGAATTTCTACGGCAAGGACAGCGATATCGATAAGTCGAATGTCGATATGTTCACGGCGCGGTTCAAGAAAGAGGTCGCGCCCTGGCTGACCATCACCAACGACTCCCGCATCGCGGCCTATGACCGTCTGATGCGCCAGTCGGTGCCGAGCTGCACCACCGCCGCCTGTCTCAACAGCGTCGCCAACGGCACCTTCACCGGCGCTTATGCCCTGGGCGGCCCCGCCGGCTATAAGCAGGACTCCTGGAGCGCCCAGAATGTTCTGACCGCGCTGATGAAGTTCCACACCGGCCAGTTCCGCCACGAGCTGACCACCGGCGTCGACTTCTCCTACGTCAGCGACAAGCGCACCCAGCTCGCGAATGTCGGCGCCAAGACCGTCGGCACGATCGGCGTTCCGCTGTTCGCGAACAGCCCGGCCTTCTCCGTGGTGGACAGCCTCCAGAAGAAGGACAGCACCTCGACCAACGTCGCCGGCTTCATCAACGACCGGATGTGGCTGACCGACCAGCTCTCGATCCTGGCCGGCGTCCGCTACGACGTTTACACCTCGACCTATGCCGCCTCGGATGCTGCCGGCGTGTGGGCGACGCCGCTGTCGGCCACGACCTCCTTCGCCAGCCCGAAGGCGAGCCTGATCTGGGAGCCGAACCGGGACGTCAACCTCTATGTGAGCTGGGCCCGGTCCTATTCCAATCTGGCCGGCCAGTTCGTGACCTCGGACAACACGCCGATCGCCAACACCACGCTGGAGCCCGAGCAGAGCGATCTGTGGGAAGTCGGCGGCAAGGCGAGCCTGTTCGGCGGCCGCCTCGGTCTGACCGCGGCGCTGTTCCATGTGAAGAAGAACAACTCCCAGCAGGTCGATCCCCTCACCGGGAATATCATCGTCACCAACGAGACGCAGCGCGTGCAGGGCGTCGAACTGGGCGTGACCGGCAAGATCACCGACGCCTGGAACGTGCAGTTCGCCTATTCCTACATGGACAGCCGGATCCTCGGCGCGACCGTGGCGAATGCCGCTACGATCGGCAACCGCGTCGCCTTCGTCCCGGAGCATGCGGCGTCGGTCTGGACCACCTATGAGATTTCCCAGCATCTGCCGATGCCGGGCAAACTCCTGGTCGGTCTCGGCCTGAACTACACCGGGCAGATGTTCGTGAACTCCACCAACCTCTTCCTCATCCCGGCTTCCACGACCCTCGATGGACTGATCTCCTACGAGTATCAGAACTACCGTCTGTCGGTGAATGCCTACAACCTGACCGACGAGCTGTGGTATTCGTCGCAATTCGCCAACCGCGCCGCCATCGCGCCGGGCCGCACGGTGATGGTCACGGCTGGCGTCAAGTTCTGATCCGCCAGAGCGATCCGGACATCCCGCTCCGGCGGGATCTCACCATCCATCGGGAGGCCGGCAGCAATGCCGGTCTCCTGATGCTTTTCAAGGAACGCCATTCATGCTGCTGCACATCCCCGGCGTGCTGTCGCAAGCCGAAGTGACCCATTCCCGCGCCACGCTCGAAAACGCCGCATGGATCGACGGCAACGCCACCGCCGGCGAACAGGCCGCGCTCGCGAAGCACAATCTCCAGATCCCGGAGGACAGCGAGACGGCCCGCGCGCTCGGCGACATCATCCTGCGCGCCCTTGGGCGATCCGCCCTGTTCACATCGGCCGCGCTGCCGCTGCGGGTACTGCCGCCGATGTTCAACCGCTACGACACGGGCATGAAATTCGCCGACCATGTGGACGGCGCCGTGCGCGGCATGGGACCGTCCGGCCTGCGGATGCGAGCCGATATCTCAAGCACGCTGTTCCTGACCGACCCGGAGGATTACGACGGCGGCGAACTCGTTATCCGCGACACCTATGGCGACCACGAGGTGAAACTGCCGGCCGGGGACATGATCCTCTATCCGGCGTCGAGCCTGCACAGCGTCACGGAAATCACCCGGGGCGCCCGCTGGTCATCCTTCTTCTGGACCCAGTCGATGGTACGGGATACCGGTCAGCGCGCCCTGCTGTTCGATCTCGACATGGCGATCGTCCAGACCCGGCAGGCGCTCGGCGACGAGAGTCCAGCCGTGCTTTCGCTGACGAACACCTATCACAACCTGCTGCGGCGATGGATCGAGATGTGAGCCGCCCGAAGCCACGGAGAAAGCTGTTCGGACGCCTCAGGCGATGGCTTGGCCGACGCCGGCGGAACGCGGGCCCTCCCCGCCGCGAGCGCGTCTCCTATGCCGAGTTGCAAGCGCTCGATGCCGATGTCCTTGCTGCGCGCCTGGCGGAAGACCCCGCCGCTGCCGCGCCCTATGTCGAGGCCGCCGCCGTCAACGGCGCGACCGGGGCCATGGTGCTGTGGGGCCATATGCTGCTCGAAGGCAACGGCACGCCGATGGACAAGCCCGCGGCCTTGCGCTGGTTCAACATTGCCGCCGATGCCGGCGATGTCGAAGCCGTCAACATGGTCGGACGCTGCCATGAGCGCGGCTGGGGCACGCCGCCCGATGCGGCCGCCGCAGCCGAACGCTATCGGGAAGCGGCCGACCGGGGCCACGCCTGGGCCCAATTCAATCTGGCCGAGTTGCTCATTCAGGGACTGCCGCCGCCGGCCGACCGCCGCAGTGCCCTGCGTTATTATGTAGCCGCCGCGCGGCAGGACCACGCCAAGGCCAGGAACATGCTGGGCCGCTTCCGCGAGGAGGGCTGGCTCCATGCGGCGCATCCCGCCAAGGCCTTCGCCTGGTATCTCGCCGCCGCGCGCGGGGGCGACTTTCGCGGCCAGTTCAACACCGCGCGGCTGCTGGCCTGGCAGGGACGCATGGACGACGCCCTGCCTTGGCTCCGACAGGCCGTCGAAACCGGCATTCCCGAATTCTGCGGCGAGATCGCGCCGGACCTGCGCGCCAGCGCGGACCCACGCCTGCGCGAACTGGGCGAGATCGCGCAGGCGCGCGCAGGCGGCGGCCTTACGCCCCCGGCAGGCTGATTCCGGCCGCCACGAGCTTGCCCCAGACTTCTTCGGCATCGTCCGCAAATGTCAGGAATTCGACATCGCGCGGCGAGATCATCCCCTCATCGACAAGCAGATCGAAGTCGATCAGCCGCTTCCAATAACCCTCGTCGAAGCAGACGATCGGCACCGGCTCCATCTTGCGGGTCTGCACGAGGGTCAGGATCTCGAACATCTCGTCCAGAGTCCCGAAGCCGCCGGGAAACACCACCAGCGCCCGCGCGCGCATGGCGAGATGCATTTTGCGCATCGCGAAATAGTGGAAGCGGAATGTGAGGTCCGGCGTGCTGTAGGCGTTGGGCTCCTGCTCAAGGGGCAGCGTGATGTTGAAACCGATGGAGGGCGCGCCCACATCGCTGGCGCCGCGGTTAGCCGCCTCCATGACACCGGGTCCGCCGCCGGTGGCGATCACATTATGCCGCGCGCCATCAGGGCCGCTCAGCAGCGCCCCGCCGCGTTCAGATACGATCCGGCCGAAGCGGCGCGCTTCCTCATACCAGCGCGCCGAACTGCGGCCCGGCCGCGGCTTCGCGCCCGGCGGCAGCGGCGCCGTCGCCGCCGCCTCGTCGGCCTCGCCATGGGGCATCACCCGCGCGCTGCCGAACACCACGATGGTCGAGGCCACGCCCCAGGCGCGCAGCCGCTCCTCCGCCTTGGCATATTCCAGAAGGAAGCGGACCCCACGCATGGAGTCGCCGAGGATGAATTCCTCGTCGAGCGCCGGCAAAAGATAGGATGTCGACTTCATCTGGGCGGCGTTGCTGTCCGACGTCTCGCTTGCGGTCAATTGAACTTCTCCTGGATGATATTCGTTCTGTCACGCCACGGCTGATCCGCAATCCGGACCGCACGGCAGCGCTTATATCCCACGGGAAGCTTGAGCACTGCGCCGACACCTTCGCAACCGCCCATGACGACGCGGCGCGTCGGGACCGCGCCAGACGCGAGCGTCATATCGCACCCACCGCTCGCGGTCAGGATATCCGGGCCTCTCTCGCTGCCGCAGGTGGCCTGGCCGGGACCGCGAACAGAGACATCAGCGCCCGCTTGATCGCTGTTTGTCGTGTCGGAGAGGTGATCTTCGCCCCGAACAGGTCTGTCAGATAGAACACGTCCACCACCCGCTCGCCGAAAGTGGCGACATGGGCCGAGGCTATATTGAGATCGAGCTTCGATATCGTCACGGTGAGTTCGTAGAGCAGGCCGGGCCGGTCCAGCCCCATGACCTCGACCATGGTGAAGCTGTCGGACCACTGATTGTTGATGGTGACCTCGGGCTCCAGCGTGAAGGCGCGCAGGCGCCCCTTCGACGCCGCGCGCTTGCCCGCGACGATTTCAGGCAGCTTGACCTCGCCTGCGAGCGCTTTCTCGATGGCTTCCGCGACACGCTCGGCGCGCCGCGCTTCGTCCTCGTCCTGCTCCAGTTCGCGGGTGATCGAAATGGTGTCCAGCGCGCGCCCGTCGGTCGTGGTGTAGATCTGGGCGTCCACGATATTGGCTCCCGTCATCGCGCAAGCCCCCGCGACGGTGGACAGCAGCCAGGGATGGTCCGGCGCCAGTACGGTGATCTCGGTCACGCCGCGCGACGCATCGAAGGACCACGTGGTCGCCAGCGTCCGGTCGGCGGCTTCTGCCTCGCGCACGAACAGGGCATGAGCCACCCGGTGCGGCAGGTCCACCTTCAGCCAGTAGGCCGGATAATGCCGCGCGATATAGGCCGCGACCGCCTCCTCCGGCCAGTCCTTCAGCTCGCCGCGCAACTCGTCCTGCGCGATCTCGACGCGCCGCGCGCGGTTGACCTCCGAGAAGCCGCCGGTCAGCGCCGGCTCGGTCTCGTAATACAGCGTGCGCAAGAGCTGGGCCTTCCAGCCGTTCCAGACCCCGGGGCCGACCGCACGGATATCCGCGGTGGTCAGGATGGTCAGCAGTTTCAGCCGGTCCAGCGACTGAACCACGGCCGCGAAATTGGCGATCGTCATGCGGTCCGAAAGATCGCGCGTCTGCGCGACGGTGGACATCACCAGATGATTTTCGACCAGCCACGCCACCGTGTCGGTTTCCGTCACCGAAAGGCCGAGAGCGGGGCAGAAACGTCGTGCGATGCGCGCGCCGGCGATGGAATGATCCTCGATCCGGCCCTTGGCGATGTCGTGCAGGAACAGCGCGACATACAGAATGACACGGTGACGCGGCAGCAGCGTCCGCATCAGTTCATGCGCGAAGGCAAACTCCTCATCGTCGCCGCGTTCGATCTCGGCCAGCACGCCGATGCAGCGCAGCAGATGCTCGTCCACCGTATAGTGGTGATACATGTTGAACTGCATCATTGCCACGACCGTGCCGAAAGCCGGCACGAAACGGCCCAATACGCCGGCCTCGTTCATGCGCCGCAGCACCGTCTCCGCATCGTCGGCGGAAGTGAGGATTTGCAGGAACAGCCGGTTGGCCTCCGGATTTTCCCGCAGCTTGCGGTCGATCAGCTTCAGGGATCGTGTCGCCGTGCGCAGGGTGTCCGGATGAAAGGCCAGATTGTGTTTCTGGGCCAGATGAAACAGGCGGATGAAATTCACCGGATCGCGCTGGAACACATCCGGTTCGGCCATGGCGATACGATTGTTGTCGATAACGAAATCGTCGCTTCCTTTCAGGCGTATCGGACCGCGCCCCGGACGCAGCCGGGACATCAGCCGGCTGAGCACCGGCATGGGCTTGGCCTGGCTTTCCTCCAGTTCGGCGCAGAGGATCGCGGTCAGACCCCCGACATCCTTGGCGATCAGGAAATAGTGCTTCATGAACCGCTCGACATCGCGCATGCCGGGATGCTCGGTATAGCCGAGCCGCACCGCAATCTCGCGCTGGATATCGAAGGACAGCCGCTCCTCGGCGCGTCCCGTCACGAAGTGAAGATGGCAGCGCACCGACCAGAGGAAACTCTCGCAGCGGCGAAACAGGTTATATTCCGCGCGGTCAAAAACACCCTTGCCGATCAGTTCGTCGGTCTCGCGCACCCGATAGACATATTTTGCGATCCAGAACAGCGTATGGAGGTCGCGCAGCCCGCCCTTGCCGTCCTTGACATTCGGTTCGACGAGATAGCGGGACTGGCCGGCGCGGCGATGGCGCTCCTCCCGCTCCGCCAGCTTGGCAGCGACAAATTCCGGAGCCGTGCCCTGCGCCACCTCGACGTCGAAGCGCGTCACCAGTTCGTCGAACAGGCTGCGGTCCCCGAACAGATAGCGCGCCTCCAGCACGGAGGTCCGAATGGTCATGTCCGCCTTGGCCTGACGCAGGCATTCGTCCACGGAACGGGTGGCGTGCCCGACCTTCAGCCCCATATCCCAGAGGCAGTAGAGAATGGCCTCTGCGACGGACTCGCCCCAGGCGGTCTGCTTGTAGGGCAGCAGGAACAGCAGATCGATGTCGGACCCCGGCGCGAGCAGGCCCCGGCCATAGCCGCCGGTGGCCACGATCGCCATGCGCTCCGCCTCCGACGGATTGTCGGACGGATAAAGGTGCCGCGACACGAACTCGAACAGCAGGCGGATCACTTCGTCCTGAACGAAACAGAGCCGCTCGGCGCAGCGCCGTCCGTTGCGCTCCTCAAGCAGGAGCTTCTCGGCCGCGACCTTGGCCGCAGCCAATTCGTCCCGCAGTTCTTTCGCAAGTGCGGTGCGCAGGTCGCTGTCGCGGCCGGCATGGGTTCTGGCCAGTTCATCCATGCGCGCGCGAATACGCTCGGCATTCATGAGGCCGGTCAGGGAGCGTACGGACGGCGTTGACAGCATGGCATCATCGATAGCGGACGCCACTGTCGCTGTCACGACTGCCCCTGTCACGACTGTCGCTGTCACGACTGTCCCTGTCACGGCGCAACGGTGCGCCCCTATCCCAACAGAAAAATATTCGATCGAGGAACACGGAAAGGAATTTTCATCCCATAAACTTTAGAATAAAGATTATTTTTCTCCAATTGACCGAAAATACCCCCATTCAATAGAATAATTTTAGCGCCGATTTGAGCTGTCAGCTTGCGGGCGCTTAACAAATGCGGCTAAAGCGCGGGGACTTCCCTCGCAAGGCTGAACGCGGGCCTGGCCCGTCCACATCGAGCGGCCGCTCCGGATGACCGGCGGCCTTGGAGGAGACTTTGATGACGATCTTCGCTTCGCGCCGCGCCCTGCTCGCGGTTTCGCTGGCTGCCGGCCTCGCCGCCGCCACGCCGGCTCTCGCACAGAACGCCGCCAAGGAGATCAGGGTCGATTGGGCGACCTACAATCCCGTCTCCATCCTGCTCAAGGACAAGGGGCTGCTCGAGAAGGAGTTCGAGAAGGACGGCATCAAGGTCACCTGGGTCCAGACCCAAAGCTCCAGCAACGCCTTGCAGTTGCTCAGCGCCTCCGCGATCGACTTCGGCTCCACCGCGGGCTCTGCGGCGCTGGTCGGCAAGATCAACGGCAACCCGATCAAGTCCATCTACGTGTATTCACGGCCGGAATGGACCGCGCTCGTCACCACCAAGGATTCCAAGATCAATTCCGTCGCGGACCTGAAGGGCAAGCGCGTCGCCATGGTGCGCGGCACCGATCCGCACATCTTCGCTGTCCGCGCATTGCAGGAAGCCGGCATCGGCCCGCGCGATTATACGCCCGTGCTGGTGCAGAACCATGTCGATGGCGGCACGGCCCTGCTGCGCGGCGACGTGGACGCCTGGGCCGGCCTCGACCCGGCCATGGCGCAGTTCGAACTGCGCGACGGCGCCCGGCTGTTCTTCCGCAAGCCGGAGGCCAACACCTGGGGCATCCTCAATGTCCGCGAGGACTTCCTGAAGGACAATCCGGAGATCGTGCGCCGCGTGCTCCGGGTCTATGAGGACGCGCGCAAATATTCCCTCGCCAACTATGACGAGCTGAAGAAGAACTTCATCGCCGTGACCAAGCTCGACGACGCCGTCGCCGACAAGCAGCTCAAGGAGCGCACCGAGCTGACCCACAGCCGCATCGGCGAAGCCCAGCGCGACTCCATCCTCCAGGCCGGGCTTGCGCTTCAGCAAGGCGGCGTGATCGGCGCGAAGGTCGATGTGAAGAAGGCGCTGGACGAGCTGATCGACGACAAATACGTCGGCGCGAACTGATCCGGAAGCTGGTGGGCGGGAGTTTCATGTCCGCCCACCGGCATTCCGTCCGTCAGCGGTCGTTTCGCCAGTGGTCGTTCCGCCAGACCACGGCGCGGCGTGTTGCATTCCGGAAGGTGTTATGTCTCTTGCTCTCATGAGTATCAGCAGCGAAGGCTCTGCGGAGGACACCGGCTCGAGGCGGCCGGCGCGGCGCTATCTGCGGCCTCTGGTCGGGCTGCTGCTGCCGGTCGGGCTGGCGGCTTTCTGGGAACTGGCGGTGTATTTCGGCTGGTCCAACGGCCGCCTCGTTCCGCCGCCCTCGGTCATCTATCAGA
>DATMEW010000137.1:0-6735 GCA_035556495.1 Xanthobacteraceae bacterium | reverse complement strand
CTTTATTTCCCTTGCCGTCACCGGGTTTCCGGTGACGGCTTTTTTTCGTTCATCCTGTCCCACAGCCAGCTTGCGATGGTTCCCGGCGCGCCGCCGTCGCTGGCCTGGAGATTGGCCTCGCGCATCAGTTCGACATCGATGCCGCCGTTGAGCGGCTTCAGCGCAGCCAGTAGCGTTTCGTCCCGCGTCCGCCGCGGCGCGACCAGCAGAATGGCGTCATAGGGCGGGACGACCTCGCGCGGCTCCTCAAGCACGAGCAGATCGTATTTCGCGACGCGCCCATCGCTGGTATAGGCCGAGATCACGTCCACCTCGCCACTGTCGATGGCGGGATACATGAACTCCGCCTGCATCTCGCGCTGCTGCCGGAACGCCAGCCCATAGCCATCGCGCAGCGCCTGCCATTCGGGACGGCCGAAGAATTCATAGTCGCCGGCGATGCTCAGGTCGCGGGCATGGCGCGCGAGATCGTCGACGCTGCGGATGCCGAGAGCCTCGGCCCGCTCGCGCTTCATGGCCAGCGCATAGGCATTGTCGAAACCCGGACTTCCGGCGACGGCGATGCCGTGATTCCGGCGCAGCCATGTCGTGACGTCTTTCAGAATTTCGGCACGGGGTTTCACGTCCGTGCGGCCCATCTGGTTCGCCCATAGCGTCCCGGTGTATTCCACATAAGCGTCGATTTCGTTCGCGGCCAAAGCGTTGAAAGCAATGGTCGAACCGAGGCCCGGCCGTTGCGCCGTGGTCGCGCCGGCTTCGGCGAGGCGCTGTTCGATCAGGCTGGCGAGGATGTATTGTTCCGCGAACGGCTTTGCGCCGATCACATAGTCGGCACGCGGCTGGATGGCGGCTGGGGCCAGCGCGCCGATGGCGATCGCCGCCAGCCCGAGCAGCCCGACTGCGATGGGCGCACGGCTGCGGCTGCGGAATCCCCGTTCGACGAGGGCCAGCAACTGGTCCACCGCGAGTGCGAGCACGGCGGCGGCGACGCAACCGAACAGCACGAAGATCCAGTTCTGGGTCTGCAAGCCGGTGAAGATGTAGTTGCCGAGGCTGGTCTGCCCGACCGGCGTGGCAAGGGTCGCGGTGCCGATCACCCAGACGGCGGCGGTGCGGATGCCGGCCATGATGATCGGCATCGCGAGCGGCAGTTCCACCATGCGCAGCGCCTGCCAGCGCGTCATGCCGACGCCGACAGCGGCCTCCTTCGCCGCGGCAGCGACGCCCTGGAGTCCGGTGATGGTGTTGCGGGCGATCGGCAGCATCGCATAGAGCGCGAGCGCCAGCAGCGCGGGAAGAAAGCCGAGCGCCGAAAAGCCCTTGCCGAACGTTGCCTCTGTCAGCGCCGAGAGCATCAGCAGCAGCGGATAGAACAAGGCCAGCAGCGCGATGCCGGGAATCGTCTGGACGACGCCCGCCAGGGTCAGCAGCATGCTGCGCATCACGGGCCGGTTCACCGCAGCGAGCGCCAGCGGCAGGCTGATCGCGAGGCCGAGCGCCAGCGCCGCCATGCTCACGCCGACATGGCCGGCGAGATAGTCGGGCAGGCGGGCCCATGCTTCCGAGATCTGATCGTTCATTCAGCGTTGCCTCAACGCTTGCAGCCGCTCGGCCTGCCGCAGCGGTGTTTCGAGCATCTCGCTCACGAACGGGTCGCCATTGTCCATCAGCTTGTCCGGAGGGCCTTCCGCGACGATATGCCCGCCGCGCATCACCACGATCCTGTCCGCCAGCAGCAGGGCCTCCGTCATGTCATGGGTCACCATGATGGTGGTCAGTGCAAGGCTGTCATGCAGGCTTCGATAATCCTGGGTCAGGCTGTCCCGCGTGATGGGATCGAGCGCCCCGAACGGCTCGTCCATCAGCATGATGCGCGGCTTTGCCGCCACTGCGCGCGCGACGCCGATGCGCTGGCGCTGGCCGCCCGAGAGCTGATGCGGCATGCGTTGCCGAAATATTTCCGGAGCGAGGCGGACAAGGTCGAGCAGTTCATCGACCCGTTCGTTGATCCGGTCCATGGGCCAGCCCAGCAGCCGGGGCGTGATCCCGATATTCTCCGCGACGGTCATATGCGGGAACAGCCCGACGCCCTGGAACACATATCCGATCCGCCGGCGCAGCGGGACGGCGTCGGCCTGCGCCACGTCCTCGTTTTCGACCTGTACGGACCCCGCGTCAGGTGAATCGAGCTTGTTGATCATCCGCAGCAGGGTGGATTTGCCCGAACCGGACGGGCCGACGATGGCGACGAACTGCCGTGGTGGAATGGCCAGCGAGATGCTGTCGAGCGCGGGGGGGCGGGCCGGAGCGTGGCGTCGCGTCACCTTTTCGAACAAAATGGCGGCATCGGGTCCGGCGGACCTCTTTGCATCGGCGGGTTTGTTCTGCATCCCCGCGATAAAACACGTCCATGCTTCGAAGGACAATACTCCCTGAGTTGTTCCCTTGCCGGAATGCTTCAATGCCGGCACATTGAAGCGATGGCACAGACAGCTCACTGGACGGACAGATACCGCGTCGACAGCGGGAAAAACTTCAAGCTCGCGGATCACGATCCCGCGGAGGGCGACAAGCCGACGCTGCGCAAGAAGGAAGCCAAGCAGCTTCTGACGGAAACCGTCGATGTGCTGTCGGATGTCCAGGGACGGCTCTATGCCGACAACCGCTGGTCCGTGCTTCTGATTTTTCAGGCCATGGATGCCGCAGGCAAGGACGGCGCCATCAAGCATGTCATGTCGGGTATCAATCCGCAGGGCTGCGACGTTCATTCTTTCAAAGCCCCCAGCACGGAAGAACTCGACCACGATTTCCTGTGGCGCACGACGCGAAGACTGCCGGAGCGTGGGCGTATCGGCGTTTTCAATCGCTCATACTACGAAGAGATGTTGGTCGTTCGTGTTCATCCCGAGCTTCTGGAGCGCCAGCGCATCCCGGTGCCGCCCAACGGTAAGGACATCTGGCAGGATCGGTTCAAGGCCGTCCGGGATTTCGAGGAGATGCAGGCCCGCAACGGCATGATCATCCTCAAGTTCTTCCTGAATGTCTCGCGGGAAGAGCAGCGGCGCCGTTTCCTTCAGCGGCTGGAACAGCCCGCGAAGCGCTGGAAATTCTCGATGGACGATGTCGCCGAGCGCCGCCACTGGAATGACTATGCCGCCGCCTATGAAGACGTGATCCGTCAGACCAGCGCGCCGCATGCGCCATGGTATGTGCTACCGGCGGATCGCAAATGGTTGAGCCGCGCGGCCATCGCCTCGATCGTCGTGCGTCACTTGCAGGCGCTGAACCTTCAGTTTCCGAAGGTCGATCCGGATGCGCTCGACGAGCTGAAGCACGTGCGGCAAGCGCTCCTTGCCGAAGCGACCTGAGGCGCGCTCAACTGTGCGACCCTGCCGGAGGCCCGCCTTCGCCGATGGCCGCGCCCCGGTCCTCGCGCTCCACTTCAGCGGCCTTGCGCCTGAATTCCACAGCCATATCCCGCAATTCTCCGGCAACCGTGAGGTCGAAACATTGGCCGGCCAGACGTGCGCAGGCATCCGCGTGATGTCTGAAATAGGTTGAAAGTCCCATCTGGAAGTTCCACATTTGGCTCTGCGGAGGAGAAACGCCGATTGCCCCCCGGCGGGTTCCCCGAGAGGGGGGGCAGCCGGCCGGCGGGGAGGGGCTGGCGTTGCCATCGGGCGCATTTTTGCGGGATGCTCGCTGCGGCCTTTGCAACCGGGCCAGTTTGCGCTAAATAATGAAGGTCTGCTGCTGAGGAATCTGGCAGCGCCGATCTGTCGTGTTGGCAGTGTTTTGAGGTCGAGGGCGATTTTGTACACGGCGCGCTCCATATCCTGCGCGATATCCCGGGAAGCCGTTTCGGCTGTCTCCCGCCGTGCCCTCCTGTCCGCGTCGCTTCTGCTTATCAGCCCCTGAGGGCCGGCCGGGCACATGGTGCCTGGGCGCTCAGGGGTAGAAAGCGAACTCGGACCGGCGCCTCCAGGCGCGAACTGGCTGATAAAAGGCATCATGACCATGAGCACGACCGAAACCGCGTCCTCTAATCAGGACCGCGTCATCATTTTCGACACGACTTTGCGCGACGGCGAGCAATGCCCGGGCGCGACCATGACCCATGAGGAAAAGCTGGAGGTCGCCGAACTGCTCGACGAGATGGGCGTCGATGTGATCGAAGCCGGCTTTCCGATCGCTTCGGTGGGAGACTTCGAGGCCGTCGCTGAAATTGCCAGGCTCGCCAAGAATGCGGTGGTCGCCGGGCTGGCGCGGGCCATTCCCGGCGATATCGCCCGATGCGGGGAGGCGGTTCGCCACGCCCGCCAGCCGCGCATCCATACCTTCGTGTCAACCTCGCCGATCCATCTGCAACACCAGATGCGCAAGAGCGAGGCCGAGGTGCTGGACATCATCGTCGCCACCGTGACCCAGGCGCGCAACCTGGTGGACAATGTCGAATGGTCGGCGATGGACGCGACACGGACCTCCATCGAGTATCTGTGCCGTTGTGTGGACAAGGCGATCGCGGCCGGCGCGACCACGATCAACCTGCCGGACACCGTGGGCTATGCGACCCCGGAGGAATATCGCGATATGTTCCGCGCCATCCGCGAGCGGGTGCCGAATGCGGACAAGACGATATTCTCCGTCCACTGCCATAACGATCTCGGCCTGGCGGTGGCCAATTCGCTGGCCGGGCTGGAAGGCGGCGCGCGGCAGATCGAATGCACCATCAACGGCATTGGCGAGCGTGCGGGCAACGCCGCGCTCGAAGAAGTCGTGATGGCGATCAAGACCCGTGGCGACAAGCTGCCGTATCGCACCAACATCGAGACGACGATGCTGACGCGGGCGTCCAAGCTGGTGTCGGTCGCGACCTCGTTCCCGGTGCAGTACAACAAGGCCATTGTCGGACGGAATGCCTTTGCCCATGAAAGCGGCATCCATCAGGACGGCATGCTGAAGAACAATCAGACCTACGAGATCATGACGCCGGAAAGCGTCGGCGTGAAACAGACCTCGCTGGTCATGGGCAAGCATTCGGGCCGCCACGCCTTCTCGCGCAAGCTGGAGGAACTGGGTTATCAGTTGCAGGATAATCAGTTGCAGGACGCCTTCGTGCGCTTCAAGGCGTTGGCCGACCGCAAGAAGCATGTCTATGACGAGGATATCGAAGCCTTGCTGGACGAGCGCCTGTCCGATGCCGAGGACCGCGTGACGCTGGTGTCGCTCACTGTGATCGCCGGCACCAAGGGGCCGCAATCCGCGACATTGACGCTCGCTATCGACGGCAGGCACCAGACCGTGCAGGAGAGCGGCAACGGACCGGTGGATGCGATCTTCAACAGCATCAAGGCGCTGGTGCCGCATGCGGCGGAACTGGAGCTCTATCAGGTCCATGCCGTGACCGAAGGCACCGACGCCCAGGCGGAAGTGTCCGTCCGGCTGTCGGAGAACGGCCGTTCGGTCACGTCACGCGGCGCGGACCCCGATACGCTGGTGGCCTCCGCCAAGGCGTATCTCGGCGCCCTGAACAAGCTGATGGCGAAACGTCAGCACGGCGCGGAAGACGGTGGCCGCCGGCTGCATTCGACGGATATTGCCTGATCGGCGTCGCCGATATCTTGATGAGATGTGTCTTGATCGAGCCCGGGCCTTGCGCCCGGGCTTTTTTATTTGCCTTGCGCCGGCACTTTCTTATTTCGGGCGATGATAAATGCTGAAGCGTTTTCGAGCGAAGCGGAGACCGCTGCATGCCGAGACAACGCATCGAAATAAAACGCGGAGCCTTGGCTTTGATTCCATCAAAGCCAGATGCTCTGGCGGCCGCTCTGAACGGTGGCTCATGTCGCGTATTCTGTGGCGAATTTAAGACATCCGGATGAACGGCTGGTTATGAAGCGTCCGCAACCTGACAGAACTTTAACTTGAGAGCGGCGTTTCTCCCCTCTCTAATCATGGTCATTGCGCAGCTTGCGCTCCAAAGAGATGGATAACGCCATGTGGAAGACAATCGTCGCGGGTTCGACCGCCGCTCTCGTCGCAGGTTCGGCGATTGCTTATGCCCAGCAGGATGCTTCGCCGAAACCCGCCCAGCCGAATGCGGAGAGCCGTTCTGAAGCGCCCAAGCCGCGCGTGAATGCCGAAGACATGCGCGCGTTCGGTGAAGCGCGCCTCGCGGCTCTGCGCGCCGGTCTGATGCTCAATCCGGAACAGGACAAGCATTGGGCGCCCTATGAACAGGCCGTGCGCAATTTTGCCAAGGTGCGGATGGATCGGCGTGAAGCGATGCGGTCTCAACAGCCGCCGGCGGATCGGCTCGAAGCGATGCGCAGCCGCGCCGATGCCATGGTGGCGCGCGCGACCGCGCTCAAGCAGCTCGTCGATGCCGTCGATCCGCTGTATCGCAGTCTTGACGATGCGCAGAAGCGCCGCTTCGCGATGCTGGCCGACGCGCCGACCCGCCACCTCGGCTTTGGTCCGCGGCAGCGCGTGGGCGGAGAGGGCCGCCACGGGCACGGCTGGAACCGCGGTCATCATGGAGACCATTCGAGCTGGGGCCGTGGCGGCGACCATGGCCGGTGGGGCGGCTGGGGCGCCAATCGCGAAGACAGCCGCCGGGGCGAGGAGAGTCGCCGCAGCGAGGAGAGCCGTCGTGGTGAGCAGGAACGTCGCGGCGAGCAGGATCGCCGCTCCGAAGACAGCCGTCGTGGCAATGAGGGACGCCGTTTCGAGGAA
>DATMEW010000136.1:0-5197 GCA_035556495.1 Xanthobacteraceae bacterium | reverse complement strand
AAGGTGGGTGAGACCGACGCTGTCGAGACCGTCGCGCCGGTGCCCTCGGCCGGCATGGCGATGATCTCCAACGGCATCCAGGCGGGGACGGCCTATGAGGTCCGGGCCAAGATGGAGACCACGCCCGTCCGGGATACGCCTTGGACGGATTGGGAGGAGGTGACGGCAGGGGCGGACCATGTGGTGCCGCAGAGCCTCACGGTCGCGCCGGGCGGCGTGGATTGGGAAGCGATCACGGCCGAGCTGCGAGAGTTGCTGGAGCAGGTGCCGCCTAGCGTTGCCGCCCTGAAGGCGACTCGCGACGAGTTGATGGCCATGCGCGGCATGGCTGGCACGGCCGCCTTGCAGGCGCTGCTGGAGACTGTCCGCAATAAGGCGGCGCAGGAAGGCACCTTTGCCCGCGTTACGGAGCAGATCACGGAGCGGTTTGACGATCAGGGCAATGCGCTGGCCGAGCAGATCACGATCGTGGAGGCGGGGGCGGCCAATGCGGTTGCCGGTGCGAAGGACGTGCTGCGTGCCGAGATCGTCGCGGATCGTGAGGCGAGCGTCGAGCGCGATACGCTGCTAGGAGTGGCGGTCGGGGACAACGCATCTGCGATCCAGTCCACCCAGGAGGCGCTGGCGACTGAGACGGAGACGCGCACCACCCAGATGGACGCGATGTCCGGTAGGGTGGGCGATGCCGAGGCGGACATCATAGCTCTCGACGAGACGCTGACGACCGAGACCGGCGCGCTTGCCCTGTCGATCGATAGCCTCACGACCACGGTTGGGGGTCACACCAGCAGCATCAGCACGATCGGCAGCAGTGTCGATGGCATCAAGGTGCAGTATGGCGTGGTCGGCGAGGTCAACGGCGTTACGGGCGGCTGGGTTCTGACCGGTGTGCAGCGGCTCGACGGTACGGTTGATTTTGACATCGAGATCGATGGTGACCTGATCGTCGATGGCACGATCACGGCTGACAAGATTGCCGCGAATGCGATCACAGCCGTCAAGATCGCGGCAGGCGCAATCACCGCAGACAAGATTGTGGCCGAATCCATCGATGCCACAAAGCTATCGCAGAACAGCGTCGGCATCGATCAGTTGATTGCTGGATCGGCGACAAAGCAAGAGTTCGGGACCCACGCTCCATTTGATGGTCGTTTTACTACCGGCCTGATCGTCGGGAAAACATTCGAGGTCGCCAAGGGAGCGGTGCGGATCATTTATGAAACGAACATTTTGAGCTCGGGAGATATTGCTGGTCCAGGGCTACCCGGTCAGATCACATTCCATCTTTACGTTGATGGTGTGCTGCACACGACGTGGCAATGGAATGACCGGCGGAACGATACCGGCAACGGCTTTTTCTTGGTTGATGCGTCAGGGCCGGTGAATCTGACAAAGGTTGTTACCGGTCTATCGGCTGGATCTCACACGTTCCAAATTTACACAGGTGGGTTCGCTGGCCCAGCAACAAGTGGGTCATTGAGCATCATCGAACTGCGGAACTAGGTCATGTGGCTATATAACCTCGGCACGGCGTCCGGCACGTCGGGCTCCAGCAATGTCACGGGCACGACGGGCGCATTTAACTATGCGTTGATCGGCTCCGAGATCGCGTTCGGCGCGGATAATGCGTCGGCCGCCGATGCGCGGCGCTACCTGATCACCGGCAAGACCGATCCGCAAAGCATCACGGTGTACCCGCCGTTGCAGGCTGACGTGGTAGGCGGCAGCAAATTCATCATCTTCCAGACCTCGCAAAATGCACAGATGCCCGAATATCTGGGGGGCCTCGTCGGCCAGATGCTCAACGAGTATGGCGGCGTCGTCACGGCGGCCGGCGATGATCGGCGTATCACGCTCGATAAGATCGCGGCTGATGACTATGCCGAGGTTCGGTATCGCACCGGAGGCAGTGAGCGCTTTCGGCACGGCACGCTGGGTACGGATCAGTTTCGGCTGCAAAGCTGGTTGTCGGGTGCGTGGGTCGATGTGCTGGCGACCGTCGATGGTAAGCCGCGGATCTACGGCGACCTCGGCAATGCCTGGGAGCCAACATATTCGTTCCACGGAGATCCGGACACCGGCCTCTACTCGCCGGGCGCGAATCAAGTGGCGCTAGTAGCGGGCAGCGTCCATCAGCTTCTTGCTACCTCCACCAATCTGACGCTGCGACCCAGCGGAGGAACGGTGATTGCAGCCGGATTGAATGCAGTTCCTGACCTGTCCAATCAGGGGCGAAAGTTCGATACCGCCGACGCACCAGTGCAGGCTGTGGGCTTCCGTGCGACCTCCGCATACGGCCCTTACACGGCCGCGTGGTATGCGGCGCTCGCCTTCGATCCGGTTGATGGCAGATGGGAGCATGTGATCGGCGGTACGTTGCCGGCGCGCGGTTCGTTTTTCGGCTTTTCGATGGTCGAGGGGTACTGGACATGGCAGCATACAACTTCAACTGGTCTCAATGGCGCGCCTGCTACTCTCGTCGATTACATGCGGCTCCATTTGTCCGGGTCTCTGGAGCTTTTCGGCGCGGTGCCCGCAACAAACAAGACCTCCGGCACAATCGTCGTCGCCGGCGGAGTCGGTGTTGGCGGAGACATCTATGCGTCGGCGGTTTACGACGATGGTGTGCTGCTCACCGACTACGTGTTCGACGCGCTCGCCGGGGATGAGCGAGTCTATAGCCCGCACGTCGCTCGTCGCGCGGCTGCTCTTGATCGACGGATGTTCGAGCCGGACGCTTACGCGGACTACATGCTGCGCAATCGCCGACTCTGGGGGATGCCTGATCTTAATGACGTCGAGAATGGCCGTGTCGTCGGCAAATCTCTTGGAGACATGATTCAGTTGCTCTGGCAGACGGCCGAGTTGCAAGCGATCCACTCTCACAAGATCAACAAGCGCCTGTCTTCGCTCGAAGGTCGTGTGCTCACTTAAGGATATCCACATGGCAAAAGCAGTCTGGCGCTGGCAATGCGATCTGTCGGGTGATGACCCGACCGTTGTGATCTACGCCGGTGAGGTGGTCGATGGCGCAACTCGCATGGATACGAGCAATCCGTACCGCATCAAGATGTCCGAACTCACGTCGCTCGCGGACCTTACAGACATCGAGACGCTCGATGCCATTGTGGCCGCGCGTCCTGTGGTGCCGCCGTTTCCGATTCAGCCACCTGCACCCGAACCCGAGGAATGACCATGGATCCACAAACCGCAATTGCACTCCTCGAATTCGTCCGACGCGCCGAGGGGCAGGGTGTTTCGATTCCGCCCAGCATGGGCGCGCGTATCGCACGTCACATGGAGGCTGTCGCCGGAGTTGCGCAGGGTCAGCTCAAGATGACGATTGAGCCCGTCGCGCCGCCGGCGGCCGATGCCGCGCCGAAGTCCGAAGCCAAGGCTCCACCACTGGCCTGAACAGCTGCCTCGTGAAGGGGGTAGGAGGGCCGGAGCCAGAACCGGCCGGGGAAGGATCGCTCTGGCTCCGGAGGCGCTTCAATCTAGCGCACTAAGGTTTCGGCATTGTCGTTGGCGGTTTCTGCTACCCGCTTCAGCTCGGCCGCTGAGCTCAGGAAGGTTGTTCGACCCTCGTCGGAAAAGCAGATCTCGGCGAACTTCTCATATTGTTCTGCCATCGCTAGCAGAGTCTGTTTGTCGAGCATTGTTGCCTCCCTGTGTTGTGCGGATAGCAACAGACAGCGGGTTCCGAATGCGTAAAGGCATTCGCTTCACTTTGAGTAAAGCACGCCGGCTCATACCGAACGCATAGCTTGGCTCTCATTTGATAATCAGCAGAGGTCAACGTGAACATGAAAACCAGCCCGAAAGGGGTGGCTGATCTCCTATTGCATGAAGGGGTCGTCACCTCGCCGTACAAGGACAGCGTGGGCGTGTGGACCTATGGTGTAGGTCACACGGCCGGCGCCAGGGCGCCGGATCCGGCGAAACTGCCGAAGGGCGTTGCGGCACCGCTCGCGGAGCTGATCGACCTGTTCCGCCGGGACCTCGCCAAATACGAGGCTGAGGTTCAGAAGACCGTGAAGGTGCCGCTGAAGCAGCACGAATTCGACGCACTGGTGTCGTTCCATTTCAACACCGGGGCGATCGGGCGCGCGTCGTTTGTGAAAAAGCTGAACGCTGGCGACCGCCCGGGCGCGGCCAAGGGGATGCTCGATTGGCGCAAGCCCCCGGAAATCCTCGACCGGCGAAAGGCCGAGCAACTGCTGTTTCGCGACGGGGTCTATTCCAATTGCGACGGCATGGTGCCGGTCTATCCTGCGACGGCCGCCGGCGCAGTCCAGTGGGGCAAAGGCAAGCGGGTGTCGGTCGCTGGGCTGATCGGAGAGGATCCACTCGTCGCAGGTAGCATCCGAGCCGAGCAGATTGGCCCGCCCCGCATCGAGAGCCTGCCGGCTGAGGCGGAGCCTCCGATCCGGCCGGGAGTCAAGGACCCGCGCGTCGAGCTGGTCCAGCGCCGGCTGGTTGGCCGCGGCTACGCGGTCGGTGAGATCGACGCCAAGTGGGGAAGCCTCACGCGCGCGGCGGTCGCCGGCTTTATGGCCGACCGCGTTTTGACCGGGGAGCCCATGATCACAGCCGACCTCCGGGCTGAACTTGACAAGGCCGAGATGGAGGGTTGGACCCGACCTATCGCCGCTGCCCGGGCCGAGGCAACGGCCAGCACCATCGCCGACAAGGTGCCAACCGTGCAGGAGACCGCCTGGTCCCGGCTGCTCGCCAAGGTGCTCACCATCCCGTCGCTGGTTGCGGCTGGAATGGCGGGCCTCGTCGAAAACGTCAGCGAAGCGCGTGAGCGCGTCCAGCCGGTCCTCGATGTTCTGGGCACCGTGCCGTGGTGGGTGCCTCTGCTGGCCGTCTCTGCGGCGGGGATCGCCATCTGGCGGTCGCAGCGTCGGGCAGAGCAGGAGACCGTTGATCTCTACCGCACAGCCAAGCTGACGCCATGATGGCCACCTTGGGGCGGCTGCTAGCCTCCTCCGCCGGTGCCTATGTGGTGGCCGGCGGCATCGCCCTGGCACTGGCTGGCGGGATCTGGCGGGCCGGCTACAACTACGCCCAGCGCGGCTGCGAGGCGGCCTCCCTACGCTCCGAGCTGGCGGCCGTCCGGCAGGACCTCGCCATCGCCCAGGCCGCTGAGCGGCAAGCTCAGTCGGCGGCCGCGGATCTCGACCGCCAGAAC
>DATMEW010000135.1:0-49462 GCA_035556495.1 Xanthobacteraceae bacterium | reverse complement strand
GATCAGCATCGACCGCTTCGCGGACTGCGTGAAAGCATAGGCGGCCAGCCCATAGGGCAGCCGGTTCGCTTTCTCCACCACTTCGTCGAAGTCGCGGAACGGCGCAAGCACAGCCACCGGGCCGAACGGCTCGTCGTTCATGATGCGCGCCGTCTCGGGCACATCGGACAGCACGGTCGGCTGCCAGAAATAACCGCGATTGCCGATGCGCTCGCCGCCGGTTTCCAGCTTCGCGCCATGCTTGCGGGCATCCGCGATGAACGTCTCCATGGCATCGAGCCGGCGCGGATTGGCCATCGGCCCCATCCGGCTGGTTTCGACCAGTCCATCGCCCACCGGCAGCGCGGCGGCGCGTTCCTTGAAGCCCTGAACGAACTTCTTGTAGACCGGCTCCTGCACATAGAAGCGCGTCGGCGAGACGCACACCTGCCCGGCGTTGCGATACTTATGCGGCGCGATGAGATTCAGCGTCGCCTCAAGGTCCGCATCGTCGAACACGACGACCGGGGCGTGGCCGCCAAGCTCCATCGTGGTGCGCTTCATGCCGTCCGCGGCAAGCTTCATGAGATGCTTGCCGACCGACACCGAGCCGGTGAAGGACAGCTTGCGGATGATCGGCGAGGCCAGCAGATGGCGCGAGACTTCGTCCGGCACGCCGAACACGATCTGCGCCACGCCCCGGGGCGCGCCGGCATCCTGCAACGCCTTGAACACCTCGATGGCGGAGCCCGGTGTTTCTTCCGGTGGCTTCAGGATGCAGGAACACCCCGCGGCCAGCGCCGCCGCCAGCTTGCGCACCGGATTGCCGATGGGGAAATTCCAGGGCGCGAAGGCGGCCACGGGACCGACCGGCTCGCGCACCACCATGTGGCGCTTGCCGGTCGGGCGCACGAGCACGCGGCCATAGGCGCGCTTGCCTTCCTCCGCCGCGAATTCCAGCCAGGCCGCGGAGGCGGCCAGTTCGCCACGCGCCTCGGCGCGCGTCTTGCCCTGTTCGAGCGTCGCGATCCGCGAGACATCGTCGGCACGGGCGCGCAGCAGTTCCGCCGCGCCGCGCAGCACCTTGCTGCGCTCATCGGGCGTCTTCGCGCGCCAGAGCTTGAAGGCGCGCTGGGATGCGTCGAGCGCGCGGTCGAGATCCTGCGCATTCGCGAGCGGCAGTTCGGCCAGAACCTCGCCCGTTGCAGGATTGATGACATCCTGCGTCCGCCGGCCGCCGCCACTGACCCATTCGCCGTCGATATTCATCTGCGGAACAGGATAATCACTCACGAGCCGTCCTCCATAAGCGCTCCGGCAGACTTTGTTACCGCCCGCCGAGAGCGCTATATCCAATAAAATATATTGCTGTCAAAGCGACGAAAGATCTAGTCGATCGCGATCATCACGTCCGACGCCTTGATGACGGCATAGGCCGATTTGCCTTTTTCCAGTTTCAGTTCGTCCACTGCATCGTTGGTGATGGACGCGGTGACGATGCTGCCGCCGACATCGATGCGGACATGGGCGGTGGTCTGTCCCTTTCTCACTTCGACGATGGTGCCTTTCAGGGTATTGCGGGCGCTCAGCTTCATCGCGTGTCCTTTCGAGTTATGTTGAGCCCGGTCGCTATTGCTGCGGGGCCGCCTTCGGCAGAAGCCGGGCCGCTGCCTCGTCGGTGAGAGTGATCTGATAAAGCAGCTCGTGAAGCTCGCGCATTTCGGCGCCGATATCGGACCCGGTGTCGGGCCCGGCCGCTGCCGGGTGAAAGATCCGCGACAGCCAGGCCAGCCCGAGAATCCGGTTGAGCGACGGCGGGTCGTCGATCCAGCCGAAGGGCACGCGGGGGCTGAGAAACACCCGGCCGGTCTTCACGGCATCGATGCCGGCCCAGCCGGACGCACCGCGCACGCCGTTCGCAAAAGCAGGATCGGCCGTAATGACGGTATCCGGATTCCATACAAGAATCTGCTCCATCGAGACATTGCCGATGCCCTTCATCGACCCGCCACGCGCGACATTGATGCCGCCGGCCTTCTCGATGATTTCGGTATTGATGGAGCCGGCATAGCCGGTTTCCAGCCCGTCCGGCCGGCGCGCGAGATAAACGCGAGGCTTTGTCTTGTTGCCGGCTGAGGCCGCAGCAGCCCGCGCGAACATGGCCTCGACCCGCGCCGCCAGCATCTCCGCGCGCGGTGCGGCACCCAGCACAGGCCCGAGCAGGCGCAGCGCAGATGCGGTGGCGTCGAAGCGACCATCGATCAGCAGATAGGGAATCCCCGTCTGGGCCTGAACACGGTCCGCCAGCGAAACATACGTGTCCGAGACGGTTCCGAAATCAAGGATGAGGTCCGGGCGCGCGGCGAGAACGGTTTCCAGATTGGCGGTATTGCCGCGGCCGGTCAGCCGGCCGATCTCGGGAAGGTCGCGCACGGCTTTCGGCAGATAGTCGAGGTCCTCCGGGCGCGGGCGCCGGATCCAGCCGGCAAGCTTTTCCGGCGCCAGAATCGTCATCAATGCCGAGGCCGGCGGACCGGCGGCCAGCACGCGGGAAATCCTGTCCGGCACGGTCACGCTGCGGCCGGCGGAATCGACCACCACGCCCGCCGCGGCCGGCGTGGACACCATCGCCGCCAGAAAAACCAGCCCGGCAACGGCCACCAAAACACAGAGCCGGCCGGCGCGAGGCTGACGCATCCGGTTCATGACGCAGCCCTGCGCCCGCTTCGCGCGAGGTCGGCCACCGCCCGGAATTCCGCTTTTGCCGCCTCCCGTGAACGGGTCTCTATGTCGCGATAAAGAGCAATCACGTCTTCTCCCACCGCCGTGATCCTTGCCCCGCCGCCGCGCTGGCCACCGACTTCGGACGTCACCGCCGGTTTGCGGAGCGAACGGTTGATCGCCTCGACCAGCAGCCATGCCCGCCGATAGGACATATCCATCTTGCGCGCCGCCGCGGAAATCGAGCCCGTTTCGCGGATCGCTTCGAGCAGGGCAACCTTGCCCGGCCCGATCCGCTCGCCGTTGGCGAGATCCAGGCGGATCGACAGATGAAGGTCGGCCATCGCTGCGTTCCGTCTTGAGATAAAAGCCGCCAGCCGCCGCGGGCGACCGCCGCCATCGCTATAGTCAGCCGGATATACGATCATGTAAAGGAGTTGGGCCTCCGCTGCATTCCGCGCAGCGCGCCTGCATCACCGGCCGTGTCATGCCTGCGACCAGAGTTCCCGGAACGCTCCTCGCCATCATCCTGCTGGCTGCCAGCATGGCCGTTGCCATCAGCGTCGGCCGCTATCCGCTGGAGGCCGGCGATATTTTGGGTCTGCTGTGGTCGCGTCTGTCGGGCGAGCCGTTTGCCGGCACGGGCGACGTGGAAGCCATCGTGCTCCAGATCAGAGGCCCCCGCGTCCTTGCAGCGGCGCTGGTCGGCCTCGCGCTCGGGGCAGCGGGCACGGCGTTTCAGGGACTGTTCCGCAACCCGCTGGTTTCGCCGGACCTGCTCGGCGCGTCGTCGGGCGCCGCCTTCGGCGCCATGATCGGCATTTTCCTGTCGGCGAATATCCTCGCCATCCAGGCGCTGTCTTTCGCGGGCGGGCTGGCGGCCGTCGGTGCGGTTTATCTGATCGGCTCGACGCTGCGCTCGCGCGATCCGATTCTCGTGCTGGTGCTGACAGGCATCGTGGTCGGCTCCCTGCTTGGCGCCGGCATCGGCCTGCTGAAATATCTGGCCGACCCCTACAACCAGTTGCCGGCGATGACCTTCTGGCTGCTGGGCAGCCTGTCCGCCACGGATGCGGCCGATCTGCCGCCGCTCGCCGTCTCCGTCCTGTCCGGCACGGCGATCCTGCTGGCGCTGCGCTGGCGGCTGAATGTGATGTCGCTGCCGGAGGAGGAGGCGCGCAGTCTCGGCGTTCCCACGGGCCTGCTGCGCATCGCCATCATCGCGGCGGCCACGCTGCTCACGGCCGCCAGCGTCGCCGTTGCCGGCATCGTCGGCTGGGTCGGCCTTGTCATCCCCCACCTCGCCCGCGCCATGGTCGGACCGGACTTCTCCCGGCTGCTGCCGACGGCCGCGCTGCTCGGCGCGGGCTACCTGCTCGCCATCGACACCCTTGCGCGCACGGCAGGACCGGTCGAACTGCCGCTGGGCATCCTGACCGCCGTGATCGGCGCGCCGTTCTTCATCTGGCTGCTGGCGCGGATGCAGAGATCCTGGTCATGACCCTGTCAGGTCACCGGCTGACCATCGGCTATCCCGCCCGCACCGTGGGGCGCGATATCGACATCGCCGTCTCCGCCGGCGAAGTGCTGGCGCTGCTCGGGCCGAACGGCGGCGGCAAGACCACGCTGCTGAAGACCCTGCTGGGACTTCTTCCGCCGCTTGCCGGGCGCATCACGCTCGACGCCGCACCTCTGGCGAAGCTGGGGCTGGCCGGGCGGGCCCGCCGCCTCGCCTATGTGCCACAGGTCCATGCGCCGGCATTCGGCTTCACCGTGTCGAGCGTCGTGCTGATGGGGCGTTCGGCCCATGGCGGCCTGTTCTCCGCACCCGGAGCCGCGGACCGGCGCAGCGCCGCAACGGCGCTCGAACGTCTCCGCATTTCGCATCTGGCCGACCGGCCCTATACCGAACTGTCCGGCGGCGAGCGGCAACTGGTGCTGCTCGCACGGGCACTGGCTCAGGAGCCGGCATTCATCATCCTCGACGAGCCGACCGCCAGCCTCGACTTCGGCAACCAGAGCCGCGTGCTTCAGGAGATGCGCCGCCTCGCCGCTGACGGTCATGGCGTGATCTTCACCAGCCACGACCCCAATCATGTCCTGCATGCAGCGGACCGCGTGGCCATGCTGCGGGACGGTGGCATCCTGCGGCATGGCCCCATGGCGGAGATATTGAACGAGGCTGCGCTCACCGAGCTTTACCGCAGCGACGTGGTGGAAATTGCGGATGCACAGGGACGCCGCGCCTTCACGCATCCGCCCGCCGCGCCACCGCAATAACGCGCGGCCCTCGACGGATCATTGGGCGCAAGGCGTCGGTGTCATCTCGGAAAGCTTGAGCCCTTCACGATTCCGACAAGACCGCTGCGCCGCTTCGCGCGATTTCGTCATCTTTCGTGGAAGAGGCGCCGGACACGCCGATCGCGCCGACGCAGACACCCTGGGCCATCAGCGGCACGCCGCCGCCGAGCGGCATGACATTCGGAATCTTCATGACCACATGCCGCTCCTTCGCGGCCTCTTCCCACGACAGCGTGGCGCGTTTGAACATCGCCGCGGACTGCGCCTTGCCGAGCGCCGCCTCGACGCTTCCCGCTGCGATCTGTTCGGACATCCTGAAGAAATACAGCAGGTGCCCCCCGTCATCGACGACCGCGATCGACATCTTCAGGTTCTGGCGCTGCGCCTCGGCAGCGGCCGTATCCGCGATCTGGCGGGCGGCCTCGATGGTGAGCAGGGCTTTCTGGGCAAGAGTGACTGGCACGATCCAAATCCTATCGAATGTTAGTGGGCGGGAACAGGCTGCCGCAGGCTGGCTTTGTAGTCCTCTCCCGCGTTGACGAGATAGGACCGCACGACGAGGTCTTCCAGGCGAGCGTCATCCACATCATGGAACCGGCCCGTGGGCTCCTTGCCGGCCGCCACATCGGCAATCGCAGCCAGGAGCTGGCGCCGCGCGGCCACCACGGCCATGTCGCTGTATCCGAGCCGTTCCTTGGACCGGTCATAGATCGGCCCCATGCTTTCCGTCACCCAGTTGTCATGAACGGAAAACGAAGGCCCGAGGCCGGCATACCATGAGGTCTGCATTTCCTCGCGGTTCTGCAACCAGCGATTCTCGCGCGAGCGCCGGGGCTCAAGGTCGGTTCCGGGGATGATATGCATGTCGTAGGCGCGCTTCATCGCCTCGCGATTGATCGGGCCACTCCGCTTGTAGTTCAGCATATACTTGATGTGCACGTCATCCGTCACCGGAACATGCCACAGCAGCGTATAGCCGTCCGCTCCCGTCGGACCCGCCACGATGGCGACATTCGGCAACATGAAATTCGTCACACGCAGATAGGACTGATCGTTGAGGTCCCGCATCGTGAAGATGCGAAGCCCGTAGCGGGTCTGCTCGACTTCGAGCCGCGGCGTGCCGTGCATATAGAAGTCGTAATACTGATCCGACGAGCCGGGCGCGTCCCGGGCTTCGCTGCTCACCATCGCGCGATGCAGGAAGTTCAGGTGGAACGGGTCGATATCGCCTTCCAGACCCTGAAGATAGTTGCAGCGCTCGCGGAACCGCCACATGTAGAGATGTTCGTCGGAGGCGGTGAGGCATTCGAGCTGCGGCAGCACCGGCGGCTCGCCCTCGCCCATATACGCGAAGACCATGCCGCCGCCGGTCGTCACCGGATAGGACAGATGCTTGACGTGCTGGCAGTATGTCTTGCCGCGCGGCTCGGCAGGCTGCTCTAGGCACTGGCCGTTCACATCGAACACCCAGCCATGATAGATGCAGCGCAACCCGCCACCCTCGACGCGTCCGTAGCTGAGATCGGCGCCCCGATGCGCGCAATTCAGCCCCAGCAGGCCGAGGCGCCCGTGCTCGTCACGGAACAGGACGAGATCTTCGTCCATCACCTTGATCGGCAGCGGCGCGCCGTTCGGCAGCAGGTCGGAAATCATCGCGACGGGCTGCCAGTATTGGCGCAGGAACGCGCCGGCCTTGGTGCCCGGCGAAGTCCGCGTCATGGTTTCGTTGTCTTCTTTGGAGAACATGCCTCATCCTCCCGCATGATGACGCAGACGGTAGCGAGGCCGCTCCACATTGAAAATCTTATAAGAAGCTCTTGAACCATTTCCGGATTTACGGAACACTGATGTGGCATCAGACAACGGATGGAAACCGTTGCCCCCGGGAGCGAAACGCGATGAACGGCACCGGAGTCCGCTCCGTGCGGCGGGCCTTCGAGATACTCGAGCTGTTTGCCCAGTTGAGGCGACCGCTGTCGCTAAAGGATCTGACACAGAAGCTGGACTGCCCCTCGTCCAGTCTGGCCGACCTGCTCAAGACCATGTCCCAGATCGGGTGCCTCAGCTTTGACAGCGACACCAAGACCTATTTTCCCACGACCCGCCTCGCCGCGCTGGGCGACTGGGTCGGCCCGGAAATCCTGCCCGATACGGACCCGCACTGGGCATTGAATGAACTCCGCGATGAGACCGGCGAAACCATCCTGCTCGCGACTCCGAACGACCTGGAAATTCAGTATCTCTTCGTGCTCGAAGGGCCGCATGGCGCGCGCTATCTCCAGCGTCCGAATGGCCGCAGGCCGCTGGTGAAATCCGGTGTGGGCTGGCTGTTCCTCAGTCAGTTCAACGACGACATCGTCGACCGGGTGTGGCGTCGTTCCATCGCGGCCGGCCTGATCGCGCGCAAGGACCTGCCCTTCGACAAGCTGCGCGCGGATGTCGCGTCCTGCCGCCGCAATGGATATGTGATCGCGCGGGACAGCCTCAACGACGACGCCGCGGTCGTCGCGATCGCCTTGCCGGACCTTCGCCACGGCCGGCAATTGGCGATCGGCATCGGCGGCACCACGGAGCGCATCTTCCCGCAGGCGCCGCGCATCGCGCATCTGCTGCGGGAGCGGGCCGACCGCCTGGCCGGCATTTCGGGCTGATGGCCGCTTCCCCGTTAGGCCGCGTCGGCTGGATCGGCCTCGGCGCCATGGGGCTTCCCATGGCCGCGCGCATCGCGCAGGCCGGCTATCAGGTGACGGGCTGGGATCTCGATCCCGAGCGGATACGTCTTGCCGGGGCCCACGGTCTCGCAACAACCGGCATCGCGACAGCGGCCGACCCGGCGGATGTCGCCCGGCGCAGCGATATCATCGGCCTCTGCCTGCCTCACGGGGATGCTGTCACCTCCGCGATATTTGGAGATGACGGCTGCGTCCATGGCGGGATGAGCGGCAAGCTGGTGATCGATACGACGACCGTCGATCCCGTGCAAACGCAGGCTCTCGCGACGCGGCTGGCGGAGATGGGCGGGGCCTGGATCGACGCGCCGGTGTCCGGCGGCGTGCGCAGCGCAGAGGACGGAACGCTCGCGGCCTTTCTCGGCGGTGCGGATGCGGATGTGGCACGGGCGCTGCCCATCGTTGCCGCTTTCGCGGAGCGGCCCATCCACCTCGGCGCGTCCGGAACCGGCCAGTGGGTCAAGCTGCTCAATCAGGCGATCGTCTGCGGCACCATCGCCTTATGGGCGGAGGCGCTGGAACTGGCGCATGCCGCCGAACTGGACCCTCAAATGGTGGTCGAGGCGCTGGCAGGCGGCGGCGCGGATTCGCGCGTCCGCGCCGCTTTCGGTCCAGCCCTGGCCGCAGGTCACTTCACGCCGTCGGCAAACCTGACGAAAGATTCCCGTCTCGTTCTGGACCGCATGCGGGACGCCGGTGCTGACACGGCTCTGTTCGAAGCGGTCTCAGCCCGGCTGCTTGCCGTGAAGGGCCGGCGCGCGCCGGCCGCCGGGAGTTGAGACCCGGCCCGCACGATTCTCCATCAGTTCGCCTTGATGTCGGCGATGCGCGCCCTCTCCTTCCAGGCCACGAATTCCTTGTCTTCCCATTTGCCAAAATCGGTCGAGGAGAGCGCAAACGGATCAGCGCCGATCCGCTTGAAGAAGGCTGCGGTCTCGTCGGATTTCGCAATCTGGAGGAACCAGTTTTCCAGCTTGGCCGTGATGTCCTTGGGCGTGCCCGCGGGCGCATAGACGGCCATCCAACCGTGGAAATCGAAATCCGGATAGCCGGCTTCGATCATCGTCGGCAGGTCCGGAGCGTTCATGGAGCGCTGGCCGAACGTGACGGCCAGGCCCTTGAGACGCCCCTCCCGCATCTGGGCGAAGGCAAAGCCGGCATCGTTGAAAATAAAATCGAGATCGCCCGCGTTGAGATCGCGGATCGCATCGGCCGCGCTCTTGTAATTCACCGCCGCCGCCTTGAGCTTGTTCCGCTCCGAAAACATCGAGCCGCCGACCAGCGCCAGGGAATTCGGCGCGCCGTAGGACACCTTCTCCTTCTTCGCGAGAAAGGCGGCGAGTTCCGCCACGTTATTGACCGGCGTGGTGCGCGGATTCACCAGCAGGACGAAGGGAAAGGCAACCACGGATGCGATCCGGGTGAAATCCTTCACGCCATCGAAGGGGAGCTGCTTGTATTGCACGGCCGCCGAGGCGCCGGGTCCGAACACGATCGAATAGCCGTCCGGGCGGGCGCGGGCGACCGCCTCCATGGCCATCTGGCCGTTCATCCCGACCTTGTTTTCGACGACGACCGGCTGGCCGGCAAGCTGCGAGAGCCGGTCCGTAAAATGCCGGGTCACGATATCGAGATAGGTGCCGGCCGGAAATCCCATATACACCCGGATCGGCTTGTTCGGATAATCCTGCGCGGCCGCGGTTCCGGCCCCCGCAGCGAAGACCGCAGCGACGGCCGCAAGGGCCAGCGCGCCAAGGCCGGAAAGAGACAGTCGCGGCATACGATGACTCATCGGAATCCTCCCCTCACGTTTCCACTCTGGAATGGCGACCCTTTGGAGATCGCTTTTATTTAGAGTGATTATGATCCTGCCGGGCGCGCCGTGAAACGCCCGGCCGGGCCCGAAGGACATTTCCGGTATTCCGGAAATGCCGCGCCCCGGTGGAAAAGACGCTGGTTTCGAAGTCAGTTAGCTCATTCAATGCGTCGGCCGTTCGCGCCGGAGCGGCCAGGGGAGCACAACCAATGAGCGGAAAAATCCGGACCACCCATGCCGGCGCACTGCCTCGCAGCCTCGAACTCACAGCGCTGATCCGGGCGCGCGCTTCGGGCCAGCCCTTCGACAATGCCAGGCTCGATGGGCTGCTGCCGGCAGCGGTTCGGGATGCGGTCCGGCGCCAGACCGATCTCGGCCTCGACAGCGTCAACGACGGGGAACTGAGCAAGTCCAACTTCATGCACTATGTGACCGAGCGCATCAGCGGGCTGGAGGTCCGGGAATACGCCGCAGGCGAGGGACCCGAGCCCCTGAGCATCACGGCGCGGGACAAGGTGAAATTCCCTGATTACTTCACGGGAGACCGGGGCGGCTTCGCCAGCGGCGGCAAGGAAGCCATGCGCCGAATGATCCGGCAGCATGTCTGCGTCGAGCCACTCGGCTATGTCGGCCGTCAGCGGCTGGACGAGGACATCGCAAACTTCAAGGCGGCGCTGCCGACAACCGGTGCGCCCGCGCCGTTTCTTCCCTCCGTCACGCTCGGGGTTCTCGAACACTGGATCACCAACGAGCATTATCCCAGCCAGGAAGAATTCCTCCTCGCCATAGGCGAAGTGATGCGCGAGGAGTATCTCGCCATCGTCAACGCGGGCTTCATGCTTCAGATCGACGACCCGGATCTCGCGGATGGTTGGCAGATGTATCCGGATATGTCTCTTGCCGAATATCGGAAATATGCATCCCTGCGCGTCGAAGCGCTGAATCATGCGCTGCGCGGCATACCTCGTGAAAAGATCAGGCTGCATGTTTGCTGGGGGAGTTATCACGGCCCTCATGAGTTCGATCTTCCCCTGAAGGACATCGTTGACATTCTGTTTCAGGTGAATGCCAGCGAGTTCTCCATCGAGGCTGCAAATCCACGGCACGAACATGAATGGCAGGTGTTCGAGAGTTTCAAACTGCCCGACGGAGTTGCTCTGATGCCGGGCGTGGTCGGCCATTGCACCGACTTCATCGAGCATCCCGAACTGGTCGCCCAACGGCTGGTCCGCTACGGCAACCTCGTCGGCGCCGAGAATCTGATGGCGAGCACGGATTGCGGCCTCGGCAATCGGACCGCCACGCCTTCAATATGCTGGGCAAAGCTTGACTCGCTCGTTCAAGGAGCGGAGCTGGCAAGCAAAGCCCTGCGCACGGCTCCTACCAGAAAAGCGGCCGTCTCAGGTTAACTGGGTTCATAAGCCGCCATTGCGGCGCGGGCGGGTTGCCCTGTTCGCGCCCGCACCAGATGCCGGCTTGCGAGCCCGTCAATGAAACGGCATGGACGACGGCTGGATGCTGAACGTCACGCAATGCTGCTCAGCACATGAGCGGTGAAGGCCTGCTCCGCCGCCGTGAGAGGTCGTCGGCATTGCGTGATGAGGGAAAGATCCCGCGTTGCCCAGCTTTCCTTCAGGGGAAGAATGGACATCCGGGCATAATCCTCCAGATCCAGCACGCCACGCGGCTGGATACTGACACCCAGCCCGGCCCGCACGAGCGCCCGCGCGGCTTCGTTTGTCGTCACCTCATATTTCAGCCGCAGGGAGAACCCCTCTCCCTCCGCAAATTTCCGGAGATGCATCATGAAGGGAGAGGTCGGTCTCAGACCGATCAGACCTGCCTCGATCAGATCCTGAAGGCCATAATCCGCACGCTTTGCCAGGGGATGCGCATTCGGCACAACAGCAACGAGTTGATCCGTTTTGAACTCCGAGACCCGAATCCCTGTCAAAGGGTGACCATCGGCAGATCCGTATGTCGCGTATATCCCGACATCCACTCCCCCGGCAGCAAAGTGCTGAATGATATCGGTCGTTCCAAGCGGGAGAAGCTCTACCGTGATATCCGGATAGTCCCATCCGAATTTCTGGATTTCTGATGCAAGGAATTCAATGATGATGGACTCTGTTGCACCCACCCGCACATGCCCCTTGCGACCGTCGGCATAACCGCCGATCTCGTCCTGCATCTGCTCGATCTGATTGAACAGCTTGCGAAGATGCTCAGCCGCCACCTCACCCGCGGGGGTTAGTTGAACCCCTTTCGGGACGCGATGGAACAGCTTGAGACCAACCAGATCCTCAAGCTCCTGAATCCTTTTGGTGACGGCCGAGGGCACGATATGCTCGCGGCTTGCCGCGCGCGCCAGTTGCCCTTCTTCGGCAACCGTGAGGAAGATGCGGAGAGTCAACAAATCCACTTTCCGAATCAACGCATTGGCGTCGAACCGCCCCATCCCCTCGCTCCCGCGCTCGCCCATGGCGGAAGCAGGCTAGCATAATCGCAGAGGACAAAAAGGCGGCTTCGACACACCCCTCTCTCTACGTCCGCGCGCCTCGAAACGCCCGCATGTCGGCACGGGCACGCCAGTCCGTCACGACATTCACCACGGCGGTCTGTCCTCGGGAAACGGCTTCACTAGCGCGCTCCAGCGCGGGACGTATCTCGTCCGGATGCTCGACATACTCGCCGTGACATCCGAGAGCCGCGGCCATCTTGTCAAACCGCGTATAGCCGAGATCGCGCCCCGGTTTGCTTTTCTCGGGATCTCCAGTCCATCCGCCATTGAGGCTGATGACGACGAGAACCGGAAGATGATGCCGGATTGCCGTATCGAGTTCGAGCGCGTTCAGCCCGAAGGAACCATCGCCGTGGAGCACCACGACCTGCGCGTCGGGCCGCGCCGCTTTCGCGCCCACCCCAAACGGCAACCCCACGCCCATCGTACCGAACGTTCCCGAATTCAGGCGATGCCCCGGCTTGAAGGAAGGGATGGACTGGCGCCCGAAATTGAGAATTTCCTGCCCGTCCACGACGAGGATGGCATCCCGATCGAGGTGGTCACGAACCTCTTTGCACAGTCGCAGCGGATGGATCGGGATCTGCGATGTGCTCAGCCTTCCCTCGGCGGCGATCTGCCGCTCGCTGTCAATTCCGGAAAGACGCTGACGCCAGGCCGAATAGCGCTCGGGCGTCACGACGTCCGGAATTATTGCGAGAAGCTGTTGCAGCGCAGTTCGCGCGTCCGCAACGATGCCAAGATCAATTCGGGTGCTTGCGCCGATCTCCTCCGGATCGATATCGATCCTGACGAATCTGGCGGTCGGAGAGAATGCCGGGGGGCGTCCGAAGCTGAACACGTAGTTCAGCCGGGTTCCAACGACCAACAGGAAGTCGGCTTCCTTGAGTGCCGTCGATCTCGCCGCGCCGTAGAAGAACTCATGATCTTCGGGAACGACGCCGCGCCCCTGCGGCGTCGTGTAAATTGGAATCCCCGTCATATTCACGAGCTGCTCGACTTCGGCAGCCGCCTGCGAATAGAGGATGCCCGAACCGGTCAGGACGAGCGGGCGCTCGGCGGCCGCCAGCATGTCCCGCAGCCGGACGATATCGTCATGCGGCGCAGCCGCCCGCAAGACAAGGTCTGAGGTTGGCTTTCTCGGCCACCTCACCTCCGACTCATCGACCTCCTGTGCAAGAACATCGCCGGGCAGGTCCAGATAGACCGGTCCGGGCTTGCCCGCCATCGCCTGTGCAAAAGCCATCGCGACATAATGGGGAATGCGTCTCGCGTCATAGACCCGCTCCGCCCATTTGGTGACCGGCCTCATGATCGCAATCTGATCGATGTCCTGAAAAGCTCCCATGCCATAATGAGCCACGGGCGCTGCTCCCCCCAGGGCCACGACGGGCGCACAGTCAACCAGCGCGTTCGCAAGACCGGTTGTGAGGTTGATCGTTCCCGGACCGGACGCGCCCATACATACGCCGGGGCGGGCGCGAAGGCGGGCATAGGCATGAGCCATCATGGCACCCGCCTGTTCATGACGAACGTCAATCAGCCGGATGCCGTTCGAGATGATCGCGTTCCCGGCCTCATGGGTCGGCGCCCCCATGATGAAAAACATTGTATCCACGCCCTGACGCAAAAGGGCGTCGGCGAGCAGTTTTGCTCCCGATATCATCGGCAAGACTCCTGATATCCCTGTCAGATAACGCCATCTTTGCGCAACGAATCGATTTCAGCCGGATCGAGCCCGAGCAAACCGCCGTATACGCTTTCAGAATCCGCACCAAGAACAGGCGAACACCGGACCGCGACGTGGGACTCCGACATCTTGACCGGCCAGCCGGGCATGGTGAATTCGCCCTGATGCGGATGCTGCACTGTCGCGATCATGCCACGCCGCTTCATGTCCGGATCGTCAATCAGATCCTGAGTATCGAGAACAGGCCCCGCCGGGACGCCCGCCTCGCCGCAGCGGCGCATCACCTCGAACTTGTCGTATTGCCGTGTCCAGCCGGAGATCATCTCGTCGATCACTGCCCGGTTCTTGTAGCGCAGCTCGGGAGTGGAGAAGCGTTCATCCGTCAGCAGATCCTCCCGGCCGATGACCTGAAGAATCCGCTCCCAATGCCGGCTGCCGGCGCGGGTGCTATAAATGAAGCAATAGTCGTTCAGCCCGCCGCCTTTGCACGGATAAGCTCCGCTGGGAGCGGTCGATGCCAGAATGCTCTGGTTTCCATTGCGGCCCGCGGCCTTTCCATGCAGGGCATTGCTTGCAAAGGAAACTCGGCAGAAATTGGCCACCACCTCCTGCATGACGACCTCGATGCGCTGGCCGACACCCGTCAATTCCCGCTGATATAACGCTGCAAGAACGCCGATCGCCGCATGCAGGCCCGAGCCGCTGTCGCCGATCGTGGCGCTTGATTTCATCGGCTCGCCCTCGGCATCGCCCGTGATCGACATGGCGCCGCCAACAGCCTGCGCAATCATGTCAAACGACAGATAGTTCGCCCAGCGGCCGTCGGGCGCAAAGCCTTTGATCTGCGCGTATATGATTCGCGGATTGATCTTCCTGACCTCTTCGTAACCGAAGCCGAGTCGCTCGATGACGCCGGGACCGAAATTCTCGACGAGGACATCCGACTTCCTGATGAGATCGACGATGAGCGCCCGGCCTTTTTCATGCTTGAGGTTGCAGGTGACGCTGCGCTTGTTCGCGTTCAGCAGCATGAAATAGGGCGAATCTTCGCCCGGCTTCGCGGCCGATGCTTTCCGGCTCTGCTCTCCCGAGATCGGTTCGATCTTGATGACTTCGGCGCCCAGCCAGGCCAACGTTTCCGTGCAGACCGGTCCCGCCTCGAATTGGGTGAAATCAACCACCCTTACGCCCTGCAAGGCAGCCTTGCGGCCTGCAAACGTGGCAGCGCCGGAAATCTCAGCATCGACAGCAATGGCCATGACGTTCCTCAAAAGCCTTTTCTGCCGGGATTGAATTTGAATCCCTGCATCAAAGCAATTTCTTGAAAGGAATGCAGGGCTTCACCGCTCAGCAAGCCACATGCGATCTCGCCATGCAGAAGACCGGGGATTTCCGTCCTGCAAATCCTGCATTTCCACTTCGGAACTTGCGCATGTCGCCGAGGATGGTCACTCTCTCCGGTCTGAAATGTGACATCGAGCAAAAATCGTATGCACATGAGCTTTCAGGGAGGAGACCATGGGCAGCCACCGTTCTGCGCTATTCGCTCTCGGTTGCACTCTGTGCACGGCACTCGTCGCAACCGCAGCTTCCGCGCAGCAATCCTATCCGACCAAGCCGGTTCGCATCATCGTCGCGACGGCAGCAGGCGGACCTACGGACTATATGGCCCGCACCGTCTCCGAGATCCTCAACAAGGCCGGATATCAGACAGTCGTGGACAACAGAGGCGGCGCAGGCGGCGTTCTTGCGACGCAAGCCGTCACGAAATCCGATCCGGACGGCTATACGCTGCTGGTGTCTCATGCCAGCCCCATCGTGATCTTCCAGACGCTGCTGCCGGAGAAGCCGCCATATGACGCCTTGAAAGACCTCACTCCGATCACGCAACTGTCGAACGTGGCGTCGGTCGCGATGATTAATCCCGACATCCCCGCCAAGACGCTCACGGAGTTCATCGCCTACGCCAAGGAAAGACCCGGAAAGCTCAACTATTCTTCGACCGGCACCGGGAATATGCCGCATCTGAGCGGCGAACGGTTCAAGCTTCGTGCGGGTGTCGACCTTGCTCACGTTCCCTACAATTCCGCGCCGCAGGCGATGACCGCGATCATCACCGGAGAGGTCGCCTTCGGTTTCCAATCGGCGGACGGGCTCGAACAGCACAAGGCCGGCAAGGTTCGCGCACTGGCGACAACCGCGAAGCAGCGACTGGCCAACTCTCCCGATGTGCCGACCATGGATGAGGCCGGGCTTACCGGCTTCACCAGCGGGGCATGGTATGGACTTTACGGCCCTGCCGGAATGGACCCGGCGATTGTCGGAAAGATCCAGACCGCCGTGGCGCAAGGGTTCCAGCAAGCTGACATTGCCGGGAAAGCCAGCAAATTCGGATTCGAGCTGATCGGGAGCACCCCGGAGCAGATGAAGTCGTTCATGGCTTCGCAGGTCGAGACATGGGCCGAAGTCGTGACCAAAGCCAAAATCCGGATGAAGTAATTGACTGGTGCTCAGGTTGGATCTGCCTTGGGAATAAACCTCAAAGATACCGCTGCCGGCCTTATCTTTTGTTCGATTGGTGCCTGGTTTATTTATGAAGGCGCCGCGCTCGACCGCGGCACCGCCGACCGGATGGGGCCGGGCTTCTTCCCGCCGGTTCTGGCAGCGATCCTCATCGTTCTCGGCCTGATCATCATCATTCTGGGACAACGAAGTTCGGATAGAGCGGTCGGGCAGGTCTCCTGGCGAGGATTATTCCTGACGCTCGCCGCACCGGTCATTTTCGGCGCGACCGTTCAGGGGCTCGGCCTGATCGGATCTCTGTCACTGACAACCTTCTGCGCTGCGATGGCCAGCCGGCGGATGACCCTACTCAATGCCCTGGTCATCACCGCGGGCCTCGTCGTTTTCTCGGTTCTTCTCTTCGTCTACGGCATCGGCCTGCCGCTTCCTCTCGTTGGTTCGTGGATCCGGATCTGAGGTACCCGAATGGACATTATCGGAAACCTCGGTCTCGGATTTTCCGTGGCTCTGGAACCATCCCGCCTGTTGTACTGCTTCATCGGAACGCTGGTCGGAACGCTGATCGGGGTGCTGCCGGGAATTGGCCCCACAGCAACCATAGCCATGCTCCTTCCCTTGACATTCACGCTGGACCCGCTGTCCGCGCTGATCATGATGGCGGGAATCTATTATGGTGCCCAGTATGGCGGATCGACCACCGCCATCCTGATCAACCTGCCCGGCGAATCCTCCTCCGCCGTGACCGCTATCGACGGATATCAGATGGCGCGGCAGGGAAAAGCGGGCGCTGCTCTTGCGACCGCAGCTCTCGGATCTTTTTTCGCCGGCACCGTGGCGACGCTGATCGTGGCGCTGGCAGCTCCGCCGCTCAGCGCTGTCGCGCTGCGGTTCGGACCTCCCGAATATTTCTCATTGATGATTCTAGGGCTGATCGCGTCGGTGATCCTCGCGTCAGGGTCCGTTCCCAAAGCTCTGGCGATGGTCGTGCTGGGCATTCTGCTGGGACTGGTCGGCATGGACCGGCAGACTGCCGTGTCCCGGTTCACGCTCGGTTATTATGAACTCGCCGACGGGATCGAGATTATTTCGATTGCCGTCGGCATGTTCGGGATGACCGAGATTCTCAAGAATCTCGAAAACGAAACGACACGGCAAGCCATGGCGAAGCGGGTCAGCAATCTCATGCTGTCTCTGGCGGAGATCAAGCAGATCGCAGCGCCTGTTCTGCGCGGGACAGCCATAGGTTCGGCTCTGGGTGTTCTGCCGGGAGGAGGCGCGGTTCTTTCGTCATTCGCGGCTTATATGGTCGAGAAGAAGATCTCCAAATCTCCGGAGCGATTCGGACATGGCGCCATCGAGGGTGTTGCGGCACCCGAAAGCGCCAACAATGCCGCTGCGCAGACCTCGTTCATCCCCATGTTGACGCTGGGACTGCCAATCAACGCGGTCTCCGCCCTGATGATCGGGGCCATGATCATGCAGGGCATGATTCCCGGACCCAATATCGTCGTGGAGCAGGCACCGCTGTTCTGGGGCATCATCGTTTCGATGTGGATCGGGAACCTGATGCTGGTCCTGCTGAACCTGCCGATGATCGGCCTTTGGGTGCGCCTTCTGTCCGTTCCCTATTACGTTCTCTTTCCCGCAATCCTGACTTTCTCCGCTGTCGGCGTCTACAGCGTCAACGCAAATCCGTTCGACCTTTACTTCATCGCCGTTTTCGGAGCCCTCGGATACGCACTCATCAAGCTGGGATGCGAGCCGGTTCCGCTCATTCTTGGGTTTGTCCTCGGACCCATGCTCGAAGACCAGCTCCGACGATCCATGATCCTTTCACGCGGAAGCGTCATGATCTTCATCGAGCGTCCGATCAGCCTTGGATTCATCATCGTCACCCTGGCTGTTCTCGCCCTGATTCTGTTGCCATCCGTTGTGAGCAAGCGTGAACAGGTGTTCGTCGAAGAGGACTGACAGCGATCACCTTCCGGAAAGCCGCATGGCGGCGGTAATCCGACGCCGGCAGACGGCGGCCATGTCGATCTGTTTCGGTTCAGACCTTCGGAATTCCCGAAGGACAAGGCCGAAAAAAGGAAATGATTCCTGAATGCGAGGGAGCCCGGACTACGAACACCGGGGAAGCGCGCTATTTCCGACATTCTCGGTGATTTCATTCTCTCATGGATTTCGCGCGCTGCTCCTATCGCGCAGGTGAGGCCAATCCGATAAACGTCTGCGCAAGCGGGTAACAACCGCACCCCAGAGAACCCGCAACGTTTCGGAAACCCATGATCCGCATCGAGAATATCAGCAAGCAGAACGGCAAGCAGATCGTCTTCATCGAGGCGTCGGCGGCGCTCCAGCGCGGCGAGAAGATCGGTCTGGTGGGGCCGAACGGGGCCGGCAAGACCACGCTGTTCCGCATGATCACCGGGGAGGAACAGCCGGACGAAGGGCAGGTGTCGATCGATCGCGGCGTGAGCATCGGCTATTTCAGCCAGGATGTCGGCGATATGGCGGGCCGCAGCGCCATCCTCGAAGTCATCGACGGCGTCGGCCCCGTCAGCGCGCTCGCCGCCGAGATGGCGGAGCTGGAAGCCGCCATGGGCGACCCGGCGCGCGCCGAGGAGATGGACGAACTGATGGCCCGCTATGGCGATGTGCAAGGCCGCTTCGACGAGCTGGACGGCTATGCGCTCGACGGGCGGGCGCGGGAAGTTCTCGGCGGCCTCGGCTTCAGCGACGAGATGATGGACGGCGATGTCGCGAATCTGTCCGGCGGCTGGAAGATGCGCGTGGCGCTGGCCCGCATCCTGCTCATGCGGCCGGACGCCATGCTGCTCGACGAGCCGAGCAACCATCTCGACCTGGAAAGCCTGATCTGGCTGGAGAACTTTCTCAAGGGATTCGACGGCGCGGTGCTGATGACGTCCCATGACCGGGAGTTTATGAACCGCATCGTTGGCAAGATCATCGAGATCGACGGCGGCGACCTCACTTCCTATTCCGGCGACTATGATTTCTATCGCAGCCAGCGCGCCATCGCGGAGGTGCAGCAGCAGGCGCAGTTCGAGCGTCAGCAGGCCATGCTCGCCAAGGAGATCGCCTTCATCGAGCGCTTCAAGGCGCGCGCCTCCCATGCCGCGCAGGTGCAGAGCCGCGTCAAGAAGCTGGACAAGATCGAGCGGGTCGAGCCGCCGAAGCGGCAGCAGAGCGTGCGCTTCGAATTCCAGCCCGCGCCGCGCTCCGGCGAGGATGTCGCGACGCTGAAGAGTGTCCATAAAAGCTACGGCAACCGCACGATCTATGACGGCCTCGACTTCCAGATTCGCAGAAACGAGCGCTGGTGCGTCATGGGCGTCAACGGCGCGGGCAAATCGACGCTGCTGCGGCTGATCGCCGGCGCGTCCGAACCCGACGAAGGCAGCGTCACGCGCGGCCCGAGCGTCAAGATGGGTTACTTCGCCCAGCATGCGATGGAACTGCTCGAAGGGGACCGCACCGTACTCCAGTCCCTCGAAGACTCCTTTCCGCAGGCGGGTCAGGCTCCGCTGCGCGCGCTCGCCGGCTGCTTCGGCTTTTCCGGCGACGAGATCGAGAAGAAGTGCCGGGTGCTGTCCGGCGGCGAGAAGGCGCGGCTGGTCATGGCGAAGATGCTGTTCGATCCGCCGAATTTCCTCGTGCTCGACGAGCCGACCAACCATCTCGACATCGCAACCAAGCAGATGCTGATCGAGGCGCTGTCGCGCTACGAAGGCGCGATGCTGTTCGTCAGCCACGACCGGCACTTCCTCGCGGCGCTGTCGAACCGGGTGCTCGAACTCACGCCGGAGGGCCTGCACGCCTATGGCGGCGGCTATACGGAATATGTGGCGCGCACCGGACAGGAAGCGCCGGGCCTGCGGAGCTGACCGCCGGCCCGCGCCGCTTCCGCCGGGTCAATTGGCGCGCTTCGGCTTGCCCTTGTGCTTTCCGGCCGGCCCGCGCCCCGTCGGCGGGGCTTTGGCCGAGGCTCTGGCCACGAACTGTGGCTTCTGCCCCGGCTTCTTTCCGGATCTTGTGCGGGGCGCGGTGCTGCCGAACGTGTCGGCGGACGAATTGCCGGCAGCCTTGGCGGCAGCCTTGCCACCGCTTCCGAACTTCGGCTTTGGCGGCCGCGATGCCCCGCGCAGCTCGCCGGCCGGCGCGATCACGATCCCCTTCTCGGCGCGGCCAGGCCGCGTGATCTGCTCCGCGAAGTCGGCCGCCTTGTCGGCGGCAATCTCGAAGCGGGTCTCGGCCTCGTCGATCCTGATCGAGCCCACATCGCGCTTCGTCACGCCGCCGGCCTTGCAGATCATCGGCAGCAGCCATTTCGGATCGGCGCGCTGCTTGCGCCCGAGCGATAGCGTGAACCAGACGCCGTCCTGCATATCCAGCTTGCGCGGCTCGCGCACCGGCGGCGGGCTGTCATCGTCGTCCGCCCGCCTGCCGCGCTTCGATTTTCCCGCCGCCAGCTCCGCCACCGGAAGCGGCGCCAGATCCTCCGGCACCGGCCGGGCGGCAAGCTGCTGGCGCAGGAAGGCAACGGCAAGGCGTTCAGCCCCGGCTCCGGCCAGCAGCTCCGACACCACCGCCGCTTCCGTTTCATCCGGCTCCTCCGCGGACAGTGCCGTCTCGACAATCTCCCGGCGGTAGCGCGCCTCGATCTCGGCCATGCCGGGCGCGGCGCGCAGGCTCGCCGTCAGTTTCGCCAGCGCAAGCACGCGCTGGGCCGCGCCGCGCCGGCTCTCCGGCACGATCAGCACGCAGACGCCCTTGCGACCGGCCCGCCCGGTGCGGCCGGAGCGATGCAGCAGCGTGGCCGGATTGCTCGGCACATCGGCATGGATCACGAGGTCCAGATTCGGCAGATCGATGCCCCGGGCGGCCACGTCGGTCGCCACGCAGACATGGGAGCGGCCGTCGCGCATCGCTTGCAAGGCGTTCGTCCGTTCCGACTGCGCCATCTCGCCGGACAGCGAGACTACCGCAAAACCGCGATTGGCGAGCCGCGCGGTCAGGTGCCGCACCGCCTCTCGGGTGTGGCAGAATACCAGCGCGCTGGTGCTGCCGGACTCCAGCAGCGTGTTGATGACGGCATGTTCGCGCTCGTCGCGGCGCACCAGCATCATCTGATATTCGATATCGGCATGCTGCGCGGCGGCGCTTGTCGTCGCGATCCGCACCGCATCCTTCTGGAATGTCCTGGCCAGTTCCGCAATGCCGCGCGGGATCGTGGCCGAGAACAACAGCGTCCGGCGCTCCTCCGGGGCCGCGCCGAGAATGAATTCAAGGTCCTCGCGAAAGCCCAGATTGAGCATCTCGTCAGCCTCATCGAGCACCACGGCGCGAATCGCCCCGAGGTCCAGCGCGCCCTTGGTGATGTGGTCGCGCAGGCGTCCCGGCGTGCCGACGACGAGATGCGCGCCGCGCTCCAGCGCCCGGCGTTCCTTGCGCATGTCCATGCCGCCGACGCAGGTCGCGGTCTGGATCTGGGTTTCCCCATAGAGCCAGTCGAGTTCCCGCTGCACCTGGATCGCGAGTTCCCGCGTCGGCGCGATGACCAGCCCGAGCGGGTGGCCGGCCGCCTCGAAGCGTCCGGCCTTGCCGAGCAGCGTCGAGGCGATCGCGATGCCGAAGGCGACGGTCTTGCCCGAGCCGGTCTGCGCCGAAACCAGAAGATCGGCCTCGCCATGGCCGCCATTCGCCATCTCCATCTGAACAGGCGTCAGTTGGCTGTAGCCCTTCGTCCTGAGAGCGGCAGCAAGCGCGGGATGGATGGTGAGCGGCAGGGGTGCGGCGGTATCGCCGGTCGGCGTCATGATCGGACTCTCTAGTTTCGCAGCCGCATATCACAGTCGCCGCGCAGGTACTAATGACCGCTCGCAGACACACCCCAGCGACCCGGTTTTGCCGAGGGCCGGAGCGGCGGGCCAGTCAATCCAACGACCCCATGGAGCATCGCCGGTCGACAAGGCGAGCGATCCTTTCTAGAAAGGACATGCCTGTTGGCCGCTCGGCCGGCGCGGGCTGGGCTTGAGGCTTGATCCGCAGGGGACCGTCGCTCGCCATCAAGAAGTAACAATGGGAGGAATCCATGCGTGAACTCATCGCCCTTGCCGTCCTCGTCGGCAGCCTCACCTTCGCCGAAGCGCAAGAGGCCACCATCCGCGTGGGCGCCGTCCGTTCGCTGTCCTCTATCGCCACCGTCATCGGCGTGGAGAAAGGCTACTACAAGGACGCCGGGGTGAATGTGGAGATCGAGACTCTCGGTTCGTCCGGTGACGCCATGGCGCTGATTTCCCAAAATCGCCTTCAGGTGGTGGAGGGCGGAATCTCCGCCGCCTATTTCAACGCGCTGGCGAAGGACCTTCCCGTCATCATCACCAACGATCGCGTCTCATCTCCCGTTCACCACGAGCTGATCGTCCGCAGCGACCTCAAGGACGAGATCAAAAGCTTGAAGGACCTCAAGGGCCGCACGATCACCGCCAATTCCCGCGGTGCGGTGAACAACTACGAGATAGCCAAGCTGCTGGAGACCGTCGGCCTCACGCTGAAGGACGTGGAGGTGAAATACATCCCGTTCGGGCAGGTGGCCGTCGCGCTCGCCAACAAGGCAGTCGACGCCGCGATGCTGGTGCCACCTTTCGGCGCGCAGGCGGTGGAGAAGGGCTTCGGCTTCGTGCTGGCGGATTCCGACGATTACATCAAGCCGCATCCGATCGTGATCTCGGTCAGCTTCATGAATACCGACTGGGCCAAGGCCAATCCCGACGTCGCCCGCCGCTACATGCTGGGCTATATGCGGGCCGTGCGCGACTATTGCCAAGCCTATCATGGCGGCAGCAACCGAGCGGAAATCATCGACATCGCCGTCCGTAGCGGCATCGAGCGCAATCGCGACGTCATCGACAATCTGCCATGGCCCGCCCGCACGCCGGACGGCCGGGTGAATGTCGGAAGCACCCTCGATCTGCAAAAATTCTACAAGCAGATGGGGCTCATCCAGCAGGAATTCCCCGCCGAGAAACTGGTGGATACGAGCTATCTCGACGAGGCCAACGCCAAGCTGGGACCGTTTGTCCTCGAAAACAAGGACAGCAAACTCAGCGGATGCCGATGACCGCGGCTTGACGCCATACAAGCCTCAGCGCCGACTGACGTCACGCCGGCGTCATCACACTCCCCCATCCCTGTAGGGACCGCCCGTCTCCGGGACGGCCGGTTCCTACAAATCCATCATGAACCCGGAGCGGCGCGTTGAGTCGGATGACATCAAGGTTGGTTGGAACGACGTCCGCGAGTCCTCGATAACAGATATTCCCAGGCACGGTCATTTCCCGGTGCGTTGGCAGCGGCGGCCTGAATGACATCGATTTCGTCGTCATGAAGATAGCTGACATCCCCGCCCAGCATCATGGCCGTGGTCTGGAGACGGGCATTCACCTGGAGATAGACCGAGGACAGCACCGCCTGCTCGATGGACCGCCCCACGACCGTGCAGCCATGGCCACGCATCAGAACGACGTTATGGCCCTCCAGCGCCTGCGCCATGTCGCGGCCCTTCTCGATGTCGTTGACCAGCATGTTGGTCGCGCCGAAGCGGGTCCGGATATCCCAGACCGGCATGACCTTTCCAAGATTGCCGGCGCTGTGAAACACCGGCCGCAGCGGCGTTTTGGACACGGCATAGGGAATGACATCGTAGGAATGGTTGTGAACCACCGACATCACTTCGGGCCGGACCGCCATGATCGCGCCATGGATGAAACGCTCGAAATAGGGCTTGCGCCCGCGCGCATCGACGGGAATGCCATCGAGGGTGAATTCCATGATATCGGCCGGCTGAACCAGCTCGGGGCTGCGCGAACACGACAGCAGGAAGCGATCCGGCCGGTCCGGATGGCGGACGCTGATATGCCCGAAGGCGTCCACCACCTGCTCGCGGGCGAGAATGTGATTGGCGTCGACAAGCTTGGCGATCACTTCGTCCAGATCCATGATGGTCTCCCGGTCGCGCGCCGGACTCTCGCGGCGCGAATCATTCCTATGCGGAATAGAGATTACACGCCGAAACGCACCGCGACCGATCCGAGACCATCAATCGACGTGACGATGTCGTCGCCCGGCGTGATCGCCACCATCGCCCCGGCGCATCGTCAGGACGATGTCACCGGCCTCCAGCGGGCGCGGGCGCTGCGCGCCGCCTCCCTGCCCGGTCAGGGATCGAAAAGAGTCGAACCAACGATTTCGCCAGCTTCAAGCATCCTGAGAGAGGGTAAAAGTCAGGAGGATATTTCATCCACACAAGTCTCAAGCTCCTAGCTCTCAAGAATAGCTTTGACTTCCAGATACTCCTCCAGCCCGAACACCCCCAGCTCCCTTCCGTTGCCGGACTGCTTGTACCCGCCGAACGGCGCGGCGGAATTCGACAGCGCACCATTTATATAGATGCGGCCAGCGCGCAGGCGTGCCGCAATGTCTCGCGCCTTATCCGGCGAACCCGACTGCACGTATCCCGCGAGCCCATAGACGGTGTCGTTGGCGATATCCACGGCCTCGTCTTCCGTCCTGTAGGACAGGATGGAAAGCACCGGGCCGAAGATCTCTTCCCGCGCGATGGTCATGTCAGGGCGGACGTCGGAAAACACGGTCGGCTGCACGAAATAGCCACGGTTCAGGCCGGCGGGACGGTCGGGACCGCCGCAGACCAGCGTTGCGCCTTCACGCAGGCCGCTCTCGATCATGCCCTGAACCTTGTCATATTGCATGCGGCTGGCCACCGGGCCGAGAGTGGTCTCGGGAGACTGCGGATCGCCGACCTTCATGCCCTGTGCGGCGGCACGGGCGATCTGGACGACCTGACCGAGTTGGGACTCATGAACCAGCATTCGGGACGGCGCCTGGCAGGACTGTCCCGCATTGGTGTAGCAGCGGAGAACGCCTCCCACGACGGCCTGATCGAGATCGGCGTCCGGTAGAATGATGGTGGCCGACTTGCCGCCAAGCTCCTGGGACACGCGCTTCACGGTCGGCGCGGCGGCCTGAGCGACGAGAATGCCGGCGCGGGTCGAGCCGGTGAACGAGACGAGATCGATCTCGGGATGCGAGGCGATCGCCTGGCCGACAGTCGGGCCATCACCGTTGACGAGATTGAAGACTCCCTTGGGAACGCCGGCATCGTGCAGGACTTCGGCGAGGATCAGCGCGGAGAGCGGCGAAAGCTCGCTGGGCTTGAGCACCGAGGTGCAGCCCGCCGCCAAAGCCGAAGCGAGCTTGGCGACGATCTGATTGACCGGCCAGTTCCAGGGCGTGATCAGCCCGCAAACACCGATAGGCTCGCGCCGGATGACCGTATCGCGCAGGGTGCTTTCAAACGGATAGGTTTCAAGAACGCGGATCGCTTCCTCGAAATGGTCGAGGCCGACCTTCGCCTGAACGTTGACCGAGAAGGTGCGGGGCGAGCCGATTTCAAGGATGATCGCCTCGGCGATATCATCCGCCCGCTTGCGGTAGGAAGCGATCACACTTTGAAGAAGAGAAATACGCTCCGCCCGGGTGGTTCTGCCGAAATCGGCAAAGGCGCGCCGCGCGGCGGCGGCTGCGCGATCCACATCCGCGGCGCTGCCCATGCTGATCGTTCCAGCAGATTCCTCGGTCGCCGGATTGATGACCTGCCGCGTGGCGGGAACGACAGGATCGACCCATGTTCCGTCGATATAGAACTTCAGGGCATTCTTCATGGGTCTATTCCTCCGAATAACAGACATGTGGAAGGAGGCGCCCTGCGGCGTCTCCTTGACGTCGCAGCCTCAACGGCCGGTGAAGCGCGGCGGCCGCTTCTCGGCGAAGGAGCGGATGCCCTCCTTGGAATCGTCGGATCCTGCCAGCGACGACTGGGCCAGACGCTCAAGGATGCGCCCGCTTTCGGTATCGAGATTCTGGCAGGTGTTGGTGACGTGCTTGCCGATGCCGACAGCGAGGGGCGCACCCTTCATCAGCAGCCTGGCATATTCGAGAACCTCGTGTTCGAGCTGATCCGGCTCGCAGATCCGGCGAACGAAGCCCATCTCCTTCGCCTCGGCGGCGTCGATCGTCCGGCCGGTCATGACCAGATCCTTGACGTTCTCGATGCCGATCATCTGGATCATGCGGGAGCAGGCGCCGGAACCCGGGATCACACCAATGAAGATTTCCGGAAGCGAGAAGGTCGCTTTCGATGAGGCGAAACGGAAGTCGCAGGACGCGGCGAATTCGATGCCGCCCCCGGCGCAGACGCCGTTGACCGCGGCGATGACCGGCTTCTCGATGGCTTCGAGATCGTCGAACATCTCGTGGTTCGAGCGCGTATAGGCGCGATACTGAGGCATCGGCATCGCACGACCCGCGCCGAGCTCCTGCACGTCGCGGCCGGCACAGAAGGCGCGGCCGGCGCCCGTGATGACGATCACGCGGATCCGGTCGTCATAAGCCATCCGCCACACCACCGAGCGGACTTCACCCACCATGGCGACGTTGAAGGCGTTGAGTTTCTCGGGCCGGTTCAGGGTGATCTTCGCAACGCCTTCGATCGGCATGGTGACATCGATGCAGGTCAGCTCTTCCGGCTCCACGAGATAGCCGCGAGGACCCATGGAAGGGTCGGGAATCCATTTCGTCATTCGGTGCTCCTGAGGTGATCGGTTGAAGGCGTGTCAATGCGCGGCAGAAGAGGCAATGAAAGAGTCCCTCAGGTTGCGCTTCAACACTTTGCCGGCACTGTTGAGCGGCAGCTCATCAAGGAATCGAATGGACTTCGGCGCCTTATAGCCGGCCAGTTTCTGGCGGGCCCATGCGATCAGTTCGGCTTCCTTCACAGAAGCAGCAGGGCGCAGTGTGACCACGCCGGTGACGACCTCGCCCCATTCCTCATCCGGAAGTCCGATGACCGCAGCAGCCTGGACCGCAGGATGTTCCGTCAGCACCGCTTCGACTTCGGCGGAAGAAACGTTCATGCCGCCGCTGACGACCATGTCCTTGGCGCGGTCGATGACATAGAGATAGCCATCATCGTCGAGATAACCCACGTCTCCGGTATAAACCCAGTCTCCCCGCAGCGTTTTGGCGGTGTCCTCCGGCCGGTTGTGATAGCCCGATAAATTGCTGGCGGACCGCACAGCGATCTCCCCGATCTCATTCGCTTTCAACACCGCGTCAGTGCCGAGATCGCGAATGGTCACCGTTGCATAGCCGGCTGGCCGGCCGCCGGACGCGAGCCGCCGCTCCCTGGCCGGGTCCGAGAGCGCTTCCCGATGGTCGTCCGGTAGCAGATAGGAGACGAGCCCGCCCATCTCGCCACCGCCGAAACCCTGATAGAAGTCGCACGGCAGCAACTTCATCGCCCGCCGGATCAGGGCGGGCGGCATCGGCGCGCCGGTATAGCCGAACAGTTTGAAACTCGGGATGCGGTAGCTTCCGGCTTCGAATGCGTCGCAGAGCCGCCGCATCATGGTCGGCACGCCGCAGGCGTGCCCCACGCCATGCTGCTCGATCAGCGCAAGGGCGCGCGTGGCATCGAAGGACGGCAGCAGGACATTCGCGACGCCGTGATACGCCGCCGCAAAAGCCATCCAGATGCCGGCGCCCGAGAACAGCGGCAGCATCTGAAGAAACGGGCGATCCGCCGGGAGAGGAATCTCCTTATGGAAATTCGCGATACTGGCCAGGATCTGGCGATGGGTGCCGAGGCAGCCCTTGGGCGCGGCGGTCGTGCCGCTGGTATAGCGGATGGTGCGGATATCGTCCGGCTCGGCCGGGCTGGTAAAATCCGCCGAGCCCCGCGACAGCAAATCCTCATAAGCGATCCAGCCGGGGCGCGGCGCTCCGCCCTTCACGATGACGGTCGCTTTCGCAGCGTCCAGTACGGTTTGAAGCCGCTCGACGAATTGATCGTCCACGATGATCGCTTGTGGCGCGGAATCCGCCAGGAGCTGTTCGACCTCGGGAAGCGTCAGGCCGTAGTTGACGGGAATGCCGACAACGCTGCCGATGGCCAGGCCATACAACAGTTCGACGGAAGTCGTGTCACTGGGAACGATGGCGGCGACCCGGCTGTGTCTGCCATGACCCATGGCCTGAAGGCTGCTTGCCAGCCGATTGGCTCTGTTCTGAAGTTCCCGCCATGTCGTTGTGCGGTCGCCATCTATCAGCGCAGCGGCATCAGGCATCCGGATGCAGTTTTGACTTAGAAGATCTCCGATTCTTGCAACCATGCGCTCGATCACTTCTGCCAGCGGCATGCCGGCTCTCATCACTGGACGCCACGTTATATTCAATTAGATATAGCGATGGCAAGACAGCCGACAAAGCGATACTGATCAAGAAGCGATGCGGATCGGTGGGCACAGCTCCGCTCCCGGCCCATCTCCGTCAACTTCGGAATCCCTGATGAATTTCAGACACCTTCAGTTCTTCGTGACGCTCGCGCGCGAGCGTCACTTCGGGCGCGCTGCGGCAGCCTCATGCGTGACCCAACCGACACTTTCCGAAGCATTGCAACAACTGGAGCGCGAACTTGCCGTTCCTCTGATCGACCGCGACCGGCGGCGTTTTCGCGGCCTCACGAGCGAGGGCGAGCGCGTGCTGGCCTGGGCGACACGCATTCTTTCCGATCAGGTCGCGATGGAACAGGAACTCGCCCAGCTCAAGGGCGAATTGAGCGGCGTTCTGCGGTTGGGCGTCATCCCAGCGGCGATGCCCGTGGTGCCGTTCCTGACGAAGGAATTCTGTGCGCGATATCCCAAGGTCAAGCTGAAGATTCTGTCGCTGTCCTCCATCGAAATCCAGCGCGGGCTGGACTCGGGCGAACTGGCGGCGGGGCTGACCTATCTGGAGAACGAGCCGCTCACGAATGTCCGCACGTTCCGGCTCTATGAGGAGCGCTATCTGCTGTTGACGCCGCCCGGAGGACCGTTTTCCGGCCGATCCGAAGTGACCTGGCGGGAGGCCGGCTCATTGCCGATGTGCCTGCTGACATCTGGTATGCAGAATCGCCGCATCATCGACCGGCTGTTCGAGGATGGCGGAGCGCAGGATGTGCAGGTGATGGTCGAGACCGATTCGATTCTGGCCCAGATCACCCACGTCTGTAACGGCGGCTGGTCCAGCATCGTCCCGCATACCTTCCTGACGCTGCTGGCTTATCAGCAGGGCGCGGGGCACCGGCCGGAGGCTATTCCGGTGACCGCGCCGGCGCGGGAACACGTGGTCGGGCTGGTCACGACGAACCGGGACCCTTTGCCGCCGCTTGCGCGCGCGCTTGTCGAGGTGACGGAGCGGCTCGACGTCGCTGCCCAGCTTGACCGGGCGCTGGGCGGCGTTGCCTGATAGGCAAGGCCGATGGTCTATCGGCAATATCAATTTGGCTGATGGCGGCGATGTCGCGATGGTCCCCGAACTTTTTCGACCGGAGTTCTCAATGTCCAGTTCCGCCGCCACAGTGAAGCTGCCGCCCACCGATCTTCTGATCGGAGGAGAAACTGTCGAGGCAGCGAGCCGGAAGCGCTTCGCGACGCTCAATCCCGCCACTGAAGAAGTCATTGCGGAAATCTCCGAAGCTGGTGCTGAGGAGGTGAATGCCGCCGTTGCCGCCGCGCGAAAGGCGTTCACGACGGGACCGTGGCCTGCGATGTCCGGCATCGAGCGGGGCCGCATCCTGAACCGGATCGCCGCACTCATGCGCGAGCGCATCGACGAGCTCGTGCTGCTGGAGAGCATGGACGCCGGCAAGCCGCTGGCCGCGACCCGAAGAATGGATGTGCCCGCGGCGCTCGACTGCCTCGAATATTATGCAGGCTGGGCGGACAAGATCACCGGCGAGGTGGTGCCGACGCGGCGCGATGCGCTGACTTATGTGAACCGGGTGCCGGTCGGGGTTGTGGCGGCGATCGTGCCCTGGAACTTCCCGCTGATGAACGCGGTCTGGAAGATCGCGCCGGCGCTCGCCTGCGGCTGCACCGTCGTGCTGAAGCCGGCGGAACTGACGCCGCTCTCCGCGCTCTGGCTGGGTCAGGTGGCCCTGGAGGCCGGCCTGCCAGCGGGCGTGCTGAATATCGTGCCGGGCTTCGGCGCTGACGCCGGCGCCGCGCTCGTGTCACATCCGGACGTGGACAAGATCGCTTTTACCGGCTCCCCGCAGACGGGACAGTTCATCATGCGGGCGGCGGCCGAACATCTCACCCGCGTCGGCCTCGAACTGGGCGGCAAGTCGCCGAGCGTAGTGTTCGAGGACGCGGATGTGGAAACGGCGGTGCGGCAGATCGCATCCGGCGCATTCTTCAACGCCGGTCAGGTCTGTTCGGCGGCGACACGCATCATCGTTCAGGATTCGATTCACGATGAATTCGTGGAGAAGCTCATCAAGCGGACCCAGGGGCTGCGCATCGGCGACCCGTTGCAGGACGGCACGTCGCTGGGGCCGGTGATCTCCCAGAAGCAGATGGATCGAATCCTAGGTTACATTCGTTTGGGCCGCGACGAGGGCGCCACCGTGGCGCACGGCGGCGCGCGCTCCGGCAACCGGGGCTATTTCATCGAACCGACGATCTTCACCGACGTCGCCCCAAACATGACGATCGCACAGGAGGAGATCTTCGGTCCCGTCGTGGCGGTGTCGAAATTCAAGGACGAGGAGGAGGCTGTCTCGCAGGCCAACGGCACGCCATACAGCCTTGCCGCGGCGGTGTGGACCCGGACGACCGATCGCGCCTTGCGGGTTGCGAACCGTTTCGATGCCGGCACGACCTGGATCAACACCTATGGCCCGACGGACACGCGGCTGCCGTGGGGCGGCATGGGTGGCCAGTCCGGCATCGGCCGCGATCTCGGCCGCGGCGCCATCGAGAACTATACCGAGCAGAAGACCGTCTGGTTGCAGACCAGCAACCGCTGAACGGAACAGCGGCCCCATCCCGCGCGAAGGATGGGGCCGCTCGCTTATTGGAAGCGCAGACCCGTGGTCAGCGCTGCTGCGGCGGCCCAGTCCTTCGCCGACATCTTTGCGCCACCCGCCGGCTGCACGCGCGTCACCTTCATCCGGCCGTCGGCGCAGACCACCGAGAAGCCGTCGTCAGCGATGGCGGCAATCTCGCCGAGCTTGCCGGCGATATCCTTGGGCGTTTTGGCGGGGAGCGGCTGTGCGTCGAGAATCTTGATCGTCTGATCGCTCAAAGCGGTCCAGGCACCGGGCGAAGGATTGCAGCCCCGGATCAGACGGTCGATCTGCTGCCATGGCTTGCCCCAGTCGATCCTTGCATTCTCGGCGCGGCAGAGACCTTCGTAGGAGGCTTTGTCTTCATCTTGCTTGATCCGTGGCGCGGTTCCCGCCTTCACGAGATCGACAGCCTCCAGCATGGCGTCCACGCCCATCGGGAACAGACGGTCGAAATAAACCGACCCGAGGGTATCTTTGGCTGTGATCGACGTGGTCTTCTGAAGCAGGATGTCGCCGGTATCGAGCCCGTTGTCGGGCCAGAAGATCGACAGGCCGGTCTCCGTTTCGCCCTTGATGATCGGCCAGTTGATCGCGCTGGCACCGCGATAGGCGGGCAGCAACGAGGGATGATACTGGATCGAGCCATATGTCGGAATGTTGAGAAACTCCTCCGGCACGAACAGCGTGACGAACGCCATCACCTGAAGGTCCGGCTTGAGGGCGCGGAATGAATCCCAGGCGGCCGGATCGCGATATGTCGACGGCTGAAAGACCGGAAGACCGGCGCTCTCGGCGAGTTCCTTGAGAGGATCGGGCTTCCCGCCCGGCTTGTCCGGCGCGACATAGACCGCCACGACGTCGTCGCCCCGCTTGAGCAACGCCTCCAGAACGGCCTTCCCAAAGGCCTGCTGGCCGTGAACGACTATACGCATGAGATCATCGCCCCTTGATACATTCAGGTGCGCTGAACTCCCATGCTTGTCAGACGATTAGAAATTGGAAGTTGCGATTAACGATAGGAGATATCTATAGTTATTTGGATATAGCGATCCGGATATGAGCTATCTTCTGATAGCGATCTGCCATCCTGCATCTCTTACGAACGAACATCTCCATGACGTTGATCGATGATGCCGATCTTCGGCGTTTTCTGGAAGATGATTGCCCGTTTTCGGACGTCACGACCGCCGGGCTCGAAATTTCCGATGTCATGGCGCAGGCCAGCTTTGAAGCACGCGATGATATGCTCGTCTGCTGGTCGGAGGCCGCGGTGCGGCTGTTTCATCTTGCCGGTGCCCAGGCGAAGCCTCTGGCTGCGACGGGCGCGTTCGCTTCCGCCGGCACCCGTCTGGTTGAGATCGCCGGCACGGCAGGGCAGATTCACCGGACCTACAAGGTGGCGCAGACGCTGATGGAGGTTCTGGAGCCACGCTGGATGAGGCTTTGATGCTCGCGGATGCCGGCGCCGGGATCGTGCAGGTCGACAAGATGACTCCGGCGGATGTGAGCCAGGTTGCAGCGGCTTTTGCCCGGCGTGCGAACCGGCCGCTGCTGGCCGCGGCGGGCGGAATCAACGCCGGCAATGCGGCAGCTTATGCTGCCGCGGGCGCCGATGTACTGGTGACGTCGTCGCCTTACTACGCGCGCCGCGCGACGTGAAGGTGCGGATCAGCCGGGCCCGAACGGCAGCGCCTCTACGGCCTCCGCTTCTCCGAAACGCAGGTGTGCCAGCGTGCCGGGCGCCGGGATCTCGCGCGCACCGCGATACGCAGGCACACCCGCCGCCATTCGACCTGCATCTCGCACAACCCATCCGCATCAGGGCCGCAGATATACCGGCCCGTTATCTCAAGGCCGGCTGCCGGCTGGGCGCATGTGCCGCAGGGAGATGGTCGGTCACGATCCGGCAGGACTCGATGCAGATCGTTCTGTCGCAGTGATAAGAATGCCAGAAGCAGTCGCGAGACCCGCCGGCCGGGGGACATGGCTGCTCGTATCGCACACCGCCCTCTCCTGTTGATACGCAGCGCGCAGGGCGAGGTTATCGCCGCGGATGGATCGTGGGAGTTGTTCAAGTGCGCGGGTTATCATGGTGATCCGCCCATCATGGGGAGCGTGGATCACTTCATGTCTGGCGAGGACGACCATCGCGCCAAGCCCCGGAGCGATGGAAGAGCCTGATCCCGGGGATGCTTCACGAAAAAGGATTTTCTCTCGGCCCCCGGCTATAGCGTAGGTGTGACTCTCGCCTTCTTTGTTTCTTTCCCGTCGGACACCGCCGTTTGGCTCCCACTGGAAAGGTCCGACCGACATTGTTCGGACCGTCATCCCACGCGTTGGTATAGGATCGGTTCAAATCAAGCCGGCTTGCTCCGCTATCATTTTCCGCTATCCGCTCATGTCGCTTCCCGAGCTGTGCCACTTAGCCACGCATCCCTTTTGGCGGATCGTCTTCCAAAACCTTAAGAAGACGACCTCCCCATTCCCAGCCTCGCCCCGGGCAAGAGGGTATCTGCAAGACCGAGCTTCAGTTAAAACGAGCCTGCACCATCTTGCCTTTTGGCGGAGTGATCTGGACCACGCCTTTTGGTTCTCCTTGAATGGTGCTCTCCACACTACCAGCAAGGATCTCTCCGGCGGGCGAGAGCGCGATACGGCGACTCTTGCCATCAATGGCGAGAATAGCGAGTCCACTGTGGGCGGCGGCAGAGACCTGAGCATCATCGTGATCGGTCAGAAAGACCTCGATCCGGTTGCCGCTGGTCACCAGTTCGACATGGTACTCGCCCGCATCGGCAACACGGCCGCCATTTGGCCCTTTCTCGACCTCATGCGCTCCGGCAACGGTCCCAAGAACCAGAAAGCCGGTGATGGCAAAGACACAAGCAGTTCTAAAAACGGACATGCAGTTTCTCCCGTGGATTAAGCTTCAATAGGAATGAGCGGTCACGGGATCGTTGGCGGCTCCCGCGACTGCGGCCTTGTTCGTCGTCGCCGCCATCCGCAAGCCTTCGAGCGCATTGCGTCCGAAGAGGAGAACGAGGATCGGCGTCACGAAGGCATCCAGCAGTGTCGCTGTCACCAATCCGCCAAAGATGGTTACAGCGACCGGATGAAGAATCTCCTTGCCGGGACTCGCAGCGTCGATCAGTAGCGGCACCAGGGCCACACCGGCAGAAAGAGCCGTCATCAACACCGGCGTCATGCGCTCGAGGCAACCGCGCGTCACCAGTTCGCGCCCCCACGGCAGGTTTTCATGGATCGCCAGATTGATAATGTGACTAATCTTCAGGATACCGTTGCGCGCAGCGATACCCGTCAGGGTAATGAAGCCAACCATGCTCGCCACGGACAGTGGCTGTCCAGCAAGCCACAGCGCAGCGACCGAGCCGACCAGCGCAAGGGGAATGCTTCCCATGATGATCAAAGCGAAAACCGCCGACCGGTAGCGACTGTAGAGAAGAGCGAAGATCAGGCTCATCGAAACCAGCGAGAGGAGTCCAATAGTTCGGGTCGCTTCCTCCTGAGCCTGGAAGGTGCCTTCCAGACTGGCGGAATAGCCTTCCGGCAGAGAGCTTTGCCGAACCACTTCGCGGATCTGCTCCACGATTGCGGCCATGTCGGCGGTGCCGTCGCTGTTCGCCATCACGACGATGCGTCGTCTGCCATTTTCCCGGAGGATCTGATTAGGGCCGTCGGTTTCGCGAATGGTCGCGAGCTGCCGCGCGGGCACCCAGCCGGTCGGCGTCTCGATCAGCACCTCGCCTAGCCCATCGATGTTGCGCAACCGCTCGGGCAGCCGCAGCACCACATCGAAGCGACGCGCGCCGTCCGCGATGCGTGAGACCACGCGACCGTTCGAAAGTCGACTGAGCTGGTCCACGACGGCTGCGGGCTGGATGCCGTAAAGCGCGGCTCGTCCATAGTCCACCTTGATTTCGATCTGCGGCACACGGACCTGCCGCTCGAGCTGAAGATCGGTCAGGCCCGAAACAGCGGCCAGCTTCACGCGGAGTTTCTCGGCCTCGCCACGCATGACATCGAGATCGTCGCCGAAGATCTTTAGCGCAATTTCCGAGCGGATGCCGGAGAGCATGTGATCCAGCCGATGGGAAATGGGCTGCCCGACATTGATCGAAAGCGGCAGCACGGACAGGCGAGTGCGAATATCCGCCACGATCTCCACCTTGCCGCGGGACGATCGCGCAAGGTTGATCTCCAGCTCGGTGACATGCACGCCCTCGGCATGCTCGTCCAATTCCGCCCGGCCCGTGCGCCGCGCGACCGAGATCACCTCCGGCACAGCCATCGCCAATTTCTCCGCAATCGCACCGACGCGATTGGACTCCGTCAGCGACACGCCGGGATTGAACGTCACCAGCACGGTGAGCGTGCCTTCGTTGAAGGGGGGCAGGAAGGCCCGCGGCAACAGCATCGCACCGGCTATGCCGGCGACCACCAGCAGCGCCGTGGCGGCGAGAATAGACCGGCCATATGCGTAAGCACGCGTAAGGGTCGAGCGGTAGGCACGCTTCAGCGTGCGGACCAGCCAGCCTTCCCGATGAGCAAGGCTCTTCATCCTCGGTAACAGATAATAGGCCATCACGGGTGTAAGGGTAATCGACACCACGAGGCTGGCCAGAATGGAGATGATGTAAGCCTGCCCCAGCGGCACGAACAGCCGCCCTTCGATGCCTGACAGCGCGAACAGCGGCACGAAGACGAGTACAATGATCGCCGTGGCATAGACGATGCCCGAGCGGACCTCCTGCGAGGCGGATACCACCACATCGAAGACCGGGCGGGGCTCGCCCAGCGCGCGGTTTTCCCTCAGGCGGCGGAAGATATTCTCGACATCCACCACGGCGTCATCCACCAATTCGCCGATCGCGATCGCAATTCCGCCCAAGGTCATGGTGTTGATGGAGATTCCAACCGCGTAGAAGACCACCGCCGTCGCCAGAATGGAGACCGGAATCGCGCTGAGCGAGATGGCCGTGGTGCGCCAGTTCAAAAGAAACGCAAACAGCACGAAGGCGACGACCACGCCGGCCTCCAGCAGCACCACCTGCACATTGCGGACTGACGTTTCGATGAAGTCCGCCTGTCGGAACACCAGATTGTCCGCCTTGATGCCATGCGGCAACGTGGCGTTCATATCCTTCAAGGCCGCCTCTAGCGTGCGCGTGAGGGAGACGGTGTCCACATTCGGCTGCTTTTCGACGGCGACAATCACCGCCGGCTCGCCCATATAGCCGCTGTCGCCGCGTTTCACGCGCGGGGCAAAATCCACAGTGGCCACCTGACGCAGATAGACCGGCCGGCTATCGACGGTGGCGACCACGATATTGCTCAGATCGGTCAGGCTCGTGGTCAGACCGATGTTGCGGATGAGATATTCGCGGGAATTGATATCCGCAAAGCCGCCGCCGGCGTTCGCGCCGAACTGTTGCAGCGCCTGCTCGATCTGCCCATAGCTTACACCCAGCGCACGCAAGGCCGCCGGCTGCGGCGCGACGCGATATTGCCGCACCTCCCCGCCCATTGGGATGACCTGCGCGACGCCCGGAATGCTCAGGAGGCGCGGGCGTATCGTGAAATCCGCAATTTCGCGCAGCTCCATGGGCGTGGCCGTGCTGCTGGTCACAGCCACCATCAGGATCTGACCCATGATGGAGCTGATCGGACCCATCTGGGGCGCGACGTTAGGGGGCAACTGATCACGAATCTGACCGAGGCGCTCCGAAACCAGTTGCCGGTTGCGGAAAACATCCCCGCCCCACTCGAACTCGACATAGACGAACGACAGCCCCACTCCGGACACTGAGCGAACGCGGCTCACGCCCGGCACACCGTTCATCTGTGTCTCGATCGGAAAGGTGACCAACTGCTCCACTTCCGGCGGCGCGAAACCTTCCGCTTCCGTCATGATCGTGACTGTCTGGCGGTTAAGGTCCGGCAGCACGTCGACCGGCAGACGTGCAACGCTGTAGATGCCCAGCAGCATCAGCGCCACGCTCATCGCCAGCACGAGAAGGCGGTTCCGGAGGGATTGTGTGACAAAGAATGTGAACATCACCCGCCCTCAACGAACCTGATCGAGCAGTTCGGCGCCCTGCACCACCACCCGCCTGTTTTCAGCCAGACCCGAGAGGATCACGACACGGCCGGCGTCGAGTGGCATCGTGCGAACGATACGCGGCACGAAGCGTTCGGCCGTGGTATGCTCGAACACGATGTCCTGCCCATTCGCGGCGCGGATCACGGAAGTCCGCGGAACGGCGATTCCGCGCTGTTCGTCTCCGGCTTGTGTGAACACCGTCAGGAACTGTCCCGCGCGCAATCCCTCCGGCTGTCCCTCGATGGCGAAATGCACCGCCACGGCTTGATTGCGATCCGCAAATCCGGAACCGATGAAGGTGAGCGGCAGCACACGGGGCGCGCCGGAAGCGGCAGGCACCAGCGCGGAGGCTTGGCGCGGACGCTCCAGCGCCGCGAAGCTGAGCGCCTCCACCCACAGGCGCGCCGGATCGACGATTTGGAACACAACGGAACTGCTTTGGGCGATCTGGCCAGCAACAGGCGCACCATCCGCAATGATGCCGGAAACCGGAGCCACAAGTTCTTCGGGCAGCCGCTGCATCTGATCCAGAGACTTACGCCGCTGCTGCAAGCCTGCCAGTTCGAAGCGCGTCTCCTCAAGCTGGGCGCGAGCGATCGCGCCGCTGGGTGCAAGCGTTTCGAACCGTTCCAGGCGACGCTGCGTGATGTTGATCTGCTGGTCGATCTCGCCGCGGCGTTGCTGAATGTCCGAGGCGTCGATGGCCTGAAGAGGGGGCGTGACATAAGCGAGAATGTCCCCTTTCTTCACGGCGCGCCCCAGCGGCGGAAAGCCTCCCGGCGGCGCCGACAGACGACCTCCAACCGCCGTCTGCACGAAGCCGCTCGCATTCGGATCGGGAATGATCCGGCCGGGCAGCTCGATCGCCCGACTGAATACACCGTTCTCGGTGAGCATCGTGCGAAGGTCCAGGATACGCTGGACCGGCTTCGGCATAATCACCGAACCGTCCGGTAGACGCTGGGCGCGGTCTCCTGTCGCGACTGCGGCGGGTTCATCGCCGTGGTCGTGGTCTTCATGCGCCAGGGTATCGACAGGCAGTGCAAGCAGTCCTCCGGCGATCATCGCCACAGCGGCAACGTGCCGGCGACGGCGGATCAGAGAGGCGGCCAGAGCGCCGAGCAGGACGCCACCCAAGCCGGCCGCGACGACCGAGCCTCCCAGAACCGCATGCAGACGCTGGATCAGGGTAACGGGGGCCGCTGCATCGCTTGCGGGCGCCGTCAGGTCAAAACTGACTGGCAGAATATCGAGATTACCACCGGCCATGATGGTGATCACCAGGTCGATATGCCCCGTGGCGGGAAGCCAGTCGGCTACCAGGTGATATGTCCCCGGCCCTTCGGCGGTTGCGTTGGCAGGACCTTGAGGACCTTCGACCTGAACCGTGGCATTCTCGACCGGAGCATTGGTCCTAAAATTATCGATATAGATCGTGAGTTCGTTGCCTTGCGCGGTCACTACAAGCTCGAATGAATCCGACCGGGCTTCGCCACGAGGCAGCAGGCCGGCGGATTGAGGCGGCGCCGAATCGCCATGATCATGGCCCTCATGGGCCAGCGCGGCAGCGGACAACACCAGCGTCATCATTGCCGCACGCATAAACGTCGCCACCGGAGTGGCCGATAGCACAAACTTCATGGGAAGAGCCTTGTCCGATCACGTTCCGACACGCCGTCACGGCATGTCCATTCAGAATGAGGAACTCAGACAAGAAATCTCGGAGGTTTCAGCGGCGGTACGGCTTCAATGCCCGCTGCGGCTTGGCGAACCGGCCAAACACGCCCATCCGTCAACGCTGCCCTGTCCGGGACGGGAGCTTCGGACAGAACCATGCCCCACCCCGCCCCGCATTGGGTGACAGAACAGCCGGGGCAGGCGCAGCCAAATCCATGATAGAGAGTAACAGGATCGACCGGCACCGAAGCTCGCGCAAACTCGGTGAAAACCGCCATTTCCGGTGCGGTCTCCAGCATGAGCGTCGATGACATCTGCTTCTCAGCAGAAACGGTCATGACAACGGGGCCAGGCTGAATCGTTACGTTGTAACGTGTCACATGGCCGGAGTGGGCATATGATGCCGTCGCCCCCGCGATGACCAGCAAGACCATCGTGGCAATACAGGCCAACACACACAGCATTGACGTTCGGCTGAACATGCCAGCGTGATAGCAAGCCCTGACGGCAAGGCAAGGCCGCCATCGGCTATGGCATGCTGTTATCGTCAGTTTAGAATAATCCTTAACAGCTTATAATTATATAGATTCAGTCTAATCGACTGTGCCTAAATTAGATCAACCACCTTGCTCTGCGCCCCGCTATCGGTCTCGATGTATCGCTGGGTGACGATTAGGCTGCTATGGCCGGCGAGGGCCTGAACGTCGCGGACGGAACCGCCGACCGTCGAGATTTTCCGTGCAGCGTTGGTGATAAAGGTACGGCCTCCACTGTGGCTCGAGCAGCCCTGGAAGCCGAGCAGGTCGTACCTGCCCGAGATATGGCCTCACCTTACCAGTTTCCGAAACGAGATCGGACCATCGCAAGTTCACAATCTCACTGGCGCGAGGCCCCAACCAAACCGACAAGGCAATTGTGAGTTTGCTGCGGAGGCCATAGCGGACAAAGCCAGATGCCCGAAGCCAGAACGCGATCGACCTGGGCTGGCATGCGGATAGCCGCCGGCCCCTTACGGCCCTTTGGACGTCCACGCTTGGGGGATCTGACCGTCTTTCTCACCGATCAGGTTATTCAACCCGATGATGCAATCGTACAGGGCCTGACCTGAACGGATTGATTGAGATCGAGATAAATCCAGTTCAATCCGACGCGAAATGTGGGAGGGAATGAGGGATAGGAAATCCATCATTCAAAAATAAATAATCAAAACAATATCTTGCGCATGTTTCTGGCGGAGAGAGAGGGATTCGAACCCTCGATACGGTTGCCCGTATACACGCTTTCCAAGCGTGCGCCTTCAGCCACTCGGCCACCTCTCCGGTGCCGGTGTCTTGACCGGGTCCGCCGGATTTTTCAAGTCAAAACAACAACTTTTGCGTGGAGAGGGAGATAAAATTCCGCAGCTCGCGGCAGGCGGATGGAACCACAGCCGGGGGCCAGCGTTGTCGCGCTGGAAAATTCCTTTGAAGGAGAACGGGTTATGGGCAAGGGGCTGTTGCTTTGGCTGATTGGCATACCGCTGCCGATCATTCTGGCGCTCTGGCTGTTCGGTGCCCTGAGCTAATCGCCGGCAACGATGCCACACGCATTCAGGGCCCCATCGGGGCCCTTTTTCGTTGCGCGTTACCGCCGCTGCCTCGATTTTCCGATGGCTGCTCGCTAGATTGCGGGGAGCCAGTCCATCGCACCGACAGCCATGCTCCCCTCCTCATCCCTGCCGCTTTCCACGCATGACCTGGTCCCACCTACCCTCGGTGTGATTCTGGCAGGCGGCCACGCCAGTCGATTGGGCTATCGGGACAAGGCGCTGGTCGAGGTCGGAGGCGCACCTCTGCTTGCGCGGGTATCGACCCGCCTGCTGCCCCAGGTCGCCCGGGTGATTCTCTCCGCAAATGGCGACCCCTCGCGGTTTGCCTTTTCGGACCTCCCGCTCATCTCCGACACCATTCCGGGTTTTCCCGGTCCGCTGGCGGGGATCCTGGCCGGATTCGACTGGGCCGCCGCTCACCTGCCTCATCTCGACTGGATCGTGAGCGTGCCGGTCGACTGCCCGTTTCTGCCGCACGATCTGGTCGCGCGCCTGCATGCGGCACGGGCGCAGGAGAGGATGCCGCTGGCCTGCGCCGTGTCCGGTGCGCGGCACCATCACCTCGCGGCGCTCTGGCCGGTTTCGCTGCGCGAGGACCTGCGCCGAGCTTTGATGCAGGATGGCGTCCGGCGTGTCGCAGACTGGACTGCGCGCCATGGCGTCGCCCCCGCCGTGTGGCCGGACGAACCCTTCGACCCGTTCTTCAACATCAACACACCGAAGGACGTGACCGAAGCGGACCGGCTGGCGCAGCGCGCCGACGCAGGACCATGACGCCAGCATTTTGAAATGCAGCCACCGACCGCCGGCAAGTCATCGCGCCATAGCTGCGGACGCCTATTGCTCTACCAGTTGCAGCGGCGCGGCATGGCGCAGAAGCTGCTCCACGATGGCATCCACGTCATCCAATGCCACAACGGGAACGGACGCCTGTGGCAGCGCGACATCCGACGCTACGGCGACGACGGCCGGATCGCCTGGATGGATGAGCGGCTTACCCACGGCCTCGCGATAGACTTCGAGTTTCGGGTGAGCATTTCGCTTATAACCTTCGACCAGAACCAGATCGACCGGGCTGAGCTTGCGCAGCAACACACCCAGCGGCGGTTCCGGCGCATCCCGCAATTCATGGATCAGCGCAAAGCGGCGCCCGGAAGCAACGAGAACCTCTGTCGCGCCGGCGAGCCGATGCGTGTGGGAGTCCTTTCCAGGGTGATCGAGGTCGAAGTCATGATGGGCATGCTTGACCGTCGAAACGGAAAGACCGCGGGCCACGAGTCGTGGGATGGTGCGGGAAAGCAGCGTGGTCTTGCCGGCGCCGCTCCACCCGGCAAGGCCGATGATGCGCATGCCGCATCCTAGATCATCGCCCCGGACGAGGGGAGCAATATTCGGAAGACCCGGCCGCGGTTCCCCCGGAGGCGCTCATAGATCCGCAAGCCGCGATGGGGAATTTGCCGCCGGGAGGCTGCGCTTGAAGACTGCCTTGGTAGCCTGAAGACTGCCTTGAGAGCCTGAAGACTTGCCCCCGCTTCCACGCTGAGGCACACGCTGGGTCAAGCCGCCGGACAGGCGGCATCGGCAGCCGTGTCCATGACCCAAGATATCCTCCTCGATCTGCGCGGGCTCAAATGTCCGCTGCCGGCACTGCGAACCCGAAGGGCGCTGGAAAAGCTGCCGCCGGGACAGCGTCTGCGGGTCGAGTGCACGGACCCCATGACGATCATCGATATTCCTCATCTCGTCGCGCAGGCTGGCAGCCATCTGGACGAACATCACCAGCAGAACGGCGTATTCGTCTTCATCATCCGCAAGAGCTGAAAGAGCTGAAACATCTGACATGGCCCGCGCGGCGGACCGGCTGGGCCGCACCGCCACCGGTTCGCGCCAGCAAGCGGGCATCTTAAGCATGATACTTCGCTTCTGAGAAATGCAGGAGACGGTGAAGAAGCCAAGGATTGCAGGCGCGCCATCGGCAACACCGGCCGCGCCCTATTTGAACGATTTTCATCTATTTGAAAGGCTTCCATTCTTTCCGTCTGTTTCCTGTCCACTTACCGCTGGTGCGCGGTGCATCGAGCCGCTAGCATTATGATGCGTTTGTTTCCAACAGCTCAGGGAGCCGGTTATGACAATGTCACTTGACGCCGCTGCCGAGGTCATGCGCGAAGCGATGCGCAAAACCGTGAAGCGGCATTCGATCTGGTATCTCCTCCAGAGCGCGCTGATGATTCTTGCCGGAGCTCTGGCGATCGTATTTCCGGTCCTGTCATCCGTTGCCGTCGTTTTCTTTCTGGGCTGGCTGCTCATTTTCAGCGGTCTCATTCAGGCGATCAGCCTGATCGGCGCACGCGCCGTTCCCCACTTCTGGCTGCAACTTATTTCCGTTGTACTGTTCGTCGTGGTGGGCGCGTTGTTTCTGCGCAATCCGGGCGAGAGCCTCCTCACGCTGACGCTGCTTGTGATCGTGTTCTTCATGGTCGAGGGAATTTCGAAGGTCATCTTCTCGCTGACGATTCGTCCCTTTCCGAACTGGGGCTGGGTTCTGGCCAGCGGCATCATCGGCATCCTGCTGTCCGTGCTGCTATGGGCGAGCATGCCTGTGACTGCCGCCTGGCTGTTCGGCATCATGTTCGGAATCGGACTGATCAGCGAGGGCCTGGCGCTTGGCACGCTTGCCTGGCAGGCGCGTAATTCCTGACGCCCGATTGGGGCGCTTTATCGTTCACGTTTCGGATGCGCGCGCTGCCCTTCCTCGCATCGGGTGAGGGGCAGTCGCGCGAACCCAGTTCAGCGTTGCGATGCGTGGATCGGCACTGAAGGCCTCACGCGAAAATTCCAGAGCTTGCGCAGGATACTCGCATATCGCCTGGATGCCGGAAGCGCTGAACCGCATCCGCCACCCTTGACGCTCCACCGGCGCGGCGCTGGCAAAGGCGCGGCAAACCAGAATCGCAAGATTCTTTCCGCCTTCGGGGTCGCGCACGGAGCGATAGCGGATCGCCTCCGCCGCCGCGTCCCGTGCGGCCTCTGCGAACGCTTGGCAGCCCCCATAGCGCACCGGATCGCTCCAGATCGCCGCATCCCCCGCCAGGGGAGGCTCGGTGAGATCGAGCAGCCACTCCGTCTCAATCTCCGCGGCGAACACAGTGTAATCCGCAGCGCCATTCGGCCACGGCGTCGCCGGCGATTCCGCAAAGAACAACAAGCGCCGGAACGCCATCTCCGCCACGGCGGTCGCGACAGTCTCCGCGGCATAATAGACGCCGGCGGTCCGGCCGGCCCTGCGGAATCTCGAACCCTGCGGATATTGCGCGCCGTAGCGGAACGGCGTTGCCAGCAGAAAGTCGAGATGGCGGCATTCGACCGGGATGGCGGGCTTGGTCTGCTCCAGCAGCTCTTCGAGCAGAACCTGCTCGGCGAGGCGGTCTGTCAGTTTCAGCGTCGAGATCCTGTGCTGGGCCTCCACCACTCGCCAGCAGAGGCCGGCAAACGGCCGAAACTCAGACGAGAGCGCGACGCGCGTCCAGATAGGCAATGACATCGACAAGGCCGCTGATCGTCTGCAATTTTTCCACGGGGCGCGCGGCAAGGGCTGCGTTCGGGCTGGCCAGCCAGGCCGCCGCGACAGCATCGTCTCCACCGACAATGGCATCGAGAGAACGGAACAGGCGGATCAGAAGCAGCGCCAGTTCAAAAGGCTTGCTGTCCGGTTCAAGGCCGGCGCCACCCTTTTTCATGCGGGAGACCGTTGCCTCGCTCACTCCGATAGCGCCCGCAAGAACCCGCGCCGTGAGGCCAAGCCGCTCCGCAGCCCGGATGACGGCTTTCGTCACCACGACGCCGGGCGCAGGGTCTTCCCCGGATCGCAGGCGCAAAGACGGCGGCAATGGCGATGGCATGGCAGGATATCCTTCCTCAGGGAAATATAGGCATAAAATATTTCTGATGAAACCTCCTATTTGATCATCTGCGAAGCGTTTCGCGCTCCCCCGCAATCGGCCCCCCTTGCCGGAGCGAACCCGCAGAGAACCAACCTGTGCCGTTTAGACTCAGGCTCCCGTCAGGCGTCCTTGGCCCGGCCCTATGACCTTCGCCGGGGCGGCCCGGTCGGCGGCATCCTCAAGCGGGGCCTGCGTCGGCGCGCATGAGACGAGCCGCCGGCAGGAGCCGAGTCCATGAACCACGTCACGGGGTTCGCCACCCGGCATAACACACCGAACCAGAATGGCGCGTTCTGCAAAGCCCGGGTCTGCAAGAACTGACAAGAGGAGCGTTACAAAGCAGCGCCCCGGCCTTGATCCCTCAAAGCCGGGGCTTGCGCTTCAGATCTTGTTTTGGCTTTGGCTTTCCCGACATCCGCCACCCGGCATGCGGCCATCAGACGGCCGCAGGACGACTGGCGTTGGCGTGGCGGAGCCTGTTATTGCGGCTGGATACCCGCCTCCGCGACATTCTGGCCCCAGCGCGCGATATCCTTCAGGAAAAACGCCTGCGCTTCTTCAGGCGTGCTGATCCAGACATCGCTGCCGAAGTTGTTCAGGAACTCCCTGGATTCCTCTGTCGCGAGGATCTCGTTCATCCAGGCGTTGATCTGCTTCACGACCGGGTCCGGCGTAGCCGAAGGGACGGTCGCAGCGAACCAGCCGACGAGGTCGAACTGGGGGAAACCCGACTCGGCCATGGTCGGCAAATCGGGCGCCATCTTCATGCGCGTCCCCGACGCAACGGCAAGGCGCAGCAGGCGGCCCTGCTTGGCCTGAATCGAGGCGAGCTGCGGATCATGGAAAGCATAATCCAGCGTGCCGTTCATCTGCTCCCGCAGGGTGTCCGGCCCGCTCTTGTACTGCACTTCAACCGCTTGCAAGTCCGCCGCCTTCCTGTAGAGCGCACCGGCGATCTTGCTCTGCACGGAGTTGCTGCCATAGGTGGCCTTGTCACCCTTGGCCTTCATCGCGGCGGTCAGGTCCGCGACGGATTTGTAAGGCGAGTCCGGCGTCACCGTCAGCATGAAAGCCTGGCGGTTGATGGTCGCCGCAATCCGCAGCTGCTTCGCCGCATCGACAGGCGGCTTCCTGAACAGATGCTGATTGCCGGCGATGCCGCTGCCGGCATGGATCAGGATCGTATAGCCGTCCGGCTTGGCGCGCGCGGTATATTCGATGGCGATGTTACCGTTCGCGCCCGGCTTGTTCTCCACCACCGTTGCCCGCCCGCTCAGCACGCGCAGCTTCTCGCCGAAATAGCGGACCATCACGTCCGCGCCCGATCCCGGCGCAAAGCCGGAGATGAGATGAATATCCTGCGAGGGATATTGCTGCGCGCCGGCTGCCGCCGGCAGGCTGGCCGCGATCCCGAGCGCCACGCAACCCGCTATCCTGCTCCATCGTGTCATCGGCTGTCCTGTACTCTTCTTCTGTTCTGCACTTTCATGTCAATCGAGACCGCGTCCGAACCTTCATTGCGGCTGAAGCTTGGCGACGCGGACATATTCCACCCAATCGTGGATATCCTTGAGCAACCGCGCCTGCCCTTCATCCGGCGTGGCAACCCAGGGGTCGCCACCGAAATTCCGCAGGAAGGTGCGGGTCTCCTCAAGCTCGTGAATCTGCTGGAACCATTTGTTGATCTGATCGACCACCGGCCGCGGCGTCGCGACCGGCACGATGGCAGAGAACCAGCCGACCAGATCCATCGGATAGCCGGCTTCCGTCATCGTCGGGAAATCCGGCGCGGCCTTCAGCCGCTCGGTGGAAGCAACGCCGAGAATGCGCAGCCGGCCCTCGCGGTGCTGCGACAGGGCGAAGACAGGGTCGTGGCAGCCGAAATCGACCGTGCCGTTGGCCATGTCGTTGAGCGAATCCTGCGCGACCTTGTAAAGCACTTCGACGGCATTGAAGTCCGCCCGCGCCTGGTAGATCGCGCACATGGCCTTGCCGCCATTGGCCGCCACGCCATAGGTCGCCTTGTCGCCCCGCGCCTTCACATGGGCCGTCAGCTCGGCCAGGGTTTTCCAGGGCTTGCTGTTGTCCACCACCAGCATGAAAGCCTGACGGTTGATCGTCGCGGCGATCTGCACCTGCTTGCCGGCATCGATGGGGTTGTTCTTGATGAGATGATAATTCGAGGCCAGCGTCGAGCCGGAATGAACGAGGATGGTGTGGCCGTCCGGCTTGGCGCGCACGAGATATTCGGTGGCGATGTTGCCGCCGGCACCCGGCTTGTTCTCGACGATGATCGTGCGGCCGGCCAGCGGCCGCAGTTTCTCGGCGAAGTAGCGCACCAGCACATCGGCGCCCGTGCCGGGCGGGAAGGCGGCGACCAGCCGGATGTCCTGAGAGGGATAAGCCTGCGCCGCCGCGCCGCCGGCAGTGCCAGCGGCAATGCCCCATGCTGATGCCACCGCGCACAGAGCAGCCATCCAGCCTTTCAGCATCGCCTGTCCTCCCATTTTTATTCGTTCGAAGCCGGGGAGCATCGCCCCCCGGCATCGTCGTCGTCAAGACGTCACAGCGTGATCGCCGCAGGGCGTGTTATCAGCCCTGCTTCTCGATATTCGCGATCCGGACATACTCGCCCCACGCATCGATCTCCTGGATCAGCCGCGCCTGCGCCTCGTCGGGCGTGCTGATCAACGGATCGCTGGCGAACTGGGCGAGAAACTTCTGTGTCTCTTCGCTCGAAAGGATCTGGTTGAACCACTTGTTGAACTGATCCACGGTCGCCCTCGGCGTCGCGGACGGTACAAAGGCGGCGAACCAGCCGTTCAGGTCCATGTCCACGCCCTGCTCCCGCATGGTCGGCAGTTCGGGATTGGACTTCTGCCGCTCACCGGAGGCAATGCCGAGCACCCGCAGCCGATTGTTGTTCACCTGTCCCATCGTGAACTGCGGATCGAGCAGCCCGTAATCGATGGCGCCGCTGGCAAGGTCATTCATGGAATCGCTGGCCATCTTGTAGGCCACAGGGACGGACGCAAGCTTGGCCCGCTCCTTGTACAGCGCGCCCATCACGTTGCCGGATGTCGCGGAATAGCCATAGGTGCCCTTGTCGCCCTTTTCCTTTAGATAGGCGGTCAGTTCCGCGAGGGTCTTCCACGGCTTGTCCGGATGCACGACCAGCATGAAAGCCTGCTTGTTGATCGTGGCCACCGCCTGGAGCGCCTTGGTGACGTCCACCGGCGGCTTGCGGAAGATATGCATGTTGGCGGCCATGGAGCTGCCGGTATGCAGATAGACCGTCAGCCCGTCCGGCTTGGCGCGGGCAACGAATTCCGTGGCGATATTGCCGCCCGCGCCCGGCTTGTTCTCCACGATGATGGTGCGGTTGGCCAGCGGCTTCAGCTTATCGGCAAAATAGCGCACGACGATGTCGGAGCCGCTGCCTGCGGGAAATGCCGCGATCAGCTTGATGTCGCCCTCGGGCAGTTGCTGCGCGTGCGAAATCGACGATGCGCCGCCCCCCAGCGCAACAGCCGCGATCAGCGAAGCGGCCCAGGTTGCAATCCTCATGATATCTCTCCCTCTGTCCGGCGGCCCCGCCGCCGTTGAGTTGGAATTCCCCCAATTCCCCGATCATTGCAAGCAGAAAGGCCGGGCTATCATATCCGGCCTTTCCGCCCCTCGATGCAATCGGCATTCGTCGAGGTTCGCCCGCGTTCAGCCCTGGGGCTGGATTTTCGCGGCCTTGATGTATTCGCCCCAGCGCATGACATCCTTGAGCAGACGATCCTGCCCCTGATCCGGAGTTTCGATCAGGGTATCCCCGCCGAACTTCGCCAGAAACTCCTTGGTCTCCGGCGACGAGACGACCTGCACGAACCACTTGTTGATCTGGTCCACAACCGCCTTCGGCGTGCCTTGCGGCACCATGGCGGCCCACCAGCCGGTCAGGTCCATATCGATGCCCTGCTCCTTCATCGTGGGCAGGTCTGGGCTCGCCTGGAGCCGCTCACCGGTGCTGACGCCGAGAATGCGCAACCGCCCCTCGCGCTGCTGCGCAAGCGAGAAGACCGGATCGTGGAAGCCGAATTGAACGGAGCCGCTGGCCATGTCGTTGAGGCCGTCGGGTGCAGATTTGTAAACCACCTCGACCGCATTGACGCCCGTTCTGATCTTGTAGAGCTCACCCATCACCGTGCCCGTCGGCGCGGCCGAGCCATAGGTCGCCTTCTCGCCCAGCGGTTTCATCGCCGCGGTGACATCGGCCACGGTCTTGTAAGGCGTCTTTGCGTCCACCACCATCATGAAGGGCTGGCGGTTGATCGTGGCCGCCACCTGGATGGCCTTGCCGGCGTCCGGGAAAGGCGGCGTCTTGTAGAGATGCATGTTGGAGGCGATCGAGCTGCCCGCATGCACGAAGATGGTGTAGCCGTCCGGCTTGGCGCGGCTGACAAACTGCATCGCGATGTTGCCGCCCGCGCCGGCGCGGTTCTCGACCACGATGTTGCGGCCGGTCAGCGGCCTCACCTTCTCGGCGAAATAGCGCACCAGGACGTCGGCGCCGCTTCCGGGCGGGAAGGCGCAGATGAAATGGATGTCCTGCGCCGGATACTGCTGGGCCTGCGCCGGCAGCACATAGGCGGTGAGAGCTGTCATCACGGCAGCAGCCGATCGTATCCATCCTGTGGTTTTCACGTCGTTTCCCCCTGTTTTTGTTTGCACATGTGTCTGTTTCAACCAGTCGCACCGCGTCGGGCCAGACTCGCCTTCACTGCGGGATCAGCTTGGCGATCCGGACATAGTCCACCCAGTCTCCGATATCCTTGGCAAGCCGCGCCTGTCCTTCTTCAGGCTTGCTGGACC
>DATMEW010000134.1:0-28016 GCA_035556495.1 Xanthobacteraceae bacterium | reverse complement strand
GCGAGGTGCCCCTGTGGCTCGGGCTGCCAGCCTTTCGCAGGATGGTGACCGGCTTCGAAACCGCGGCGATCGGCCACGGCGGCGAGGGGGCGCTGTACATCCGTATTCGCAAGCCGTAGCCTTCCGTTATCATGATGTGATCACGAGATCGGATATGCGCACCACCATCCGGCGGATGGGCAATTCCCATGGAGTCCTGATCCCGAAACCAATGCTGGCGGAGATCGGTCTCGCCCCCGGTGGCGCGATCGATCTGCGGGTCCGCAAGGGCCGCATCGTGATCGCCGCGCTTGCCGACGACGCCCGCCAGCGCTGGGCGGCGGATGCCGCATCCTTGGCGGCGGCTGGCGAGCATGCCGCCGTGTGGCGCGCGCCGCAGCCAGAAAAGGCGATGTCGTGAAACGTGGCGACATCTGGCTGGTGAATGATGGCGTCGCGCTCAGCGAAGATGTCCGAGCGGAGCGGCTGTGCCTTATTGTGTCACCGGATGTTCTGCTGGAGCGGCTCGACACTGTGCTGGCCGTGCCCGTGCTGCGCGGCGGCCGGCCGGTCTCGTTCCGGCCGGTCATCACGATCAAGGAGATTGACGGCGTTCTGGTCTGCGACCAGCTTCAGGCGCTGTCCAAATCCCATTTCGTGCGCAGGCAGGGCGCGGCGGATCGCAAGACGCTGGCCGCCGCGCTCGCGGTGCTGCGCGAGCTGTTCGCGGATTAGCTCCGGTGGCCGATCCGGCAAACCGGACGGGACGCGGTCATTCCGATACGAAGCCCGACTTCCTGATCACCGGTCCCCATTTGTCGGAATCGCTCTTCTGGAGGGCGGCGAGTTCCTCCGGCGTGCCGCTGATGGCCTCGAAGCCGAAGTCGAGCGTGCGCGTCTTCACGTCCGGACTGTTGGCGACCTGAATGATCGCCGCATTGAGCCGGCTGATTTCGTCGGCAGGTGTGCCGGCGGGCGCATAGAAGCCGTACCAGCCGTTGGAGACGATATCGAGTTCGGCATCCCGGAAGGTCGGCACATCGGGCACCAGTGCGGAACGCTGTGTGCCCGACACCGCAATGAGCCGCAGCTTGCCGTCCCTGTGGAACTGGATCAAGTCGCTGATCGGCAGGATGACGCTGGAGATCTGGCCGCCGATGAGATCGGTGATCGCCGGGATCGAGCCGCGATAGGGGATGTGATTGAACGACAGCCCGGTCTTTTCGCCGAACAGGATGCCGGTGAATTGCGGCAGCGCGCCGACACCGGGCGAGCCGTAGTTGGCGCGGTTCGGATTGTCCTTCAGCCAGGCGATGAGCTCCTCGATATTCTTCGCGGGGATATCCTTGTTGATGGCGAAACCATAATCGAAGCGGACGATCTGGGTGATCGGCGTGAAATCCTTCACGGGATCGTAGTCGAGCGATTTGTAGGTGTGCGGAAAGATCGACATCGGTGCGATGGGCGTGAGCAGGATGGTGCTGCCGTCCTTCGGCGCGTTCTTGACAGCGGAGATACCGATCATGCCCGAGCCGCCGGTGCGGTTCTCGACCACGATGCTGCGCTTGAGCAGCGGCTGGATGCGATCGCCGATCAGGCGCGCCAGCGCATCGCCACTGCCGCCGGCGGCAAACGGAAAGACGATCTTCGAGGTCGTGATGTTCGATGATGTCTGGGCCGCGGCCTGATGGCCGGGAAGAAACAGGGAAATCGCCGCGAACAAACCCGCGGCGAAGAAAGAAGAAACAGGCTGCATGATGCACTCCCGGGAGATATGCGCAAGCGGATCGGCTCGCGCGGGAGTGCCTGATTCAAAGCAAGTTTCGTGGCGCCGCAACAGGAAGAACGTTCTCGCCATGTCTTTGGAAGGAACATGCCGCGATAGATGCAGGCACAGGCAGGTCATCCCGACGAGAAGGATACCGGCAGTCAATCATGCTTCAGCAAACGCCCTGAAGATGATCGCCGGTCATTTGTAGGGAACAGATTGCTACGGGAAGGAAGCTGCCATCATGGCGAGCTTTCCCGGAGCAAAACGCATCTGCGCTGTGCCTTCGAGGGAGATTCCTATGTCGCGCGAAACATCGCGCTGCTGCGCGAAGGCGCTTGAGACCGATCGAATACCGTAGGAATTCTAGAGAATGAACCGGCTGAGGTCGGCATTCCTGGCGAGATCGCCGATATGGCGATTCACATAGTCCGCATCGATGGTGATGGTCTCGCCGCCGCGATCCGGCGCGGCGAAGGAAATCTCGTCCAGCACCCGCTCGATCACGGTCTGCAACCGCCGCGCGCCGATATTCTCCACGCTGCCATTCACCGCGACGGCGACATCGGCCAGGGCATCGATGGCGTCGTCCGTAAAAGTCAGGGTGACGTTCTCCGTCGCCAGCATCGCGACGCTCTGTTTGATGAGCGAGACTTCCGTCTCGGTCAGGATGCGGCGGAAGTCGGCCCGCGTCAGCGCCTGCAACTCGACGCGGATCGGCAGCCGGCCCTGCAACTCGGGCAGCAGGTCGGACGGCTTGGCGACATGGAATGCGCCGGAGGCGATGAACAGAATATGGTCGGTCTTCACCTGTCCATGTTTGGTTGCGACGACGGTGCCCTCGATCAGCGGCAGCAGGTCGCGCTGCACGCCCTCGCGCGAGACATCCGCGCCGCTGCGGCCCTCGCGCGCGCAGATCTTGTCGATCTCGTCGAGGAAGACGATGCCGTCATTCTCAACCGAGCGGATCGCCTCCTGGGTGATCTGGTCGCTGTCGAGCAGCTTGTCGGATTCCTCCGCGATCAGTACGGGATAAGAATCCGCAACAGAGATGCGGCGTGTCTTCGTGCGGCCGCCGCCCATCTTGCCGAAGATGTCGCCGAGCGAGACCGCGCCCATCTGCGCGCCGGGCATGCCGGGAATCTCGAACATCGGCATGCCGCCGCCACCGGCCTGCACTTCGATCTCGATCTCCTTGTCGTCCAGCTCGCCGGCGCGCAGCTTGCGGCGGAAGCTGTCGCGGGTCGGCGGTCCCGCGCCGGGGCCGACCAGCGCGTCGAGCACGCGCTCTTCGGCCGCGAGTTGAGCGCGGGCCTCTACGTCTTTGCGGCGGCGCTCGCGGGTCATGGCGATGGCGCTTTCCAGCAGGTCGCGGATGATCTGCTCGACGTCGCGGCCGACATAGCCGACCTCGGTGAATTTGGTGGCCTCAACCTTGAGGAACGGCGCATTGGCGAGCTTCGCCAGCCGGCGTGAAATCTCGGTCTTGCCGACGCCGGTGGGGCCGATCATCAGGATGTTCTTCGGCAGCACCTCTTCGCGCAGATGGCCCTCAAGCTGCTGGCGCCGCCAGCGGTTGCGCAGGGCGATGGCGACGGCGCGCTTGGCGTCGTGCTGGCCGATGATGAAGCGGTCGAGTTCGGAGACGATTTCGCGGGGAGACAGTTCGGTCATGACGCTCAAGGTAGGATCGGAAAAGGGAAGAGCAAGGAGTGCATCGCCGCAGCGCAGGTTGCCTGAGTTTCAGATCAGCGGCGGGCCGGACTGCCACTGGCGCACCGCCTCGGTCGGATAGAGCAGCATCAGCACGTTGAGGGTGAGGTTGTCACGGATCACCAGCGCGACGCCGATCTCGAAGATGATGGCGATCAGCACCGTGAGCCACACCGGCAGCCGCGCCGCCATCGCGAAACCCAGCACCATGAAGGCGGTGTCCGCGACGGAATTCACGATGCTGTCGCCGTAATAATCGAGCGAGATGGTCGCGGCGCGATAGCGCTCGATGATGAAGGGTGAATTCTCGACGATCTCCCAGCCGACTTCGACGGCGAGCGCCAGCGCGAGGCGCGGCAGGACGCCGGCTTTCGGCAGCAACAGCCCGGCGAGCCAGTAGAAGATGAAGCCGTGGATGATGTGGGAGAAGGTGTACCAGTCCGACAGGTGCTGGGAATTCTCCGAACTGTTCACGACGCCGTGCCAGAATTTCACCGTGCCGCAGTCGCAGATCGGCACCCGGCCCATGGCGAACAGGATGACGGCTTGCAGCGCCAGCGCGCCGGCGACGAGCAGGACGGCCGCAACGAAGGTGCGGCGGAGGGTGGCATCGCCACTCGTATCTCCACCTTCGGCAGCGGGGACGGCGCCGCTCATCCGATGGTCTCGATGGTGAGGTTGCGGTTGGTATAGACGCAGATGTCGGCGGCGATATCGAGGGACTTGCGGACGATGGCCTCGGCCTCCAGCGGGCCGTCGAGCAGGGCGCGGGCGGCGGAGAGGGCATAGTTGCCGCCGGAGCCGATGCCGGCGACGCCGTTTTCCGGCTCCAGCACGTCGCCGTTGCCGGTCAGGACCAGCGAGACCTCGGCGTCGGCCACGATCATCATGGCCTCCAGCCGGCGCAGGTAGCGGTCCGTCCGCCATTCCTTGGCGAGTTCCACCGAGGCGCGCAGGAGCTGGCCGGGATACTGCTCCAGCTTGGATTCCAGCCGCTCGAACAGGGTGAAGGCGTCCGCCGTCGCCCCGGCAAAGCCGCCGATCACGTCGCCTTTCCCGATCCGGCGCACCTTGCGGGCGTTGCCCTTCATGATGGTCTGGCCGATGGACACCTGCCCATCGCCGCCCACGGCCACGACGCCGTTCTTGCGCACCGTCAGGATGGTGGTGCCGTGCCAGACTTCGGAACTGTCGGATGCCATGGAATCTGCCGTGCCGGGATGGGTCGGGGTGGAACCAGCGATGTAGGCATGGTTCCGGCCCGGCGCAAACCGCCTGGCGGAGGTTGCGGCGGGGCCCGAGGGCCGCAAAGCGTCAACCAAGGCTGCGGCGGAAGGTGGCGTCCCGGCTCCGCCCCTGTTACAAGGCCGGCGATTGCCACCGAAGGGCCGGAATCCATGTCTGAACCCGTGCCAAGGTCCTCGCGGACAGGCTCGCTCAAGCGGGACACCAAGGAAACCCAGATCGAGGTCGCCGTCGATCTCGACGGCACCGGCGTGTCCGCCATCGACACCGGGGTCGGCTTCCTCGACCATATGCTGGACCTGCTGGCGCGCCATTCCCGCATCGACCTCACGGTCAGGGCGAAGGGCGACCTGCATATCGACCAGCATCACACCACCGAGGATGTCGGCATCGCGCTCGGCCAGGCGGTGAAGCAGGCGCTGGGCGACAAGCGCGGCATCACCCGCTACGCCGATGTGCATATGCCCATGGACGAGACCCTGACGCGGGTGGCGCTGGATATTTCCGGGCGGCCGTTCCTCGTGTTCCGCACCGTCTTCGGCAAGGACAAGATCGGCAATTTCGATACGGAACTCGTGCAGGAGTGGTTCCAGGCTTTCGCCATGAATGCCGGGCTGACCCTGCATGTCGAGACGCTGTACGGCGTCAACGATCACCATATCTCCGAATCCTGCTTCAAGGGCCTCGCGCGCGCGCTGCGCATCGCGGTGGCCATCGACGAGCAGGCGCGGAACGAGGTGCCCTCCACCAAGGGCACGCTGTAGCATTGGAGTGAGCCGCGCCGGCCTCATGGACGGCGGCCGCGGCCGGGCAGAGCGACGATGGCGACATATGCCGTGTTCGAGCCGCCGCTGCGCGGCAGCGAGGCCGTTCCCAACCCGGAGCGGTTCGCCTTTGTGCGCGACGGCTTCTATTTCTGGGCGTTCCTGCTGACGCCGCTCTGGCTCCTGTGGCACCGGCTGTGGCTGTGCCTGATCGGCTATCTGCTGCTGGTCTTCGGGCTGGAATTCGGCATGCGTCTCGCCACCGGTTCGGAAGGGGCGGCCATGTCGGCGGGCATTCTCCTGTCCCTGCTGGTCGGCCTTGAAGGCGCCACCCTGCGCCGCTGGACCCTGCTGCGCCGCAAGTGGCGCGAGGTCGCCCATGTCGTCGCCGACGATCCGGAACTCGCCGAGCGGCGGTTCTTCGCGGGGCGTTTTGCAGGACACGATGAGAACCACCAGCGTCCCGCAGCCCGTCCCGGCGTCCCGCATCCCGGCGTCATGACCGGCGGTTTTGCGGGCGTGCCGGCCGCGTCCCGGTCCCTGTCCGATCCTGGGGTGATCGGCCTGTTTCCCCAGCCCGGAGGCGGACGGTGAGCGTCGCCATCGTCGATTACGGCTCGGGGAATCTCCATTCCGCCGCGAAAGCCTTCGAACGGGCCGCGCGGGAGGCCGGGCTGGACCAGCCGGTTCTCGTCACCAGCGACCCCGATGTCGTGGCGCGGGCGGACCGGATCGTGCTGCCGGGCGTGGGCGCCTTCGCGGACTGCCGGCGTGGCCTCGACGCGGTGGACGGCATGGTCGCGGCCATGACCGAAAGCGTACAGGCGCGAGGCCGGCCGTTCCTCGGCATCTGCGTCGGGATGCAGCTCCTCGCGAGCCGCGGCCGCGAATACGAGGAGGCCGAAGGGCTCGGCTGGATTCCCGGTGACGTGGTGCCGATTGCTCCGGCGGATCCGGCGCTGAAGATCCCGCATATGGGCTGGAACACGCTGATCGAGATCCGGCCCCATGCCCTGCTGGACGGCATCGCGCTGGGCACGCAGGGCCTGCATGCCTATTTCGTCCATTCCTTCCATCTGAAAGCCGCCCATGCCACGGATATCGTGGCGGAGGCCGATTATGGCGGCCCGGTGACGGCGGTGGTCGGCCGGGACACCGTGGTCGGCACCCAGTTCCATCCCGAAAAGAGCCAGCGCCTCGGCTTGCGGCTCATCGGCAATTTTCTGAAGTGGAAACCGTGATTCTCTTTCCCGCCATCGACCTCAAGGACGGCCTCGCCGTGCGCCTCGAACAGGGCGATATGGCCCGCGCCACCGTGTTCAACCGCGATCCCGCGGCGCAGGCCCATGTGTTCCAAAGCCAGGGCTTCGAATATCTGCATATCGTCGATCTCGACGGCGCCTTCGCCGGCAAGCCGGTGAATGCCGCCGCCATCGACCGCATTCTGGAGACCGTCAGCCTGCCGGTGCAGCTCGGCGGCGGCGTGCGCGACATGGCGACCGTGGACGGCTGGCTCGGCAAGGGCGTCACCCGCGTCATCATCGGCACGGCCGCGGTGCGCGATCCGGCTTTCGTGAAGGAGGCCGCCCGCACCCATCCCGGCCGCGTCGCGGTCGGGCTCGACGCCCGCGACGGCAATGTCGCGGTCGAAGGCTGGGCGGAAACCTCGCAGCTCTCCGCGCTGGAGATCGCGAAACGGTTCGAGGACGCCGGCGTCGCCGCCATCATTTACACGGACATCGCCCGTGACGGCTTGCTCAAGGGCCTCAATCTCGACGCCACCATCGCGCTGGCGGAGGCGGTGTCGATCCCCGTCATCGCATCCGGGGGCCTCGCCTCCATCGCCGATGTCGAGGCGCTGCTGACGCCGGCGGCGTCGAAACTCGCCGGGGCCATCGCGGGTCGCGCGCTTTACGACGGCCGGCTCGACCCGGCGGCGGCACTTGCGCTCATCCGCGCCGCCCGCATGGCGGCCTGAAACATCATGCTCAAGGTTCGCCTCATCCCCTGTCTGGACGTGAAGGACGGCCGCGTCGTCAAGGGCGTGAAATTCGTCGGCCTGCGCGATGCCGGCGATCCGGTCGAGGCGGCGATTGCCTATGACGCCGCCGGGGCGGATGAGCTGACCTTCCTCGACATCACCGCGAGCCACGAGAACCGCGGCACCATCCTCGATGTCGTGCGGCGCACGGCGGAAGCCTGTTTCATGCCGCTCACGGTCGGCGGCGGTGTGCGCACGGTGGAGGATATCCGCCGGCTGCTGACCTCCGGGGCCGACAAGGTCTCGATCAACACCGCCGCCGTGAGCCGGCGCGAGTTCGTGCGCGAGGCGGCTTCGAAGTTCGGCAACCAGTGCATCGTCGTCGCCATCGACGCCAAGAAGGTGTCCGCTCCCGGCGAGGCCGACCGGTTCGAGATCTTCACCCATGGCGGCCGCAACGCCACCGGCATCGACGCGGTGGAATACGCGCAGGAGGTCGTCGCGCTGGGCGCGGGCGAAATCCTGCTGACCTCGATGGACCGCGACGGCACCGGCGAGGGGTTCGACATTGCGCTGACGCGGGCGGTGGCGGATGCCGTCACCGTGCCGGTGATCGCCTCCGGCGGCGTCGGCACGCTGGACCATCTCGTCGAGGGCGTGCGGGACGGCCATGCCGCGGCGGTGCTGGCGGCATCCATCTTCCATTTCGGCCAGCACACCATCGGTGAGGCCAAGGCACGGATGGCGCAGGCCGGCTTACCCGTGCGGCAGGATCCATGACAATATCCACGACAGGATCTGTGATAGATCAACCAGACGATCGGACGGCGACACCCTGATGCCCGACCCAGCGACCACCGCCGATTTCACCCTGCGCGACCTTGAGGCGCGGCTGCGCGAGCGCGCCACGGCGCCGGCGACGGAATCCTACACCCGCAAGCTGCTCGACAAGGGCGCGCCCCATTGTGCCAAGAAATTCGGCGAGGAAGCCGCCGAGGCGATCATCGCAGCCGTGAGCGACACGCCGGAGCGGCTCGCCTCCGAAGCGGCGGACGTGCTCTACCATCTGCTGGTGCTGCTGGCCGCGCGCGGCGTGCCGCTGGCCGCGGTGGAGGCGGAACTGGCCGCGCGGACCGGTCAGTCCGGCCTTGAGGAAAAGGCGGCGCGGCCGTCCGGCTGAGCCGTCCGGCCCGAGGCCGTACCAATGCCGTCGGAAACAGTCGTCGGAACACCTATGGATCAGCGCCTTCCCGAACAGCTCTCGCCCTATCGCGTGTTCACGCGCCAGCAATGGGCGGCGTTGCGCGCGGACACGCCGCTGACGCTGACGCCGGAGGAAATCACGCGGCTGCGCTCGCTGCACGATCGGCTGGACATCGCGGAGGTGGAGGACATCTATCTGCCGCTCTCGCGCCTGCTGTCGCTGTATGTCACCGCGACCCAGCGCCTGTTTCGCGCGCAGCAGGGCTTCCTCGGCACCGAGGACACCAAGCTTCCCTATGTGATCGGCGTGGCCGGATCGGTCGCGGTCGGCAAGTCCACCACCGCGCGCGTGCTCCAGGCGCTGCTGGCGCGCTGGCCCAACACGCCGAAGGTCGATCTGGTGACCACGGACGGTTTTCTCTATCCCAACATCGTGCTGGAACGCGAAGGGCTGATGGAGAAGAAGGGCTTCCCGGAAAGCTACGATCTGCCGGCGCTGCTGCGTTTCCTCACCGACATCAAGGCCGGCCGCCGGCCGGCCCGCGCGCCGATCTATTCCCACCTCGTCTATGACGTCGTGCCGAACCAGTGGATCGAGATCGACCGGCCGGACATCCTCATCGTCGAGGGGCTGAACGTGCTCCAGACCGGCCGCCCGCCGAGAGACGGCATGGGCATCCCCTTCGTGTCGGATTTCTTCGACTTCTCGGTCTATCTCGACGCCGGCGAGGAGACCTTGCTGGGCTGGTACGTGAACCGGTTCCTGACCCTGCGCGGCACCGCCTTCCGCGATCCGAAATCCTATTTCCACCGCTATGCCGCGCTGTCGGATGACGAAGCGACGGCGGTGGCGACCGGCATCTGGAACCGGATCAATCGCGTGAACCTTCACGAGAACATTCTGCCGACGCGCCAGCGCGCGGATCTGATCCTGACCAAGGGCCGTAACCACTGCGTGGATACGGTGGAGCTGCGCCGGCTATAGGGGCCGGCGATATCGGCGCAGCCGGTTCGCCGGGAAAGCGGACGCCTCGGCCTGACCGGAGCGCCACTCACGCTGACTAACGGGCCAGCGAAAAACGGAACCGCGGGTCACGCCGCGTGGCGCGAGGCATCGGCGCCGAAATGGCCGATGTAGCGGGAGGTGATCGCGCTCACGGGAAGGACGATCAGCACGTCGGTGGTGCCGAACTGGCGGTCGATCACCGCGCCGTCGCCGATCTGCGCGCCGAGCCGCAGATAGCCCTTGATGAGCGGGGGCAGCCGTCGCAGCGCCTCCTTGGGATCGACCCTGGCCTTCGGCAGGCGGTTCATCTCCACGCGCCGCTGCGGCAGCGCTGTCGCGTTCCAGGGCTCCGGCGCGCGGGCGAAGTGATGGAGGAAGGACAGCGGCAGCGCGAGCTTGTCGGGATCGGTGCCTTCGAGGCTGGCGCAGCCGATCATCACATCCATGTTGTTGCGCCGGACGTAGCTCCAGACGCCGTGCCACAGCAGCTCGACCGTGCGCTTGTTGCGATACGGCGGCAGCACGCAGGAGCGGCCGAGTTCGAGGAACCGCTTGTCCGGGTGGCGGGCCACGAGGTGGCTGATGTCGAATTCGTTCGCGGTGTAGAAGCCGCCATGGCGCTCCGCCATGTCCTGGCGCAGCAGGCGGTAGGTGCCGACCACGGGCAACTTGCGCTGGGCGTGTTCGATGCCGTGGTCGATCACCAGCAGATGGTCGCAGATGGCGTCGAACGCGTCCACGTCCCGCCGGGCGAGGCGGGTGGTGGTGTCGGCGATGGCCGGGCCGTCGCCATAGAAAACCTGATAGCGCAGCTTCTGCGCCTGGCGGATTTCGGCGGCGGTGCTCGCCAGCCGCACGTCCAGCGTGCCGAGCCGGCCGAGCGGCGCGCCGGTGTCCGGCGTCTCGCCGGTCTGGCGCACTCGGATACCGGAGTAAGCCCGGAGCGTCGGAACCAGTCCCGGCGCGCCGAACATGCCCGCCGTGCGCAGCCGTGACACGACCCCGTCGCGCAGTTCAAAAGCCCGGTTCATCATCATCAATCGGTTCCCGATGGCGCACGGCGCCGCCCTGACCGGACCGCGCCGTCCGCCGGCGCGGCATGCGACGCCGACAGGCCGAGACGGCCCGCCAGCGCGTCGGCGCGAGCCGGGCGATTCGCGCCCGCCCCGTCTCTTAAGCATGGCGTTCGGTAGCTTTTATGACAACCGGGCTCAGGCGGCCAGATGATTGCGCGCCCGCTCGCGCTGCTGGAGAATCGGCGCGAGAACGGCATGAAGCCTGTCGCGATCCAGCGGCTTGACGAGGAAGCCGTCCATGCCCGCCGCCCGGCTGGCGGCGCGGTCTTCCTCAAGATCGTTCGCGGTCAGCGCCAGAATGGCGACCGGACGGGAGCCGGCTGCCGGAACGGAACCAGAGGCGGCGCTGGCTTCCGCCGCGCGGATGCGCCGGGTGGCTTCGAGCCCGTCCAGTCCCGGCATGTGAATATCCATGAGGATCACGTCGAAGGGGGCGCCGCTGGCGCGGGCTTCGGTCCAGGCGGCCACGGCCGCCGCGCCATTCGTGGCCAGCGTGGCCGTGTGGCCGAGCCGCGCGAGCAGGGCGCGCGCGAGCAGAGCGTTGATGTCGTTGTCTTCCGCCACGAGAATGGCGAGACCATCGGTATTCCCCGCGGCGGCGGGAACCGGCAGCGTCGCCGCCAGATTCTCCGCCAGCGCCGCGGCGAGGCCCATTTCGAGGTCGTCACCGGCATCGTCGTCGGTGTCGCCGCCAGCGTTGGCGATCGGCGGGGCAGCGGCGATGGCGGCGGAATGGCTGCCGGAAAGCGGACCGGCCAGTTGCCCGGCTAGCGATGCGATGCGGACCGGCTTGACCAGATAGCCGCCGAAGCCGTCCGGACCGTTGGCGTCTTCCGTCAGCACGTCGCGCCGGCCGGCCGGCGTGACCAGCAGCAGCCGGCGGGTGTCGCGCCCGGCCCGCGCTGTCAGCACGGCCCGCTCGCTGGCCGCGATCGCCTCATCCACCAGCAGGGCGGACCAGGCCCGCTCCGGCAGCAGCGCGGCTGCGATCTGCGCGTCCGCCGCCTGGCAGGTCTTGGCGCCCCAGCGGCCGAGGCGGCGTGCCAGCAGCCTCGCATCCGTGGCGAAAGGCGATACGATGAGGATTTCCTGCCCGGTGAGGTCAGGCCCCGGCGACACCGGAGCCTGAGCCGTGGCGGACCGCGGCAGGGGAATGGAGAGCCGGAAAGTCGCGCCTTCGCCGGGGCGGCTGTCGAGCGCGATACGGCCGCCCATCAGGTCCACGATGCGCTGGGAAATGGCGAGGCCGAGGCCGGCGCCATCCGGGCTGCGCGCCCCGCCGAAATCGGCCTGTTCGAACTCGCCGAAAATACGCGCCTGGGCATCGGCCGCGATGCCGGCCCCGGTGTCCCGCACCTCGATCATGATCTCGTCGGGGCCGTCGCCCGCTTCCGCGACCAGCGTGGCCCCGCCGGTCTCGGTGAATTTGATGGCATTGCCGAGCAGGTTGATGAGCACCTGACGCAGCCGCGCGGCGTCGCCGGTCACTTCGATATCCACGGAATCGTCGAGATCCGCCGCGATGGCGAGGCCCTTGGCCTGGGCCCGGGGCGCGAGCAGCTCGACGATCTCCTCCAGCAGCGGGCGCAGCCGGAAGGGTCCGCTTTCGAGGGTCAGCCGCCCGGCTTCCGCGCGGGCAAGGTCGAGCACGTCCTCCGTCAGCTCGTGGAGCAGCTTGCCGGACTGGCGGATCGCGGTGAGATAGGTCGTCTGTTCAGGCGTCAGCGGCGTTTCGGCCAGCAGGCCGGCCATGCCGAGGATGCCGCCGAGCGGCGTGCGGATTTCGTGGGAGGCCATGGCGAGAAAGCGGGATTTGGCCCGGCTCGCCGCTTCGGCATTGTCCCGCCCCGCGGCCAGCGCCTGTTCGGCCTCGATCCGCTTGGTGATGTCGCGCCCCACCGCCTGCATTCCGATGCCGTTGCCGATCCGCACCGGTGCCTCGCGCCACGCGATCCAGCGCGGGGCAGGCAGCGCGGCGATCCGCTGGTCATGGAGCCGGGTGCCGTCGCTCAGGATTTCCGCCGGGCTCTGCTCCAGAATCTCCGGCGCGCCGCCGCCGTCCAGGATGGCCGACAGCGGGCGGCCGACGAGGTCGCAATAGGCGTCGTTGGCGAAGACGATCCGGCCGTCGCCATCGCTGCGGACGATGAGGTCGCCCTGGCTGTCGAGGAACAGCCGCGTCTGCTCGCCGTCCTCGCGCAACTCCCAGATCTGGTCCGCCAGCCGCTCGCCGTGATCGCGCAGGGCGCGCGCCAGCCGCCGGGTCCGCAGGAACAGCCCCGCGAACAGGACGCTTCCCCCGACGCTGAATGCGAACAGCGCCGGCGCAAGGACACTGTCCGCCGACACCAGGGACCTGAACAGGACCGCACCGGCCGCCGCGGCGAGGAGCGCCAGCGCGCCGCTCGCGAAGGGATGGCCGGGGGCTTCTCCCCGTCCTCGCGCGCGTGCGCGCAGCCCGCGCGGCATTTTCGATGTGAGCAACTGGGACAGCGGGCGCGCCATGGGGCGGATCATCCGGATCGGCAGGCAGGCTTGCCTGAAAGGTCGATGGCCCAGCATGTCGGCTGCCGCATTGCCGGATCGTTGCCGGGAGCCTCTGCGGACGCTCTCCCGCAGGTTCTTTGTTTCTTAGGGTTGACGGCGGGTAAACGGCGCTGCCGCGCCATCGGCCGGTGATTGTGGTCGGGTCGGGTCGGGCTCCGGGGCTGGGGCTGGCCGAAGCCATGGCTGGCGTGCCCGGTTTCACCCTGTGGGCGGAGTGGGGATTCGCGGGCTTGCGGATGCCATCGCGCGTCCGGGGCATGCCGGTCCCGCAGCGCCCTTCGCCGCAGGCGATCCCGGCCGGAGTCTGGCGCGATCCGATTGGGCCCACTGCCTGGTCCGCTCTCGCAACGATCGGCGGCCGGTTGTGACTGGCGTTCCGCCGCCGGGGCGGGGCTACATCCGGCCAGCCGGCCAGCGAACGTTCCGCCGAAGCCGGAGAAGGGAGAGGTCCGACGGCAACTCGCACTCGGATGCCTGTATGCTGCTTAGAGACTGTTTGGAAAGTCCTTGGACATTCAGGTTGGCCTGACCTTGGACAGAAAAGGGACAGTCATCACCGGGCCAAGCTTGTGCGGGGCCGGCCTGTGCTCAGACCAGACCGGCCCGACCCATCTTCCCGGTAATGACAGCCTCTTTCCTGGCCAGTTCCGAGCGGAATGGCTCCGAGGGCGTTTCAAACGGTCTCTGAGGTGCCTTTCAGTTGAGCCCGCGCGCGGCGCCGGAGGTCGATTCTCTTGCGGGCGGCTGCGGGATGAAGCCGGAGTCCGGCTGGGCGCCGGCCCGGACAGCCGCGAGGCCCGGTGCGGCCGCTTCGGCGGCGCCCCGATATGACAGCGCCTCCGCCAGATGCCTTCGCCCGACCTGCGCCACGCCTTCGAGGTCCGCCAGCGTGCGGGCGACGCGCAGCACGCGATGATAACCCCGCGCCGACAGGGCGAGCCGCGCGGCGGCGTCATGCAACAGGACCAGCCCGGCGTCGTCCGGCCGGGCGATCTCTTCCAGTACCGGACCCGCGGCATGGGTGTTGAGCAGGACCCCGTCGAGGCCGAGCGCGGCATAACGCGCCGCCTGAACTCCGCGTGCCCGCGCCACCCGGGCGGCCACCTCCCGGCTGCCCTCCGCCGGCGGCGGCAGGATCAGGTCCGCGGCTGTCACGGCGGGCACCTCGATTTGCAGGTCGATGCGGTCGAGCAGCGGCCCGGAAATCCGCGCCTGATAGTCCGCCGCGCAGCGCGGTCCGCGCCGGCAGGTGGCGCCGGGCTCGCCGGCCTGTCCGCAGCGACAGGGGTTCATCGCGGCGACCAGCATGAAGCGCGCGGGATAGGACACCCGATGGTTGGCGCGGGCGATGGCGACCTCGCCGGTCTCCAGCGGCTGGCGCAGGGAATCCAGCACCTGCGGCGAGAATTCCGGCAACTCGTCCAGGAACAGCACGCCGTGATGGGCGAGGGAAATCTCTCCCGGTCGGGCGCGGAAGCCGCCGCCGACCAGCGCCGGCATGGAGGCGGAATGATGCGGTGCGCGAAACGGCCGGCGGCTGGTGAGCGCCCCGTCCTTGATCTCCCCCGCCACGGAGGCGATCATGGAGAGTTCGAGCAGCTCCGCCGGGGACAGCGGCGGCAGGATGCCCGGCAGCCGCGCGGCGAGCATGGACTTGCCCGAGCCGGGAGGCCCGCTCATGAGCAGGTTGTGGCCGCCGGCCGCGGCGATTTCCAGCGCGCGCTTGGCACTTTCCTGGCCCTTGATGTCGGCAAGGTCCGGCAGGCCCGGCCCGGCGGGGCCGGCGTCCCGGATGCGCGGCTGCGGCCGCGCCAGCATCTGCGCGCCTTTGAAGTGATTGACGAGCTGGAGCAGGGAGGTCGCGGCCACGATCTCCATATCCGGGCTCGCCCATGCCGCTTCCGGCCCGCAGGCTGCCGGGCAGACCAGCCCTTCGTCACGCGCATTGGCGGCGATCGCCGCCGGCAGCACGCCTGCGACGGGCGCAAGCGAGCCATCGAGCCCAAGCTCGCCGAGCACGATGCGCCCGGCCAGCGCGTCGGGCGGCAGCGCGCCGATGGCCGCCATCAGGCCCAGGGCGATCGGCAGGTCGTAATGGCTGCCCTCCTTGGGCAGGTCCGCCGGCGCGAGATTGACGGTGATGCGCTTGGGCGGCAGCGCGAGGCCGGAGGCCACCAGCGCGGCGCGGACCCGTTCGCGCGCTTCCGACACGGCCTTGTCCGGCAGGCCGACGACGTTGAATTTCGGAAGGCCGGGCGCGACCTGCACCTGCACGTCCACGATGCGGGCCTCGACTCCTTCGAACGCGACCGTATTGACCCGCTGAACCATGCCGACGCTCCCCGGCCATTCCGGCCACGCCCCTCGTCCGCGCGATGGTTCACAGGCTGGCAGGTGCGGCCGCTCGGGTCAAGAACAATTCAGGAACATTCAGGCGGAGGCCGTGCTGCGCGGGCGAGGGCCGGCCCGCGCGCCTTGTCTTGGCCGGCTGCGATGGGTCATTCTTCAGCCCCGAACGGGTGAGATATTTCGACGGGGATTTTATTGCGAATGCATCGAGGCGCCGGCGCGCCCGGCATGACGGCCTGTCCGACCCGGACCGAGCCGCAACGCCCGCGCCTTGCGACGGAGGATGACCATGGCCCGCAAACTCACCGCCGAGGCGCGCGCGGATGCGCTCGGGAAATTGTCCGGCTGGCGCGAAGTGACCGGGCGTGATGCCATCGCACGCAAATTCGTGTTCAGCGATTTCAACGAGGCTTTCGGCTTCATGACGCGCGTGGCGCTGGTGGCCGAGAAAATGGATCACCATCCGGAATGGTCCAACATCTACAAGACCGTCGAGGTCACGCTGACCACCCATGACGCCGGCGGCGTCACGGCGCGCGATATCGCGCTCGCCACCGCCATGGAGCAGCTTGCGGGCTGAACGGACCCCCGCGCCGGTTCGCAATTCAGCCCTTTCGCGAACGTGCCTCAAGGCCGGCGCGGTATGCTATGCAGCGCGGTCACCATCCGTGGAGCCTGCCGTGGAGCCTGCCTTGCCGAAAATCCTGGTCCTGTCCGGTTCGACCCGTTCCGGCTCGCTGAATGCCAAGCTTGCCGCTCTTGCCGCCCGCGAACTGCCGGCGCTGGGCGCGGAAGCGACGCTGATCTCCCTCGCGGACTATTCGCTGCCGCTCTATGACGGCGACCTCGACAAGGCCCAGGGACCGCTGCCCGAGAGCCTCAAGCTGCGCGAGACATTCGCGGCCCATCAGGGCGTGTTCATCGCCAGCCCCGAATACAACGCCTCGGTCACGCCGCTGCTGAAGAACACCCTGGACTGGCTGGGCAACGCCCGCCTCGGCGACGAGCCGTCTCTCGCGGCCTATCAGAACCGGGCCTTCGCCATCGGCGCGGCCTCGCCGGGGCCGTCCGCCGGCATCCAGTCGCTGTTGGCGCTGCGGCAGATTCTCGCCGTCGGCTGCCGCGCGCTGGTCGTGGCCGAGCAGGTCGCGGTGCCCTTCGCCAAGGGCGCCTTCGACGACGACGGCAATCTCAAGGACCCCGGCCTGACGGCGCAGCTTCGCCTGATCCTCGGCAAGCTGGTGGCCCTCGCCGCCACCCAGAAGGTGGGCCGATGACCGCTCTCACGCCCGGCGACCGGCTGATCGTGGCGCTGGACCTGCCCGCGCCGGCGGCCGCCGCGCGGCTGGTCGAGACGCTGGGAGAGGCTGTGAGCTTTTATAAGATCGGCTACGAACTCGCCTATGCGGGCGGCTTCGCGCTGGTGCCGGACCTCGTTGCCGCCGGCAAGAAGGTGTTTCTCGATCTCAAGCTGCACGACATCGGCAACACCGTCGCCCGCGGCGTCGAGAGCGTTGCCCGCAGCGGCGCGACTTTTCTCACCGTCCATGCCTATCCCCAGACCATGGCGGCGGCTGTGAAGGCGCGCGAGGGCTCCGGGCTTCAGGTTCTCGCCGTGACCGTACTCACATCGTATGACGATGCCGATCTCGCGGCCGCCGGCTTCGCCATGGGCGTCGCCGATCTGGTCGCCCAACGCGCCGCCCAGGCCCGCGACCTCGGCGTCGATGGGCTGGTGTCGTCCGGCGAGGAGGCCGCCGCTTTGCGCGCACTGGTCGGCCCCGGCATGAAGCTGGTCACACCGGGCATCCGCCCGGCAGGCAGCGAGACGGGCGACCAGAAGCGCGTCATGACACCCGCACGCGCCATCGCGGCCGGGGCGGATTATCTCGTGGTCGGCCGGCCCATCACCCAGGCCGCCGACCCGCGCGCCGCCGCGAACGCCATCGTCGAAGAGATCGCGGGTGTCGTACCCGCCTGAGGTGCGGCAGGGCTTTGTGCGGCAGGGGTGGCCGACTTTTCGGTTGCTGTATATGACAGTGCCGAATTGGGGCTGTCCGCGGCACAGGAAACGGGTCCGGAGACATGAGCGATATGCGGCTGATCGTGGCCGGCGCCGGCGGGCGCATGGGCCGCACCCTGATCGCGGCCATCGCTGCCGCCGAGGGCGTGACTCTGTCCGGCGCGCTTGAACATGCCGGCTCGGCCCTGCTCGGCCGCGATGCGGGCGAGCTGGCCGGCCTCGGCGCCAATGGCGTGACGGTGACGGACGATGCCGCCGCGCTGCTGGACAAGGCCGATGGCGTGATCGATTTCACCGTGCCGGCCGCAACATTGGCAATGGCCGAGCTCACCGCCCGTGCCGGCGTCGTCCATGTCATCGGCACCACCGGCTGCTCGGCGGAGGACGAGAAGCTGCTGCACGCAGCCGCCGCCCGCGCCGTCATCGTCAAGTCCGGCAACATGAGCCTTGGCGTCAATCTGCTGGCCGCGCTGGTGAAGCGCGTCGCCGCAACGCTCGACGAGGACTTCGACATCGAGGTGCTGGAGATGCACCACAACCGCAAGGTCGATGCGCCCTCTGGCACGGCCCTGCTGCTCGGCGAGGCGGCGGCGCAGGGCCGCGGCATCGAGCTCGCGCAACGTTCGGTGCGCAGTCGCGACGGCCATACCGGCGCGCGCGGCAAAGGCGACATCGGCTTTGCGACCCTGCGCGGCGGCACCGTGGTCGGCGACCATACGGTGATCTTTGCCGGCACGGCCGAGCGCATCGAACTCTCCCACAAGGCCGAGGACCGCATGATCTTCGCCCGCGGCGCGGTGAAGGCGGCGCTCTGGGCGCGCGGCCGCAAGCCTGGCTATTACACCATGGCCGACGTGCTCGGCCTGTAACGATATCTGATGAGTTTGAGTTGAAAGGATTGCGATGACCGACCGGCTTCTCGTGCTCGTGCGCCACGGCCAGAGCGAATGGAATCTGAAGAACCTGTTCACCGGCTGGCGCGATGTGGAGCTGACCGAACAGGGGACCAGCGAAGCCCGCGAGGCCGGCCGCAAGCTCAAGGCGCGCGGCTTCCAGTTCGACATCGCCTATACGTCGGCCCTCAAGCGCGCGCAGAACACGCTGTCGCTGGTGCTGGAAGAACTCGGCCAGACCGACTTGCCCGTGATCCGCGACCTTGCCTTGAACGAGCGCGACTATGGCGATCTCGCCGGCCTCAACAAGGACGACGCCCGCGCGAAATGGGGCGAGGAACAGGTTCATATCTGGCGGCGGTCCTATGACGTGCAGCCGCCGGGCGGCGAGAGCCTCAAGGACACGGTGGCGCGGGCGCTGCCCTACTATGTGCAGGAGATCCTGCCCCATGTGCTGCGCGGCGAGCGCACGCTGGTGGCGGCCCATGGCAATTCCCTGCGCGCGCTGATCATGGTGCTGGAAAAGCTGTCGCCGGAGGGCATCGTCGCGCGCGAACTCGCGACTGGCGTGCCGATCATCTATCGCCTCAACGCCGACGCCACGGTGGCGGAGAAGATCGACCTGGCGGAGTGAGTATCACCGCGGATACGCGGATAGACGTCTTTCTCGTCATGGCCGGGCTTGTCCCGGCCATCTCGATCAGGAACGCACTGCCTTGGGGATCGAGATCACCGGGACAAGCCCGGTGATGACGGAAACGGGGCGGGCGTCACCCGCCTGCCACCTGCCCGGCTTCCCAGCCGAGCATGGCGCGCTTGCGCGTCAGGCCCCAGTGATAGCCGGTGAGTGCCCCGCTCTTGCCGATGACGCGATGGCACGGCACCACGAAGCTGATGTGGTTGCGGCCGACCGCTGCGCCCACGGCGCGGGCCGCCTTCGGCTTGCCGAGGCGCGCGGCGATGTCCGAATAGGTCGTGGCCCGGCCCATGGGGATGCGCAGCAGCGTCTCCCATACCCGCACCTCGAAATCAGTGCCGATCAGCACGACGCGCAGCGGCGTGTCCGGCTGCCAGCGCTGCGGCTCGAAGATGCGCGCGGCGAGCGGCGCGGTGATGGATTTGTCCTCGACATAGCGGGCATTGGGCCAGCGCCGCTGCATGTCTGCGAGCGCGGCGCGCTCCTCCCCGGGGTCGGCGAAGGCGAGGCCCGCAAGGCCGCGCGGGGTCGCCATCACCAGCGCCTGTCCGAAGGGCGAGGGATGGAAGCCATAGGACAGCGTGAGGCCGCTGCCGCCGCTTTTCCATTCGCCCGGCGACATCGCCTCGTGAGTCACGAACAGGTCGTGCAGCCGGCCGGGGCCGGACAGGCCGACCTCGTAGGAGGCGTCCAGAATGCTGGCGGAATCCCGCAGCAGCTTGCGGGCATGGTCCAGCGTCAGCGCCTGAAGGAAGGCCTTGGGCGTGATGCCGGCCCAGCGCCGGAACAGGTGATGGAGGTCATCGCCGGTCACGCCGGCGGCTGTCGCGATGGCCTCGATCTCCGGCTGGGCGCGCCAGTCCTCGGTCATATAGGCGAGCGCGCGGCGCACCACGGCATAATCGTCCGCCGCCGCAGGGACGGGCGGGATCGAGGGCGAGACGGGGGGCAGAGTTTCGGTGACACGATCGGGCGAGAGCATGGCGGCATCCTCCATGGTGTCGTCCGGAGTTAAGCCCGCCGCCGCCGCCGAACCACCCGCTTTCCGGAAAGCCGTCATGAATGCGCCTCGATGGACAGCGGGCCGTGGGCCGGTCCGCTGATGGGATCAGTCGAGCATCGTGCGGGTCGGCCCGCGGCGGGCCTCTCCCAGTGCGGCGGACAGCGCGGTGGCGAAGCTTTCTTTCTCGCGCGGTCCCAGCACGGCGGCGATCGCGACCCGCAGGTTGCGCGAGACCAGCGACAGCCGTGTCAGGCCATAGGCTTCATGCTCCTCGCGGTCGAGCCGGGTCCACAGCGGGTTGAACTGCCATTCGCAGGACCGGCCGCGATGGCTGACCTGCCGGACGATGAGCTCGGACGGCGTCACCGTCACTTCCTCATAGGCGCGCGCGGCGCGGTAATTCGCCCTGAACGCCCAGTAGACCAGCAGCATGTCCAGCCCGAAGAAGCCGAAGACGGGCCACGCCCCGCGCATCAGGAACATGACGCCGGTGCCGAAGCTGGCGGCGCCCAGCACCAGCATGAGGATGCGGAAGCCCTTCGCGTCAAGTGAGCGATGTGGCGTGATGATGGCCGAAAAGATCGGCGCTTCCGGCTCGCGCGCAGTAGCGATGGAGTCCTGCACCATGGCTGGTTTCCCGCGCGTGGATCCCGCAGGGATGACGCGCCCGTCGTTTGTCCGTTGTCGCGGTGTTGTCTATAGGAAAATCATGGCGAAAAAGACCCGTTCCGCAAAGTCCCGGCCGGCCTCGGGCACGGCTCGCAAGGCAGCCATGCCCAGGGCGGGAGGCCGCCCGGCCAAGGGAACAGTCAAGAGAACGGTCAAGGGCGCGCCAGCAGCCTCTCAAGGCCCCCGCAAGAGCGCGGCAACGGCGGTCGCAAGGGCCGGCGCCGGCTCCGCCGCCAAAGTGAAAGCGCCGCCGAAGCGCGTCAGTGCGGATATCGCGGCCGTGCAGGCCGCCGTGCCGCCGCTGAAGCCGGCCGAGGTCGAGGAAATGTTCCGGCGTTTCCAGGCGGCCAATCCCGAACCCAAGGGCGAGCTGCACTATACCAATCCCTATACGCTGCTGGTGGCCGTGGTGCTGTCGGCGCAGGCGACGGACGCCGGTGTGAACAAGGCGACGCCGGCGCTGTTCGCCGCTGCCGACACGCCGGCGAAGATGGTGGCGCTGGGCGAGGACCGGGTCCGCGATCTCATCAGGACCATCGGGCTGTACCGCACCAAGGCGAAGAACGTGGTGGCGCTGTCGCGCCTGCTGATCGAAAAGCACGGCGGCAAGATCCCGCGCGACCGCGCGACGCTGGAGACGCTGCCCGGCGTCGGCCGCAAGACCGCCAACGTGGTGCTGAACATCGCCTTCGGCGAGCCGACCATCGCGGTGGACACGCATCTGTTTCGTTTGGGCAACCGCACCGGACTCGCCACCGGCAGGACGCCGCTCGCCGTTGAACTGAAACTCGAAGCCGCGATTCCGAAGGCGTATCTGCTGCACGCCCATCACTGGCTGATTCTGCACGGGCGCTATGTCTGCCTTGCGCGGCGGCCGCTGTGCGAGCGCTGCATCATCGCGGATGTCTGCCACTGGCCGGGCAAGACCACGCTGGCGGCCTAGGGCTTACCTCAAGGCCGCACGCCGCTCCGGCTCGATCAGTTCGACGCGCGGTCCCGCAAGCTGCTTGTGCAGATGCACCATCATGGCCATGCCGAACAGCGGCGTGATGAGATTGACGATCGGGATCGAGACCAGCGCCGCGATGAAGAAGCCCGCGGCGAACACGGCTCCCGCATGCTGTTTGCGCAAGGCTTTCGCTTCCGCCGGAGAGCGGAAGCGCATCGCCGCCAATTCGAAATATTCCCGGCTCAGCAGATAGGCGGCGGCAACGAAGAACAGCACCGCGCCGAGGCCGCCGAACAGCAGGAACGGCACCGCCACGAGATAAACGCCGACGGCCAGCGCGGCAGTCTTGAGACCTTCCAGCAGCGAGCGCCCCATCGGCACCGGACGGCCGGGCGGGTCGGCGGGATAATGCGCGCGTTCGACCTGTTCGGCGATCTCATCGACGAAGAAACTGGCGACGAAGGACGTCACCGCCGGCATGAGAAAGATCGAACCGAGCAGAATGCCGAGGCCGGCCGCGATGGAGATGCCCCAGAATATCAGCATCAGCGGCGTGTCGAAGGCCGGCCCCAGTGCGGCGTCGGCCCAGCCTTCGCCGAGGCTGGCCAGCCAGACCAGCAGGCGGTGCAGCGCGACGCCGGCGATGACGACCAGCAGCAGCGCCAGCCCGGCCGCCTTCCACAACATGCGGCGGAACGGCGGCGACAGAATCTGCGCCAGCGCCTTATACGCGGCCGTGATCATGCAAAGCCCTCCAGCACGGCTATGAAAATGGGATGGTCCATGTCCGGCTGCAAGAATACCGCGACAACGCGAGGTGATCCGGCAGCCCGTGCGGCAAGCTCCGCTATGCCGACAGCGCCGCGATCTGCGGCGCCTGCGCGAGCGCCGGCAGGTCTGCCCAGGCCATGCGGCGATAGTCGAAGCCGTTCGAAAGCGTCGGCTTGACCACCTCGAAATAGGGCGAAATGTCGAAGTCCCGCGGCGCATAGAGCGAGGAGTGGCGGATTTCGAGAATCTCCCGGCGCATCGTCTCGTCTTCGATCTGGGAGATGCGCGGCAGGATCGGATAGCGCACCGTCTCGAACGCCTGCGCGATCAGCGCCGAGCAGATGATGCGGGTCGGCTCGCCGGAGCCCAGCGCCAGCATCCGCCGGCGAAAGCGGCGGGGCACCGGTAGCGGCATCAGATAGCGCATCAGGTCCACGATGTTCTTCACGTCGTAGTCGAAGCCGATGCGCTCCGTCGCATAGGCGCAGACCCGGGCGCGGTCCTCGGCGGTGAGGCCGACCGGCCGGCAGATGCGGGTGTGGCAGACGGCGTATTTCGACAGCGGTGCGGCCACCACGCCGTCGCCGAGATTGGCTTCAACCAGCACCAGCGGCTCGCCCGCCGCGGTCTCGCGCTCGCCGATGCGGCCGACATAGAGCGCGGCATGGGACCAGGTGGACTGGGTCAGATATTTGATGACGCCGGAGATGCGGCTGTCGCCTTCCACCAGCAGCACGTCACCGGGCCGCAGGGTGGCGGCGAGCGCGACCGGGTCGCTCGGCACGAATGCCTCGCGGGCCGAAACCGGACGGTCGAGATAGCGGGCCATCGCGCCGCCTATGCCTTCGAGCACCCATCCCATGATGCCGATCTCGCCTGTGAAATGCTGTCAACGATCCTGCGGATCATCCGACGCTAGCGGCGAGGTGTTGCCGCCGGGTTGCCATAGGCCGGATGCCGTTCATGTCCCGTGAACCATGGAAAGCCCGATGTCTTCGGCAAAAGACCGCGCGGGCGGGCCGGTTCGGAAAGCTTTCGGCAACCAAAACCACGCAAACAGGAGGGCCCGTTCGGCGCATCGGCGCCCGGAGGCCGACAACCCCATGGCACGCATCCACCGCCGCTCCTTTCTCACGGCCTCGATGGCCTCGCTCCTCGCCGGGCCGGCCGGCGTCGGCAAGGGATGGGCGCAGGGCAAACGCGCGGGCGCCGCGGCGCCGGATTTCGACGTGGTCATCGTCGGAGCCGGCGCGGCCGGAATCGCGGCGGCGCGGCGGCTCGCCGGCACCGGCGCACGCATCGCCTGGATCGAGGCGGCGGACCGGTCCGGCGGTCGCTGCCTCACCGACACGGCGCGCTTCGGGATGCCCTTCGACCTCGGCGCGTGGCGAATCTTCGCCGCCGACACGGACCCGCTGGCGAAACTGGCTGCAGCGCTGCCGGGGATCGGCGGCTCCGCCATCGCGCCTGCGCCGCCGGGCCAGCGGCTGCGGATCGGCCGCCGCAATGCCCGGGATGTGGAGCTTGAGGGCTTTCTCGCGGCGCTGGTCCGCGCCCAGCGGGCGATCATGGACGCTGCCCGCCTCGGCAAGGCGGATGTCGCGCTGGCCCAGGTTCTGGCCCAGGCGCTGCCGAAAGACCTCGGCGAGTTGCGCGCCGGCGTCGCTTTCGTGCTGGGGCCGTATCTCAGCGGCAGGGATGTCGGCGAGGTCTCCGTTCAGGATTTCGCGCGTTTCGCGGACCGGGGCGGCATCGCCTATTGCCGGCCCGGATATGGCACGCTGCTCGCCGGGCTCGCAGGGACCGTGCCCGGCGTTGCGCCGCGGTTCGGCACGCCCGCCCGGCAGGTCAACTGGAGCGCCGGCAGCGGCGTCGAGGTGACGACCCCGCGCGGCACCCTGCGGGCGCGCGCCGCCATCGTCACGGTCTCCACCGGCGTGCTCGCCGGAGAGAGTCTGCGCTTCCTGCCGGACCTGCCGAAACGCCAGCAGGACGCGGTGGGGCAACTGCCGCTCGGTCACAGCGAGCGCGTCGGGCTGGAACTGCGCGGCAATCCGCTCGGCCTGCTGGCGGACGATCTGGTGTTCGAGAAAGCCCATGACGGGCGCACGGCGGCGCTGCTCGGCAACATCGGCGGCAGCGCCGTGTCCGTGGTCAATATCGGCGGCGGCCTCGCGCGCGATCTGGCGGCGCAGGGCGACGCCGCGATGACCGCTTTCGCTGTTGAATGGCTGGCCGGGCTTTACGGCAACGATGTCCGGCGCGGTGTCGGCCGCAGCCTCGCGAGTGCCTGGAGCCGGGACCCGCTGGCGGGTGGCGCATGGGCCATGGCCGTCGTGGGCGGGCAGGGCGCGCGGCGCGTCCTCATGGAGCCGTTGCGCGAGCGCCTGTGGTTCGCCGGAGAGGCTGTGCATGAGACCGCCTATGGCACCGTCGCCGGGGCCTGGCAGTCCGGCGAGCGTGTGGCGTCGGAAGCGGCCCGGCATCTGGGCCTGCTGCGCAACGGCGAACGGCCCGCGCCTACGCGTCCGGCTCAAAAGCCGGCGGCCAAACGCCGTCCGCAGCGGCCCGTCCGGCCGGTACGCTGAGGCGCGCGTCCATTCTTACGCCGCGAGGGGGCCGTCCGGCTGCGGTTCCGGCTCGCTCGATACTTCGAGCACGGTGAGGGAACGGGGATCGCCAGCCGGGGTTTCCCATTCGATGGACTGACCGACCGACAGGCCGACCAGCGCAGCGCCCACCGGCGTCAGCACCGAAACGCGGTTGAGGTCGATATTGGCCTCGTCCGGATAGACCAGCGTCAGCGTCCGCCGCTGGCCGGAGGTGTCGTCGCGATAGGTCACGCGAGAGCCCATGCGCACCAGTTCGTGACGGATCTGGGTGAGGGGCACGATGTCGGCCCGGTCGACCTCCCGGGCGAGGAAGGCGGCCGCCTGCGGCAACCGGGCAAGGCCGGCATTCGCAACGAAGCTCAGGCGCCGCGCGTCATCTGCGGTCAATGTGATCGGAGGCAGATTGGCCGAAGGCGTATTGATGGAATTCATCGTCGTTTCTCTGTGATCGAAAGAATTTGGATCGGAAGATTTGGCAGGGAAGCTCGATTTTTGCGCAGCGCACGCAATCCGGACGGCACGCAGCCGTCCGGCTAGGAGCCCGCATGCAGACGCCCCGCCCGCAGGCAAGCCCGCCGGGTCCGCATTCCGCTCTCGATCTGCAACGACACGATCATGATGTCTGTCAGTTTGGGATGGCCTGCCACATTGTCAAGGAGGACCGCCGCCGGAGTCCGCAACCATGGGTTGTTGACAGGCCGCCAGGAGCAGTCCTGGCGGCGGGCGGGGCCGCCGAATCCGGCCGATTTGCCGGGTGGGCAAGATTTCGGCGTTGCGCCCAGCTTTATAATCATTATATTGCGCCGCAATACGCCCGGCCCCCGGTAATTCCCTGGGCCGCTTGGCGTCTTTTAGCTTTGGACTGGATTCCGTATCTCCATCCTTCGCCGGCGCGGTTTGAGGGCACGGGGTCACTGACACCGGAACACCCATGATTCTGCGCAACATCGCCATCATCGCCCACGTCGATCACGGCAAGACCACGCTCGTGGACCAGCTCCTGAAGCAGTCCGGCACGTTCCGCGACAACCAGAAGGTTGCGGAGCGGGCGATGGATTCCGGCGATATCGAAAAAGAACGCGGCATCACTATTCTTGCCAAATGCACCTCGGTGCAGTGGGGAGACACCCAGGTCAACATCGTGGATACGCCGGGCCACGCCGATTTCGGCGGCGAGGTCGAGCGCATCCTGTCGATGGTGGACGGCGTCATCGTGCTGGTCGATGCCGCCGAGGGGCCGATGCCCCAGACCAAATTCGTGGTCGGCAAGGCGCTCAAGCTTGGCCTGCGTCCTATTGTCGCCATCAACAAGGTCGATCGGCCGGATGCGCGCATCAACGAGGTGGTGAACGAGGTGTTCGACCTGTTCGCCGCGCTGGACGCCACCGACGAGCAGCTTGATTTCCCGATCCTCTACGGCTCCGGCAAGAACGGCTGGATGGCCGATGCGCCCGACGCCTCACACGAGGCCGGCATGACGCCGCTGTTCGAGCTGGTGCTCCGGCATGTGCCGCCGCCGACGGTGGAGGACGGGCCGTTCCGCATGCTCGGCACGATCCTCGAAGCCAACCCGTATCTCGGCCGCATCATCACCGGCCGCATCGCCTCCGGCTCGGTGAAGCCGAACCAGGCCGTGAAGGTGCTGGACCGCGACGGCAAGCTGATCGAGAACGGCCGCGTCACCAAGGTGCTCGCATTCCGCGGGCTGGAGCGTCAGCCGGTGGAACTGGCCGAGGCCGGCGACATCGTCGCCATCGCCGGGCTGACCAAGGGCACCGTCGCCGACACCTTCTGCGATCCCGCCGTAGAGACGGCGCTGAAGGCCCAGCCGATCGACCCGCCGACCGTGTCGATGTCCTTCATCGTCAACAACTCCCCGCTCGCCGGCACCGAGGGCGACAAGGTGACGAGCCGCATGATCCGCGACCGTCTGCTGCGCGAGGCGGAAGGCAATGTCGCGCTCCATGTCGTGGAGTCCGCCGACAAGGATTCGATGGAAGTCTCCGGCCGCGGCGAATTGCAGCTCGCGATCCTGATCGAGACCATGCGCCGGGAGGGCTTCGAACTCTCCGTGTCGCGGCCCCGCGTGGTGCTGCACAAGGACGAGGCGGGCAACTGGCAGGAGCCCATCGAGGAAGTCGTCATCGACGTCGATGAGGAGCATTCTGGCGTCGTCGTGCAGAAGATGAGCGAGCGCAAGGCGGACCTGCTGGAGATGCGCCCCTCCGGCGGCGACCGGTTGCGGTTGGTGTTCCATGCGCCGACCCGGGGCCTGATCGGCTATCAGGGCGAACTGCTGACGGACACCCGCGGCACCGCCATCATGAACCGGCTGTTTCACGGCTATGCGGCCTACAAGGGCGAGATCCAGGGCCGGCGCAACGGCGTGCTGATCTCCAACGAGCAGGGCGAGGCGGTGGCCTATGCCATGTTCAAGCTGGAGGACCGCGGCCCGATGATGATCGAGCCGGGCTGGAAGGTCTACCAGGGCATGATCGTCGGCGAGCACACCCGCGAGAACGACCTCGAGGTGAACGTGCTGAAGGGCAAGAAGCTGACCAACATCCGCGCCGCCGGCAAGGACGAAGCGGTCAAGCTCACCCCGCCGACCAAGTTCACGCTGGAGCGCGCGCTCTCGTGGATCCAGGACGACGAGCTCGTCGAGGTGACGCCGAAGTCCATCCGCCTGCTCAAGCTCTATCTCGATCCGAATGACCGCAAGCGCTTCGAAAAGCAGCGTTCCGCGGGCGCCGCGTAAGCGGCCCTTT
>DATMEW010000133.1:0-3047 GCA_035556495.1 Xanthobacteraceae bacterium | reverse complement strand
CAGCGCGAGGATTTCCGCCGGCGTGATGTCCGCGATTGGGCGAGCGCCGAGATCGGGGCCGGCAAGGTCGATAAGCAGCCATCGGTTTTTCGCGACGGTGGACGCCGCAGCGCCCTCATCCTCAAGGCGTTGCAGACGTTCCTCGGCAATGCCTCCGAAGGTGTTAGTTGCCGAGATGACGGCGGTCAGCTTCGCAACCTTCTTGTTGGCCCCAGGATCGATTCCCGAGACCAACAGCTTTTTGGCTTCGTCGCGCAGTCGGCGTGCCTCGGCGAGAGATACGGACGGATAGCCACCATGGGAGAGCTTCTTTTGCTTTCCGCTGAACCGGTAGGCTTGGTTCCAGAGCCGACTGCCGCTCGGCTTCACAAGGAGATAAAGCCCGCCGCCATCGGAGAGCTTGTAGTCCGCCTCCCGACCCTTGGCGGCGCGGCACGCCGTATCTGTCAAGGCCATTGATGCCTCCCGTTGTTGGCCTCGGGCTAGCAAATACCTCCATGAGGCCAACAAATTCTTGGGATCGGGCGAAATTCGCAGGTACGGAGCGGGATGACGACAGACGCTAAAAGAAGATAAAATCTAGCTATATCAATATCTTACGAGATACGATGAGACGTTCTGAGATGCCGGGAGAAAATGGTAATGGTGCCCAGGGGCGGTCTAGCTGAATCTTGGTAGATCAATGCGTTAGGCTTCGGTTGGGCACCTCGTTTTTCAACGAGAATCCTACGATTTCCGGATCGAGTGCCCAACCACAATACTGCTTGGCAGATGTCCTCCCACATGACGGGAGGGATTCCAAACAGGGGAATCTAACTGCCATGGCTCGCGTCAGATCACGATATCCGAATCCACTCCGCAACAAGCCCCTGCCGCCTGTTGGCGAGGGCTCTCGGCCATCGCGGCCCCGCAGTGTGTCTGCGGCACCTCCAGGCGACGACGAGGCGTGGTGGGCGTCTCTTGGCTGCGGAGAGCCCAAGCCGAAGCCGCCGCCGTTGACACGAGACATGGACGAGCGCGATTTCAATTACCGGGTGGACGAGTGGTCGTCAGATGGCGATTCTATCCAGCGCACGCTCGCCCTGGTCGATGATTTGTTCATGGCTCGGAAGGTTTTCGAGATGGCAGCGGCCGGACAGCCCGACAGGTGGTTCACGCTGCGGCACCGGGCCCGGGTGCTGGATAAGCACATTCCTGGGGGGTCAGCTTGACGCTGCCTTCGCCCGCGTGAGGTGCATTGCTCCGCCGGAGATCCGCTTCTGGTCGGCAGCCCGGGTGTAGCGCTCGGCCTCCTTGAGCGTCTTCCAGCCATATAGCGCCATCAGCATATGAGGGGTGGCGCCGCGCTCGGCTGCCGTAGCCGCGCCAGCCTTGCGCAGGCCGTGTGCAGAACAATGGGACAGGCCGGCCTCGTTGCACCGATCCCGAAACCAGTTACCGAATCCCGCCGCGGTGAAGCCCTTGTTGAAGGCCGTCACCAGCCACGTCAGCGGGCCCAGAGGTGACCCCGCCAGCACCGCCTCGAGGTCGGGCAGGATCGGCAGCATCAGCGTGACGGGCTTCCGATTCTTGTTCTTCTGCTGGGTGAACTGGACCCAGCGACCATCATGGATCGCGCGCAATTCCTCGGACACCTGATCGGCGGCGCGCACATGCTGCTTGCCCAGTAGCACCGCGTCTGAACGGCGGACGCCCAGCAGCAGCAGGATCTCCAAGGCGAGACGCGCCTTGGTGCCGAGGGGGTGCTTGGCCCGGAACGTCTCCACCTCGGCGGGCGTCCATGTGTGGAAGCCGTCGGAGACGTTCTGGACGTATGGAACGTCACGAGCCGGGTTTGCGATGCAGTGCTGCTCAGCGACGCCGAACTTGAACACCTGCCGCAGCGCCTTCAGGCGGCTGTTCTGGGCCTCTGGCTTCCCGGCCTTGCGGTCCCGCAGCTTGCGGATCACGAGCGTGGTCATCTCGGCATAGGGCAGGGTGCCAATCGGCGTCGGGTCCTCGTCGCTGAATGGCTCAAGGCACACGCCGTCGAGGATCAGCTTGCGGACATGCTTGGTGCGCTTATCGAGATTCAGGAATTCGTCGGCGGTGAAGTATTGCTCCACCAGCCAGCGGAATGACCCCTGCGCGGCGCGTGCTCTGACGAGCGACTGCACCGGCAGCGTCGGTGCGACGATTCCTGCAAAGGCGCGCTGATACTCCGCGAAGAACTCCGGCGACCCCGGCGGGTGTTTCAGCGCGATCTTCTTCTGGCCCTTACGGCGGAAGTAGATGCGCGTTTTCCCGTGACGGTCGCGGTCCTCATAGACATACCGCAGGTCCGTCTCGCCGGTCCCATTGGTGTGTCGGAACTTCACTTCATCAAGCTCCAATCGCGCTTGCTGGGTTGCAGCGCGGGTGACTCACGGTGGGGAAGCGCCTTGAAGGCCAGATAGACCTCCTCTCGGTCCCACACCGTCCGGCTGTTGATCAGCCGGGGGCCGGGCATCCTAGCGTCTTTCACCATTTCGTCGAATAGGCTGGTCGAGACGCCAATAAATGCGGCCGCTTCTTCCCGATTTAGCCCAATCGGGGGCAGGGAAGGCGGTAAAATCTCGCTCCGGAGGGCAGCCGTCATCCGCACCACCCCCGTCTCGGCGGGCACCGGGTGCCCTGACAGACGTAACGCTCGGCCAAACCCTCGGAGACCAGGATATCGGCGACGTCTCGGCCGCGGACCCTGAGGACGGCGCACGACCTGCCAAAATTGCAGCGCGGCGTGCCCTCGGTCCCCGGCCGGCAGGCGCATGCCACGCGCTGGAGGTTCACGCCGCCACCCGCCACAAGCTGCCGCAGGCGCCGGGTGGCTGCCGCTCCAAGAGTGCGCTCCCGCTCGCACATGGCTTGTGATCCCGTCTCGGGGGTGTTGAGACCCACAAGGCGGACCGTCTCCCGACCGACGCGCACGGTGTCGCCATCGACCACGCGGATGGACTGTGCCGCGGCGGGCACGATCATGGTCAGGAGTAGCAGCACTGCCATCCCCCTCTCTCTGAGGGCCAGGGTCA
>DATMEW010000132.1:0-9641 GCA_035556495.1 Xanthobacteraceae bacterium | reverse complement strand
CCTCGCCGGCGTCGTGCGCGCTTATGCGGCCGCAAAAGATGAGAATCTTCAGTTACTTATCGGATGTCGCCTGGTCTTCACGGACGGCACCGAACTTACCGTATTCCCCCGCAATCGCGCCGCTTATGGCCGGCTCTGCCGCCTGCTCTCGCAAGGCAAAAGCGAGGTCGTCACCGACCAGATATCCAACGAAGATGAGGATGATCTGAAAGAGACGGAAGACGATTCATCTTTAAAAATCATAAGCTTGCAGGCTCGGACAGAGCGCAGAACAGACCATCCGATTGCCGCCGGACTGAAACCCGAACCGGAAACGGCTTCACAACCGACAGAAGCTGACGACCAGCCCGAACCCATCCGCATCGCCAAGGGCGACACCCGCCTCACCTTCGAACAGGCAAGGCTGCTCGGCGACGGCCTCATCGCACTGGTGCCGGCTCCGGCACGGCCGGGCAAAGCCTTCGAGACGCGGCTGCGGCTCTGGAAAACGTCATGGCCCGACAAGCTCTATCTCGCGGCGGCGCCACTCTGGCGCGGCGACGACCAGGCGCGCCTCAATCGCCTCGCTGCGATAGCCGAACGCACCGGCGCGCCGCTCCTCGCCACCAATGCCGCGCTCTATCACAGTCCCGAAAGACGGCCGTTGCAGGACGTGCTCGCCTGCATCCGCGAGGGCACCACCATCGACGAGGCCGGCTTCCGCCTGCGCGCCCATGCCGAGCACCATCTCAAGCCGCCGCAGGAGATGGCGCGGCTGTTCCGCAACCACCCGCAGGCGATCGCGCGCACCATGGAAGTGGTGGAAGCATGCACCTTCAATCTGAAGCAACTGCAATACGAATATCCCGACGAACCCGTGCCCGAAGGCTGGACGCCGCATCGCTGGCTCATCCATCTCACCTTCAAGGGCGCGCGCAAACACTGGAGCAAAGCCGTTCCGGAAAAGATCGCGAGACAGCTCGTCAAGGAACTGAGGCTGATCCGCGAACTGAAATACGCGCCGTATTTCCTCACCGTTCACGACATCGTCGCCTGGGCGCGGCATCCGGACCGGAACATTCTCTGCCAGGGCCGTGGCTCGGCCGCCAATTCCGCCGTGTGTTTCTGCCTCGACATCACCAATGTCGATCCGACGGAACAGGACCCGCTGATTGAGCGCTTCATCTCCGCCGACCGTTCCGAGCCGCCGGACATCGACGTGGATTTCGAGCACGAACGGCGCGAGCAGGTGATGCAATATGTCTATCAGCGCTACGGACGCGACCGCGCCGCCATCGTCGCGACCGTCATTCATTATCGGCCGCGCTCCGCCATCCGCGATGTCGGCAAGGCGCTGGGACTGACGGAAGACGTCACCGCCCGCCTCGCGAGCACCATCTGGGGCAGCTATGGCGGCGGCCTGGAGGACGGTCCGGTGGACCGCACCGGCCTCTCCCGGAACGATCCGCGGCTGGCGCAGGCGATCCATCTCGCCGGCGAACTGATCGGCTTTCCGCGCCATCTTTCCCAGCATGTCGGCGGCTTCGTGCTCACGCGCGGCCCGCTGGTCGAAACCGTGCCGGTCGGCAATGCGGCGATGGCCGACCGCACCTTCATCGAATGGGACAAGGACGATATCGACATCGTCGGCCTCATGAAGGTGGACGTGCTGGCGCTCGGCATGCTCGCCGCGATCAAGCGCGGCTTCGGCATGATCGAACAGGCTTACGGCCTGCGCCGGCCGCTCGAACTGACCGACGTGCCGCGCGAACGCAACCTCGTTTACAAGATGTTGCAGAAGGGCGACTCCCTCGGCGTCTTTCAGGTCGAAAGCCGGGCGCAGATGGCGATGCTGCCGCGCCTGAAGCCGGAAAATTTCTACGATCTCGTCGTGCAGGTCGCCATCGTGCGCCCCGGCCCGATTCAGGGCGACATGGTGCATCCTTATCTCAAGCGCCGCGAGGAACGGCGCGCCAAGGGCGCGGCTTTCGACATCGATTATCCCAAGCCTGCGGCGGGCGAAGGCGAGCCGGACGAGCTGCGCGCCATCCTGCACAAGACCCTCGGCGTGCCGCTGTTTCAGGAACAGGCGATGCGCATCGCCATGGACGCGGCCAAGTTCAGCAGCGCGGAAGCCAACGGCCTGCGCCGCGCGATGGCGACCTTCCGGCACATGGGCACGATCGGCACTTATGAAGAACTGATGGTCGGCCGCATGGTCGCGCGCGGCTACGATCCCGTCTTCGCGCAGAACTGCTTCAACCAGATCAAGGGTTTCGGCGAATACGGCTTTCCGGAAAGCCATGCCGCCGCCTTCGCCTTCCTCGTCTATGTCTCGGCCTGGATGAAATGCGTGTTTCCGGAGGTGTTCGCCGCCGCGCTGCTGAACAGCCAGCCGATGGGTTTCTATGCGCCGGCGCAGATCGTGCGGGATGCGCGGGCGCATGGCGTCGAAGTCCGCCATCCGGACGTGAACGCCAGCGACTGGGACACGACGCTGGAGCCGCGCGCGCAGCGCAAGCGCCGGGCCGTGCGGCTCGGCCTGCGCACCATCGGCGGCTTCCGCGAGGATTGGGCGGCGGCGCTCGTCCAGGCCCGCAGCGCAGCGCCCTTCACCTCCGTGGAGGATGTGCGCCATCGCGCCGCCCTCCCCGCCGGCGCGCTCGACCGGCTGGCGGCGGCGGATGCGCTCGGCTCGCTCGCCCTTTCGCGCCGGCAGGGGCTGTGGACCACCAAGGGCCATGCGGCTCCGCTGACATCCGCGCCGCTTTTCGTCGCGGCCGGGCTGGAGGAAGCCGACGGCGCACCGCCGTCCGCCCTGCCCGCGACCACCGCCAGCGAAGAGGTTGTGAGCGACTATCAGACGCTGCGGCTCTCGCTCAAAGGCCATCCCGTCGCCTTCCTGCGCGAGCGTCTGCATCGCGCCGGCGCGGTGCCGGCGGCGACGATCTCCGGCATTGCCTCCGGCCGGCGCATCCGGGTCGGCGGCGTGGTGCTGGTGCGCCAGCGGCCGGGCTCCGCCAAGGGCGTCGTGTTTCTCACCATCGAGGACGAAACCGGGGTCGCCAACATCGTGTTGTGGCCGAAGCTGTTCCAGAAATTCCGCGCCGAGGCGATGGGCGCCTCGCTCCTGCTGATCCATGGCCGGCTGCAACGGCAGGACGGCGTCACGCATCTCGTCGCGGACAGGCTGGAGGACTGGTCCTCCGTCCTGACCCATCTGACGGAAGTGGAGGCCGCGCCCGAGCATAGCCTGCGCCGGCATCCACGCGACGTGCGGGTCATTCCGGCCTCGCGGGACTTTCATTAAGGGCTTGGCGGCAGATCCCCCGATTTCATCCGTCTGCCGTTCTGTGGCGGACAAATGCCGAGAGCAACAGACTTCAAAGGTCTGCTCGGGTCCGCTCGGGTCCGCTCGTCGTCCGATATCCTGCGGACCGGCCCACCGACTCCGCGTTTCTGCCATGGTAGTCTATGGTAGGTTGAACTCCGTGGCGGAACCGCAGTGACGTGACCAGGTCAGACGTGATCAATACCGGCGCTCTCGTTCCCGATCCAAGGGCGACGCGAACGGCTGTCGTGGACGCGCCGCCGCCGCGGACCTCCCGATGGCTGAGCGTGGAGCTGTGCTGGTCCATCCTCTTCATCGCCGCCTATCTGGGCCTCGAATGGCTCAGCTCGATCCACGAGCACAAGGGCGTCCCCATCACACCGTGGAATCCCGGCCTCGGCGTCCTTCTGGCGCTGATGATCGCGCGGGGGCCACTTCACGCCCTGACCCTGTTCTGCGGCGTCATCCTGTCCGATGTCCTGCTGACTCAGAGCGGCATCGGCCGCGTGACGGTCGCCGCCATCGCGCTTCTCGCCGCCTGTAGCTATGGCGCGGCGGCCGCCGTCATCCGCCACTATGCGAGGCCGGGTTTCGACCTCGGACATCTCCGCAGCATGGCGGTGCTGCTGCTGGCCGGCGCAGTCGCCGCTTTCTGCGTGGCGACAGGAAGCTCGGCGCTGCTCATGGCCGCGGGGCGCATCGACCTCACTGATGTGACCGTCGCCATCGGACCGCTGCTGGTCGGCGACATGATCGGCATTGCGGTCATGACGCCGGCGATGCTGCGCTTCGTGCTTCATCCGGCCGAGGCGCGATGGCCCGACCGGCTGTCCTCGCTGGTCGAGATCCTGACCATCCTCATATTGATCGGCGCGGGCCTGTGGCTGATCGCCGGTTCGAGCGGGGGAAAAGGCACGATCTGGTTCTACCTGCTGTTCCTGCCCGTCGTGGTGTCCGCCGTCCGTCATGGCTTCGACGGCGCCTGCCTGAGCCTGGCGGCGACCCAGCTCGGCCTCGTCGCGCTGCTGCATATGCAGGCTTACGACGCCGCGACCTTCACCGAATTTCAGCTTCTGATGCTGGTGCTGACGATCACGGCGCTCACGGTTGGCGTCGTGGTCTCCGAGCGCGAGGAAGCCCTTCATACCGCCCTGCAACTGGAAGCCCGGCTTCAACAACGCGCGGAGGACGCCGCCCGCGCGGCGCGGCTCAATCTCGTCAGCGGCATGGCCTCGGCCGTGGCCCACGAAATCAACCAGCCCATGACGGCAGTGCGGGCCCTCGCCCGGTCCGCTCAGCAGCTCATGCGCCAGCCCGAGCCGGATCTGCCGCGGACCGACCGCAATATCTCCATGATGATCGAGCAGATCGACCATATGGCGGCGGTCATCAAACGGGTGCGCGAATTCCTCAAGCGCGGCGATCAGGGTTATGAGCCAACGGACCTGCGCGCCGCGCTGAACGACAGCCTGGCGCTGCTGCGGGCCGCACCGCCGCGCTCGCCGGTTTCCGTACAGGTTTCCGTGCCGGCGGGGCTGCCGGCCGTGATGGCCGACCGGGTGCAACTCCAACAGGTGATCCTCAATCTCGTCCGCAACGCAATTGACGCGGTAACCGAGACAGGGCAGACGACAAATCCGATCGTGAAAATCACCGCGAGGAAACTGGCCGAGCCCGCCATGATCGAAGTCTCAGTCATGGACAACGGCCCCGGCATCGGCGGCGAACTCGCCGAACGGATCTTCCAGCCGTTAACCACCTCGAAGCTGGAGGGGCTGGGGCTTGGCCTGTCGATCTCCGCCTCCATCATACAGGCCCATGGCGGCCGGATGTGGCTTGAGAACAGTCAGCCCGGACAGACCGAGTTTCGTTTCACCCTTCCGCTCGTTACACCGGAAGCCAGCAATCCATGAGCACGAGATGAGCGGACCCACGGTAATCGTTATCGACGATCAGACTTCCGTGCGGCAGGCGCTGACGGAAATGCTGAGTATTTTCGGCTTCACCGTCGAAGCCTATGCATCGGCGGACACGTTCCTGAGCACGGGCTTTTCCGGCCAGCAGGGCTGCATCATTTCCGATGTCCGCATGCCCGGCACGGACGGCATCGAACTCGTTCGGGAACTGGAACGCCGCAGAATCAAATTGCCGGTCATCCTGATCTCCGGACATGCCGACGTGCCGATGGCGGTGACCGGCATCAAGGCCGGCGCCGACGATTTCATCGAGAAGCCGGTGGACGACGCCGCGCTGGTCGCGGCGATCAACCGCGCCCTCTCCCGCGCCCAGCAGCAGTCCACGATCCAGAACGACAATCTGAACGAACGCTTCGAGCGGCTGACGCCCCGCCAGATCGAAATCTTCGATCTCGTGGCGCAGGGCTTCACCAGCCAGGCGATTGGCGGAAAGCTGAACATCAGCACCCGCACCGTCGAAAGCTATCGCGCCCAGATCATGGAAAAGATGCAGGCGGAAAGCGTCGCCATTCTCGTCCGCCAGGCCATCAGGCTCGGCCGGATCGCCGTCTGATACCGTATTTTTACTATGGTATCGAAGCCACTGTACCCGCGCCACGGAGAATTTTAGCGTGTGCACTGGTTGCAGGGTCGGCTTGCCGATCTCGCAACCAGTGGGAGAGAACCCGATGCCTTCGAGGGAAAGCAGCGGCCTGACGCCGGCCTCGCGCTGGTGGATAGTCGCATTCCGGAGCTGCGCACTGCTGCTTGCAGCCTGCCTGGTTCCGGTTGCCGCCTTGTCATTTCCTCATGGCCCCGCAGTGCCCGTATTGCCGCTCGTCAGCCTTCTGGCTGTGGCAGGCGCGGTGCTGATCGCGGCAGCGGCATGGTGGACCGGCGCCTGGCGCACCGGCCCCGATGTCACCGCCTGGGATGTGTCGGGTGCTTTCGCTTTCATCGGTATAGCGGCGGGCATGATGAGCGAACCCGACCAGGTGCTCTTGCTATTCGACGCCATTCCGTTGAAGGAATAGTCGCGTTGCCAGGCCGGGCCCCTCTGGCAGTCCTCACGGGCTGTGATGTCGGACTGGAAGTTCACATTGGAATGGCCCGCGTGGAACTGTCCTCTCTCGGCGTGACGAAAGTTGCGTGCTTCCGGGCTGGCCCCGGCGGCAGCGGCTGCCTGCGGACACTCCTGTACCTTTCCGCAAAGCCAAGGACTCTGCATGTTTGAATGGATCACACCCGAAGCCCTGACAGCGTTCGGCCAGGTCGTCCTGATCGACCTCGTGCTGGCAGGCGACAACGCCATCGTGATCGGCCTCGCCGCCGCCGGCCTGCCGGCGAACCAGCGCGCGAAGGCCATCCTGGTCGGCATCATCGCGGCCACCGTGCTGCGCATCATCTTCGCCAGCATCACGACCCAGCTTCTCCAGATCGTCGGCCTGTTGCTGGCCGGCGGCCTCCTGCTACTCTGGGTCTCCTGGAAGATGTGGCGAGAACTGCGCACGCCGCACGAGCATGAGCATGCGGCCACCGAGGCTCTTGCCGATCAGGACCTCAATGCCGACGGCACCATCGCCGGCGGCGCACCGCGCAAGACCTTCCGCCAGGCTGCCTGGCAGATCGTCATCGCCGACGTGTCGATGTCGCTGGACAACGTGCTGGCTGTCGCCGGCGCAGCCCGCGAGCATCCCTACGTTCTGATCTTCGGCCTGATCCTGTCGATCGCGCTGATGGGCCTTGCCGCGAGCTTCATCGCCAACCTGCTTCAGAAGTACCGCTGGATCGCCTATGTGGGTCTGGCCGTGATCCTGTATGTCGCGCTGGAGATGATCTATCGTGGCTTCATGGAAGTTCAGCCTCACCTCATGGCGTTTCTGAACTGACGCAAGGCTGCCAAGTAAAAGGGCCGCGGCGGGCATCCCCGTCGCGGCCTTTTTTTTGTGATTGCCGACTGCAACCCGGCGTCCGTTACGTCGCGGCCCAGACCTCCCGCAGGAAGCGGCCGATCTCCGCGATGGTGACATCGGCCGCCGCGATATAGCCGCTCATCCCGATGAAGCCATGCATCTGCCCCGGCAGATGGCGGAACATCACCGGCACGCCGGCACGTTTCATCGCCCCTGCATATTCCTCGCCCTCATCGCAGAGCGGGTCGCAACCCGCCGTCACGACATAGGCCGGCGGCAGCTTCGAAAGGTCTCCTGCCCGCAACGGGGACGCGCGCCAGTCCGCGACATCCTCGTCGCCGCGCAGATAGTGGCCGCGAAACCATTCCATGCCGGTGGTGGTCAGAAAATATCCCTCGCCCACCCGGCGGTAGGACTCCTGCGCGAAGCCCAGATCCACTGTCGGATAGATCAACACCTGTGCGATGAGTTCCGGATAGCCCTGCTCCGCCGCTGTCAGGGCGACCGTCGTGGCAAGGTTGCCGCCGGCGCTGTCGCCGCAGACAGCGATGCGATGCCGATCGATCCCCAACGCATCGGCATACTCCGCCACCCATGTGGTAGCCGCCAGGCTGTCGTCATAGGCGGCGGGAAATTTATGCTCCGGCGCAAGGCGGTAATCGACCGCGATCACGGTTCCGCCGATGGCATGGGACAGCAGACGGCAGAGATTGTCGTGGGTGTCGAGGTCGCCGAACACCCAGCCGCCACCGTGAAAGAATACGAGGCAGGGCTGGGGCGATACGGCGGCCGCCGCGGCCGCCCGGTACAGCCGAAGCGGAATCGGCCCATGGGGACCCTGCGCGGCAAGATCGCGCACCTCGGCCATGCCCGGCGTCACCTGCTTCAGCGCCTCACGCCGGGCTTTCATGGCCAGTCGCGCCTCCTCGGGAGACAGCGTCTCGATGGGCGGCGCGCCGGTCAGTTTCGCGGCGTCCAGAACTTTCTGGGCATCGGCATCGAGCACCATGGGAACCTCATTCACAGCTTCGCGGCGAACATTGCGGCCGGCTTCCGATTTGGTCAAACTGGTGCACACAAACAAGGGTGGAAACGCGGATGGCACTCGCGCAGCGGCACGCCGGCAAGGTCGCCCTCATTTCGGGAGCGGCGCGCGGCATCGGGCAGGCCTATGCGGTCCGTCTCGCCTCCGAAGGGGCCGACATCGTGGTCGCGGACATCGAGGATGGAGCGGACACCGTCGAGCGGATCGAAGCTCTCGGCCGCAGCGCCATCGCCTTCACCTGCGATGTCGGCGACCCCGACGACGTCTCCGATCTCGGCCGGGAGGTCGCCCGCGCCTTCGGACGCTGCGACATTCTTGTGAATAACGCCGGCCTCATTCCGTCCCAGCCCTTCGCGGATGTGACCTTCGAGGACTGGCGCCGCATCCTTTCCACCAATCTCGACGCGGTCTTCCTGATGAGCAGCGAATTCGCGCCCGGCATGCGCGAGCGCGGCTGGGGCCGCATCGTCAACATCGCTTCGAACACGGTCGGCCAGGTCGCACCCGGCATGACCCACTATATCGCCAGCAAGGCGGGAGTGATCGGCTTCACCCGGGCGCTGGCGACCGATCTGGGCAAGGACGGCGTGACCGTCAACGCCATCGCGCCCGGTCTCACGCGCACGCCGGGCACCATTGCCCTCGCCGACAACTATCGCGGCATGACGCAGGACGAACTCTATGCGGCGGTGGCGCAGAAACAGGCGATTCCGCGCCCGCAACAGCCGGACGACCTCGTCGGCGCGCTGTCCTTCCTCGCCAGCGACGATGCCGCCTTCATGACCGGACAGACGCTGTATATCGACGGCGGGCTCGTCCGGGCATGACGGCAGTGCGTGCATCCACGACCGACCAGCAGGAGAGCCGCCCATGAACGTTCATGTCGCTGCCGACGATGCCGCCGGCGCCACCACCGCAGCCGCATCGGCCGCACGCCATCATGCGCCGGTCGTCATCATCGGTGCGGGCTTCGGCGGCATCGCGATGGCGATCACGCTGAAGCAGGAAGGCATGCACGACTTCATCATGCTTGAACGCGGAGCGGACGTCGGCGGCGTGTGGCGCGACAACAGCTATCCCGGCGCGGCCTGCGATGTGGTCTCGCGGTTCTATTCCTATTCCTTCGAGCAGCGCCACGACTGGTCCGCGCCGTTCGCGCCACAAGGCGAAATTCTCGATTACATCAAGGAGTGTGCGGAGAAATACGACATCCGCCGCCATATCCGTTTCGATACGGAAGTCGTCAGCGCGACCTTCGATGAAGCCGGCGCGCAATAGCTGCTGGAAACGCGCAGCGGCGACACCTTCACCACGCCGGTCCTGATTTCCGCGGCCGGGCTGTTCAACCAGCCGAACATTCCGGACATCCCGGGCCGCGACACGTTTCAGGGCACCATGTTCCATTCGGCACGCTGGAA
>DATMEW010000131.1:0-4488 GCA_035556495.1 Xanthobacteraceae bacterium | reverse complement strand
CCGCCGCTGAGCCGCTCCTCGGGGTCCATCGATATGTGCGGAAAAGCATCTTCCGGCGCAGCGGCAGCGGGGCTTCCGGCCATCACGCTGAAAAGAGCAGCGGCAACAACGAAGACTCGTGGGGTCATGAGTTCTCCCGGCTTGCGGCGTTCTCGGACTGCGGTGGATTCTCACGGTGGGGCGGGCAGGATAGCTACAGAATGTTATCTTGCAGTTGTGCGGCGGAACTCGATCTGCGGCCTTGCCGAAACGGATCGTTCAGCATGTCTCCGTGCGGGGTCGGGCGGGAAAGTCCGCATCCCCATCCTATCCCATCCCATCCCCGCGCGCGGCGCTCACCGTGCGTGCTGCTTGCGCCAGGCACAAAGCAAGCCGTCCGGCCCGCATCGCATCGCAGGCCGGCAGATCGAACAGCCGCCGGCGTTGCCGGAGGTCAGGCGTGCCGCTTATCCCCTGACCGCGCGTGCGCCCCAGATGAGGATGCAGGCGCCGATAAAGCCGGCAATGAGATAACCAAGCCACCCGCCGAACGACACGCCCACCAGACCCAGCAGGACACTGGCGATCGCGGCGCCGACGATACCGAGAATAATATTCATTATGATGCCGGTATCGCTTTTCATGAAACTGGAAGCGATCCAGCCTGCCAGGCCACCGATGATGATGGCCGCAATCCAACCCACGCTTGCGTCGTCCACAGCATGCCTCCTCGTCGTTGGAAGGTGCATTCAGCCATGAAGCGGGGGGCGTGGCAATATGCCCGACGCGAAGATCCGCCGTCCCGGGCCTCGCCGAAGCCGGCTTGCGCAGGCGCGGGGTCTCTGCGGGACGGCCGGGCATGTCCGCGGCCGTGTTCGGAATGCGCGCCGCATTTCGCGCGGAGGCTGCGACGGTGACAACAGCGTCTGAGCGAATTTCGACAAGAGCAAGGCGGCGTGATCCGCCACTGCCGGCGGGTAAATCAATGAAAAGGCCGGCGTTGCGCCGGCCTTTTCATTGTGAAGATTGCGTCGTCCAGATGAGGGTCTGATCCAGCTTCGTTGAATGAGACCCGTCTGTATCCTTTGTCAGAGCATGATCACTCGGGTCCATGCTTGAGCGCAGGCTTTTCCGAAAACCGGTCCCCATCCCCGGATCAGGTCCGGGGGCAGGCATTCGGGATCGTGCTCAAGCCCTGACCTCAGCTTTTGACTTCAGCCCCTGACTTCGAGATTGGCGACCTTGACGTAATCGGCCCAGGCCTTGACGTCCTTGATCAGCAGCTTCTGCGATTCATCGGGGCCGATGACGAAGGAATCGCCGCCGAAATCGGCCAGCCATTTCTTGGTGCTGTCGAGGTTGGCCATTTGCAGCCAGGCTTTGCTGAGCTGGTCCTTGATCGGCTGGGGCACGCCTTTCGGCACCGCCAGGCCCCACCAGCCGACCACATCGACGCCGGGCACGCCGCTTTCATGCATCGTCGGGATGTCGGGCTGGGAGTTCATCCGCTCCCTCGAACTCAGCGCCAGCACGCGCAGTTTGCCGCTGCGGTGGAACGGCATGGCGAAGATCGGATCATACATCATGTAATCGACCGCGCCGCTCGCAAGATCGTTCATCGAATCCGCCGCGGTGCGGTACGGCACCTCGACGATCGGCAGCTTGAGGATGGATTTCATCAAGGCGCCGGCAACCTGCCCGGTCGGCGCCGTCGTGCCGTAGCTGGCCTTGTCTCCCTTGGCCTTCACCGCGGCGATGAGATCCTGGAGCGTCTTGTGCGGGCTGTCGCCGGGCACGGTGACGGTGAAGGGCAGCCGGCAGACGCTGCCGAGAATGTCGAAATCGTTCTCGGCGTTGTAGCCCGGATCCTTGTAGATCGACATGTTCGAGGCGATGGCGCTCGGCGCATGGATCAGCACCGTATAGCCATCGGGCTTGGCGCGGGCGACATGGGTTATGGCGATGTTGCCGCTGGCGCCGACGCGGTTCTCGATGATGATCGTGCCACCGAGAAACGGTCGCATGTTTTCGGCGAAATACCGCGCGAAGACGTCCGCGCCGCTGCCGGGCGGAAAAGCGCAGATCGCCCGGACCTCGCGGGTCGGAAACTTGACGTCCTGCGCGATGGCCGCGCGTCCGCCCGTGGCGCTCGCCGCCAGCGCGGCCGCGCCGCCCGCCAGCATGGTGCGGCGTGAAATGAGGTCGATGTCTTTGGTCATGATGAGCCTCCCGTTGGATGCTTCAGGTGAATTCGGCTTCTACCCGAAATGATCAGGTTTGACGGACGATAGCTTTAGCTCCGATGAGGCCGGAACCAATGGCGGCGATCGACCGCGCGCTTCGGATGCGGAGCGTCACTCGGGATGGAGATCGAATAACGCGGTGGACGACGCTGAACATTCCTGACCGCCCCGCGCCAGATGGGGTGGCGGGGCGGTCCTGCGTCATGGGCTGTTGCAGGGAGGCGTCGAACCTGTGTTCAGCGCACAACCAGCACAGGAATGGACGACGTCGCAACAACTTCGGCGGTCTGGCTGCCAAGAATAAGTCGCTGGATGCCACGCCGGCCATGGGAGGCCATGACGATGAGGTCGCAGCCTTGCTCACGCGCGGTTTCAATAATCGCGTCTGCGGGCTTGATGTCGGAAACATAGATCGTATCGACCGGCAGTCCCAGTTTCTCGGCGCCGCTCCTCGCTTTCAAGAGGACTTCGTCGCCCTGCGCTTTGAAAGCGGATTTAAGGCGATCCAGTTCAGAAGTAACGGTAACGGAGCCGAAGTCTCCCATCATTTTCGGCGTCACGAGCACCTCGGACGCCGTTATGATGGTGACTTTGCTGCCGAGTGCCTTGGCGAGCGCCAGGCCATGCTCGACGCCCTTCTGCGCGAAGTCAGAGCCGTCGGTCGGGATAAGGATATGGGTATACAAAGCGTGCCTCCCTGATCGGCAAGAGAGCTTTTACGATGCTCCCGGCGCTTACCATGACGGCCAACGGAAAAGGATTCAACGGTTTCATATGCCGCACGGGGCCGCAGGGCTTCTTCTGCGTTCCCGGTCGCGCCATCTGCCGTCATTGCAACGCACATCGATGAGCCGTGAGGGCGGCAGCCAGACATGCCATCGCGCCCTGGAGCCGCCTGCCGCCTCCGCCCCGTCGCCGGAGCGAGGCCGTCCGATCAGCCCCTGCTGTCCCGGTATGGATATTCGCCGGACTCCGGGCGCGGCGGAACGTCGAGATCCGGGATCGAGCGTTCGAAGCCGAAGGCAATATGCATCTGCCGCTCGTAGAAAGTGTTGACGCGCCGGTGGATGCGCCATCCTTCGCCGGTGCGACGATAGGAGACGTCATAGCACCCGACCGACTGGGTCTGGGTCGGCCGGCCGTGCTCGTCGATCATTTTGCCGCGGTGCTGAATGAGGATGCGCGACGTCGCAGTATCGCCGTCGATCATGAAATGCGGCAGGTGCAGCATATGCACGCAACTGACACTGCGGCCTGCTTCGCAGAATCTGGTCAGATTTGCGCGCCCCTGAATGAAGTTCGGCTCACCCATGCCGGCAAGCTGGCGGCCCGAATAGACGCCGTCCTCGGTGAACAAAGCTGCCCACCCCTGGCCGTCCCCGCGGTCGTAGAAGAAGGCATAGGCACCTTCCAGCCGCAGAAGCTCCAGTTGGTCTTCGACTCGGCTCAGGCGCAGCTCCAGGCTCTTCAGGTCTGACATCGTTCCTCCCGTTTGGTTCATGCATGCGCCCATGCTCGCGGATATCCGGCCGGGGGCGGGCGCGAATTTACCCGGCCCTGTCTACCTCAGCGCAGTTCGTGTGTGGTAGAAGTAACCGATCTGGACCCTAGCAGTCCGGCGGGGGAACGAGACAGAAGTCCCGGCCGCTTTTCAGGAGGAAGATATGCTCAGAACGGCCGTTTCCGGCGCGCTCGCATTGTTGGCCGCTATCTCCATGACGGCGCCTGCCGTTGCGCAGGACAAATATCCGTCGAAGGAAATACGCTTCATCTGTTCGTTTCCTCCCGGTAGCGGCGCTGACATCATGGTTCGGTTTTTTGCCGACAAAATCGGCAAGCAGACCGGAAACGTCATCATCGTTGAGAACCGGCCGGGCGGCGGCGGCATGGTCGCGCTGACGACAACCGCGCGCGCCGCTCCCGATGGCCACACGATTCTTGTTTCCGGCGGAACCGCCGCCGCAATCAATGCCAATCTTCTGAAGGCGCCGCCAATCGATGTCGGCAAGGACATCAGAGCCGTCGCCACAGTGAACAAGATTCCGTTCGTCATCGCGGTGGACGGAAAGTCGCCCTACAAGTCACTCACCGAATTGACGGAGGCCCTGCGAAAAAAGGGGAACAAGGCGAGCTACGCCTTTTCAAACCCCTTCGCCAAGGTGATCGGGGAATCCTACAAGACCGCAGCAAATCTCCAGACGGTCGATGTCGCCTACAAAAGCGCCATCGACTCGCTGAACGATCTGGCCAGCGGCTCGCTCGACTT
>DATMEW010000130.1:0-9434 GCA_035556495.1 Xanthobacteraceae bacterium | reverse complement strand
CGACGCAGGGGCGATACGGCAGCGCAGCGATCTCGTCGTCGCTCGGGATGCCGATCTTCGAATCCTTCTTCGCCATCAGGTCACGCCCCGCAAACATTCCCGCGCTCGCCGCGCGGCGACCGAAAAGTCTATCCGCATTCTCTGACAGCGCGGCGACAGCACCGGCTATAATTCGAGGACCTCGCCCGGCCGCAGGGTGCCGAACTGCTCCGGCGTCACGCCGGCGGCGCTGCGCGCCTCGGCCAGTGCGGCGAGCGGGGCCTCGAAAGCTTCGTCGGTAAGCTGGAAGGTGCCGAAATGGGTGCCCAGCGCCCGCTCGGCGCGGCAGTCGGCAAAGGCTTTGACGGCTTCTTCCGGGTTCATGTGCTGGTCGCGCATGAACCAGCGCGGCTCATAGGCGCCGATCGGTAGGCAGGCAAGGCGGAACGGCCCGTAACGCTCGCCGGCGCTGCGGAAATGATACCCGTCGCCATAGCCCGAATCGCCGACGAAGTAGATTTTTCCGGCCGGCGTCTCGATCACGAAGCTCGCCCATAGCGCCTTATTCCGGTCGAACATGCCGCGCGCCGACCAGTGCCGCGTCGGCACGGGGATCGCCGTGCAGCCGGCGCCGAGATCGACATGCTGGTGCCAGTCATAGGATTCCGCACGGATGGCGGAGTCGGCCGCGCGCATGATGGTGTCGTTGCCGAGCGGGGTGACGACGCGGGGGTCATGTGCCGCCGCAAGGCGCGACAGCGTCGCGGTGTCGAGATGGTCGTAATGGTTGTGCGTCACCAGCACGATGTCGATGGGCGGCAGGTCCTCGAAACGGATGCCGGGATCGGTGACGCGCCGCGGCCCGGCGAAGCTGAAGGGCGAGGCCCGGTCGGAGAACACCGGGTCGGTGAGGATATTCAGACCGGCGGTCTGGACCAGCAGCGTGACATGGCCGATGAAGCTGACGCGGCAGGCCGCGCCCTCGACCCGCTGCGGAGGCGTGTCGAAGACCGTGCCCGGCGTCCATTCCGGCCATGGCGCGCGCTGGCGCTCCCAGGTCCAGCGCAGCAGATCGCCGAACGCCTTGGGCGGCGCGCCATTGGGGTCGAAAAAACGCACGCCGTCGAAATGGTCCGACACCGGGCCGTCGTAATAATGCGCTGCACGGGCCCGCGTATAGCCGCCGAGCCCGCCCACGGCCACGAGGCCGGCGATAGCGGCAAGCATGCGACGGCGGGTCGGGCGCTTCGGCATCGGTAGGTCCGGTTTCGTTTCGCCAACGCGCACCGAAGCCCGGCTGGCAGACGTGGAAATAGGAGCGGGTTCCCGCTGCCGCAAGCGGCCGGGCAACCGGAAGGCCCCGCAGCGCTTGCCCGGGATGACCGGAGCGTATAAAAGGCCGCATCTCGTAAGAGACCACGTTTCGATCCGCCGCCCGGCCCCTGAGGCCGGAGGCCACCGCCCGACAGCGCGATGCGCCCTCGGGCGTCGAACGTGTTTGGATGCACCTTGTCCGGGACACGCCCAGCCGCCACCTTCGGTGACGGCGAAGCAAGGACCACGGCAAGGACCACGGAGAGACCATGTTTGAAAGCCTGTCCGACCGGCTTGGCGGCATTCTCGACCGGCTGACGCGGCGCGGCGCGCTGACGGCGGCCGATGTCGACACGGCGCTGCGCGAGGTGCGCCGTGCGCTGCTGGAGGCGGATGTCGCGCTGGAGGTCGTGCGCGGCTTCGTTGACAAGGTGCGCGAGCGCGCCGTCGGCGTCGAGGTGCTCAAGTCCGTCACGCCCGGCCAGATGGTGGTCAAGATCGTCCACGACCAGCTCGTGGAGACCCTTGGCGAAGGCGGGGCGATCGACCTTGCGGCTCCCGCTCCAATCGCCGTCATGATGGTCGGCCTGCAAGGCTCCGGCAAAACCACCTCCACCGCCAAGATCGCCAAACGCCTCACCGAGCGGATGAAGCGCAAGGTGCTGATGGCCTCGCTGGACGTGCGCCGGCCCGCCGCCATGGAACAGCTCGCCGTGCTCGGGCAGGACACCGGCATCGACACCCTGCCCATCGTCCCCGGCCAGACCCCGCCGCAGATCGCCCAGCGCGCCATTCAGGCCGCGAAGCTCGGCGGCTATGACGTCGTGCTGCTCGACACCGCCGGCCGCACCACTCTGGACGACGCCATGATGGCGGAAGCGGCCGAGGTGAAGCAGGCCGCCAATCCCCACGAGGTGCTGCTGGTCGCCGATGCGCTGACCGGCCAGGACGCCGTGAATCTCGCCCGCGCCTTCGACGAGCGTGTCGGCCTCACCGGCATCGTGCTGACCCGCGTGGACGGCGACGGCCGCGGCGGCGCGGCGCTGTCGATGCGCGCCGTCACCGGCAAGCCGATCAAGCTGATCGGCGTCGGCGAAAAGATGGACGCGCTGGAGGATTTCCACCCCTCCCGCGTCGCCGACCGCATCCTCGGCATGGGCGACATCGTCTCGCTGGTTGAGAAGGCCGCCGCGACGATCGACGCGGAAAAGGCCGCCCGCACCGCCGAGCGGATGCGCAGGGGCGCCTTCGACCTCAATGACCTGCGCGACCAGCTTCAGCAGATGACCAAGATGGGCGGCCTGTCCGGACTGATGAGCATGATGCCCGGCATCGCCAAGATGAAGAACCAGATGGCGGGGGCGAACCTCGACGACCGCATGCTCAAGCGGCAGATCGCCATCATCGAATCGATGACGCCGCAGGAGCGCCGCAACCCGGACCTGCTCAAGAACAGCCGCAAGAAGCGCATCGCGGCCGGCTCCGGCACGAAAGCCGAGGACATCAACAAGCTGCTGAAGATGCACCGGACCATGGCCGACATGATGAAGGTCGTCAGCTCCGGCAAGCGCGGCCCGATGGCGGGCCTTGCCAGCATACTGGGCCTTGGCGGCGGCGGCGCGATGCCGAGCCCGGAAGACATGGCCAAGCTCGCGGGCAAGATGCCGGGGGGGCTTGGCGAGGCCGGCGGCGGACTGCCGAATCTGCCGGGTGGATTGCCCGGCGGTCTCCCGAATTTGCCCGGCCTTGGCGGCGGGCTGGGTGGCGGCTTGCCGCGCGGCCTGCCGAAAGGCCCGCCCGGCGGCTATCACGGCATCGGCAAGAAGAAATGAACCTCGGAAATGAATTTCAGAGCGCGCCGATGCGCCATCCATCCCCATCGGCCTGAGGGCCGCATGGCCTCTTCCGAAATCTTCTCGTCCCCAAATCTTCGTTCACACAAGGAAAGCTGACATGTCCCTGAAAATCCGTCTTGCCCGGGCCGGCACCAAGAAGCGCCCGTTCTACCACATCGTCATCGCCGACAGCCGCTCGCCGCGCGACGGCCGCTTCATCGAACGCCTCGGCTTCTTCAATCCCCTGCTGCCCAAGGACAACGAACTGCGCCTGCGTTTCGACATCGACAAGGCCAAGGCCTGGCTCGACAAGGGCGCGCAGCCGACCGACCGGGTCGCCCGCTTCCTCGACGCCAGCGGCGTGCGCAAGCGCGAAGCCCGCAACAACCCGGAAAAGGCCGTGCCGCGCAAGGAGCGCAAGGCCGCAGAGAGCGCGTAACTCTTGCGCATTCCGGCGCGGCAGGATCTCTCTCCTCCCGCGCCGGAATGCTCGATCCGCCATCGCCTTTTCAGGCGGTGCGGGCACCGATTCGCCTCAGCAAACACGCCAGAACAAAAGCCCGGAGTCCGGGCTTTGATCCCATCAAGCCGAAACGGCTTGGGGCCGTCCGCCCCGTGGGACAGGATGGCATTCGATCTCGACAGCGGCTTCCGCGAGGACCGGAATGGCACGACAGCCCCGCTCAGGCGAACCCACCGACGCCGGCCGGCATGTGCTGGTCGGGCGTATCGGAGCCGCCCATGGCGTGCGCGGAGACGTGAAACTGTGGTCCTTCACGGAGGACCCCGCCGCCATTGCCGGCTATGGCCCGTTCACCGACGTCGCCGGCGCCCGGACCTTCGAGATCGCCCATCTGCGCCCCGCGAAGGACTTCTTCGTCGCACGGTTCAAGGGGCTTGAGGACCGCACCGCCGCCGAAGCGCTGTGCAACACCGACCTTTATGTGCCCCGCGAGCGCCTCCCCGCGCCGCAGGACGACGATGAATTCTACATGGCCGATCTGGTCGGCCTCGCCGCCGTCGATGCCGCCGGCGCGACCGTCGGCACCGTCGTCGCCGTGCAGAATTTCGGCGCCGGCGACCTGCTGGAGCTGCGCCACCCGAGCCGCAACGTCACGGCATATCTGCCGTTCTCGCGGGCTTTCGTGCCGAAAGTGGACGTCGCCGGCGGCCGGATCGAGATCGCCGCGCCCGCCGACCTGTTCGAAACGCCGGCGCGGCCGCCGGGCGAACCTGTGTGAGCCCGCGCCGTGTTCAACGCCACCGTCCTCACATTGTATCCTGAGATGTTCCCCGGCCCGCTCGGCGTCAGCCTCGCCGGCAAGGGGCTGGCCGGCGGCCTCTGGGGTCTCGATATCCGCAACATCCGCGACGCGGCGACGGACCGGCATCGCTCCGTGGACGACACGCCCGCCGGCGGCGGCCCCGGCATGGTGCTCCGCGCCGACGTGCTGGGGCGCGCGGTGGATGCCGCCGCCGCGCCGGACGACACGCGGCCGCGCCTCCTGATGAGCGCCCGGGGTCGGCCGCTGACCCAGTCCCGCGTCGCGGATCTCGCGGCCGGGTCCGGCGCGGTGATCCTGTGCGGGCGATTCGAGGGCGTGGACCAGCGCCTGATCGAGGGCCGCAATTTCGAGGAAGTCTCCATTGGCGACTATGTGCTGTCCGGCGGCGAGATCGCGGCCATGGTGCTGCTCGACGCCGTGGTGCGCCTCATTCCCGGCGTGATGGGCAAGGAGGCGTCCGGCGTCGAGGAAAGTTTCGCCGGCGGGCTGCTGGAATATCCTCACTACACCCGTCCGCAGGCGTGGGAAGGCCGGGAGATTCCCGCCGTGCTCACCTCCGGCGACCATGCCCGGATCGCCGCCTGGCGGCGGGCGGAGGCCGAGCGGCTGACGCAAGCGCGCCGGCCCGATCTCTGGGCCGCCTGGCGCGCCGCGCTGGCGACGAAAAAGTCACCAGATAGGTGACAAACGCCCGCGCTTGTCGTATAGGGCGCGCCGAATGGACCCGATCCCCAGCCGCCGGCGCAGTTTCCTGCCGGGCGGCGGGAGAGATTGTTCCAGCCCCTAAGGTCTGAATCCAACCTTCGCGGACGCAGACCCGCCGGGTATCTTTTTGTTAGAGCATGATCTTTTCCGAAAACCGGTTCCCACCTTTCGGGATCATGCTCTAGATCGCGATTTTGTTCAGCGCGGCGTGGCAGGTCGACCTGCCGCTGCGCCGCCACGGAGAGTTCGATGGATATCATTCAGGAGATCGAGCAGGAGCAGATCGCCAGGCTCAGCGACGGCAAAGCGATTCCGGAATTCCAGCCGGGCGACACCGTCATCGTCAACGTCAAGGTCAAGGAAGGCGAACGCTCCCGCGTGCAGGCCTATGAAGGCGTCTGCATCGCGCGGACCGGCGGCGGCATCCACCAGAGCTTCACCGTTCGCAAGATTAGCTATGGCGAGGGCGTGGAGCGCGTCTTCCCGCTCTATTCGCCGAACATCGATTCCATCAAGGTCGTGCGCCGCGGCAAGGTGCGCCGCGCCAAGCTCTATTACCTTCGGAATCTGCGCGGCAAGGCGGCCCGCATCGTCGAGAAGCAGGAGCCCCGTGGCGACGCCGGCAAGAAAGCCGCCGGCAAGAAGGCCGCGGCCTCCGCCTGACCCCGTCCGGTCCGGCACATTTCGACTATGCGGAGGGGCCGCCACGCGGCCCTTTTGCTTATGCGCTTCGGGCATATTCCGCGCTTTCGCGTTTTCGCTAGGAAATCCCGCCAGACACACTAGATAAGTTTCAGAGTTCAGGAGACCCCCCGATGGGCAAGCCCCGCACGCTGTACGACAAGATCTGGGACGACCATGTGGTCGACGAGCAGGAGGACGGCACCTGCCTGCTCTATATCGACCGCCACCTCGTCCATGAGGTGACGTCGCCGCAGGCGTTCGAGGGGCTGCGCAACACCGGCCGCAAGGTGCGCGCGCCGCAGAAGACGCTGGCCGTGGTGGACCACAACGTGCCGACCACGGACCGTTCGCTGCCCAATCCGGACCCGGAGAGCGCCGAGCAGATCGCCACGCTGGCCCAGAATGCCAAGGATTTCGGCCTCGAATATTACAACGAGTTCGACAGCCGCCAGGGCATCGTCCATATCATCGGGCCGGAGCAGGGCTTCACCCTGCCGGGCACGACCATCGTCTGTGGCGACAGCCACACGGCGACCCATGGCGCTTTCGGCGCGCTGGCCTATGGCATCGGCACGTCCGAGGTCGAGCATGTGCTCGCGACCCAGACGCTGATGCAGAAAAAGTCCAAGAACATGCACATCGTCGTCGACGGCAAGCTGACCGCCGCCGTCACGCCGAAGGACATCATCCTCGCCATCATCGGCGAGATCGGCACCGCCGGCGGCACCGGCTACACCGTGGAATTTGCCGGCGAAGCCTTCCGCGACATGAGCATGGAAGGCCGCATGACGGTCTGCAACATGACCATCGAGGCGGGCGCGCGCGCCGGCATGGTGGCGCCGGACGAGAAGACCTTCGCCTATCTGAAGGGCCGGCCCAAGTCCCCGAAGGGCGAAGCCTGGGATCAAGCGCTGCGCTATTGGGATCATCTGCGGTCCGACGAAGGCGCGCATTTCGACCAGACCATCCGGCTCGACGCCGGGGCGCTGCCGCCGCTCGTCACCTGGGGCACGAGCCCCGAACAGGTCATCTCCATTGCCGGCCGCGTGCCGATGCCGTCCGAGATCGCGGACGAAGGCAAGCGCCGCGCCGCCGAGCGCTCGCTGGACTATATGGGCCTCAAGGGCGGCGAGAAGATCACGGACATCACCATCGACCGGGTCTTCATCGGCTCCTGCACCAACGGCCGCATCGAGGATCTGCGCGAAGCCGCGAGGATCGCGGAGGGCCGCACCGTGAATGCCAATGTCAGCGCCATGGTCGTGCCGGGCTCGGGGCTGGTGAAGATGCAGGCCGAAGCCGAAGGGCTCGACAAGATCTTCAAGGCCGCCGGTTTCGAATGGCGCGAGCCGGGCTGCTCCATGTGCCTCGCGATGAACCCGGACAAGCTCGCGCCGGGCGAGCGCTGCGCCTCGACCTCGAATCGCAATTTCGAGGGCCGGCAGGGCTACAAGGGCCGCACCCATCTGGTTTCGCCCACCATGGCGACGGCGGCGGCCATCGCCGGCCGGTTCGTGGATATCCGCGACTGGCGCTGAGCCCGCCGCGAAATGTCACCGCAGAAAGGCCCGCCGAAGCGGGCCTTTCTTTTGTCCGCCCGGCACCCGTCAGAAGCCGAAGCCGAACGAGAACACCGGCCCCCGGCGATACGGATAATAGCCATAGGGCCGGTAATAGCGCGGCGCATAGTAGCGCGGGGCGCGGTAGCGGTAATAGGGATACGGCTGGTAATAGGGCCGATAATAAACCCGGGGCCGGTAATGCCGCCGGACATAGCGCTGGCGCCGGCGCTGGTCGCTGAATTCCGTGATGGTCGCCGCCTGCGTCCCGGCCCTGAGCCCAGCCGGCGCCTGCCCCGCCGCCGAAGCGACGGAGACCGTGCCCGGCAGCGCCAGCGCCACCACGAGCGCCGCTGCGGCAAAGCCCGGTATCGTGATCCTGGACATCCGATATCTCCTCGATCGCACTTGAGTCCTATCGCCCGTGGTGGCTAACGCCTCGCGGCACCGGAGGTTTCGTGAACGGCCGTTCAGGCCGGGCAGCCGTTCCGACCGTTCCGCGTCCGGCCGGAACCGGGCGGGCGTCGATAAGGCCGGCGGGCGCAACGTCATGGACGCAACTTGGCGCGCGGGCTGGCATTTCCTACAAAGCTGCCATGACATTGCCCTCCGATATCGACCCCGCCTCCGGCGGACAGGACGACGGCATTTCCCTATCCTGGCGCGAGCGCGCGGCGCCGACGCTGGCCGAGATGGAGATCATCGCGGATGCGGCCTATCGCGGCCTGCCCGAGCATTTCCGCGCGCTCTGCGCCGGGCTGGTCATCCAGGTGGACGATTTCCCGACGGAGGAGGTCCTGACCGCCATGGGGGCGGAAACCGAATTCGACCTGCTCGGCCTGTTCCAGGGTATCGGCCTGCCGTGGCGCTCGGAGGCCGCTTCCGGCCAGATGCCCAACATGATCTGGCTCTACCGCCGGCCGATTCTCGACTACTGGGCCGCCCATGAGGAAACCCTGGGCGACATCATCACCCATGTCCTGATCCACGAGATCGGCCATCATTTCGGCCTCTCTGACGAGGACATGGAGGCGATCGAAGCTGCCGCAGGCTGAGCAGCCGGCCGGAACGGCCCGACAACGGCTGGAATCACTCCAGTCTTGACCCGCCACGCATCCACCGTCATGAACGGGGCCGACATGCAGCCGCAGGAACGTTCCGGCGGCCTCCGGACCCATGAGTTTTCGCAAGATGGACAAGTTCACCACGCTTGAGGGCGTCGCGGCGCCGTTGCGGATCATCAATGTCGACACCGACATGATCATTCCGAAGCAGTATCTGAAGACCATCAAGCGCACCGGTCTCGGCAAGGGCCTGTTCTCCGAACAGCGCTACAACGACGACGGCAGCGAGAATCCGGATTTCGTGCTGAACAAGCCGGCCTATCGCAACGCGCAGATCCTCGTCGCCGACGACAATTTCGGCTGCGGCTCCTCGCGCGAGCATGCGCCCTGGGCGCTGCTCGACTTCGGCATTCGCTGCATCATCTCGACCTCGTTCGGCGATATTTTCTACAACAACTGCTTCAAGAACGGCGTGCTGCCGATCCGCGTCTCGCCGCAGGAGCTGGAAAAGCTGTTCGACGATGCCGACCGCGGCGCCAACGCGCGGCTGACCATCGACCTGGAGAAGCAGGAGATCCGCGGGCCGGACGGCGGCGCGATATCCTTCGAGATCGACCCGTTCCGCAAGCATTGCCTGCTCAACGGCCTCGACGACATCGGCCTCACGCTGGAGAAGAAGTCCAAGATCGACAGCTTCGAAAGCAAGGCCACCGCCGACCGGCCGTGGATGTGAGGCCGGTCTGGAGTCTGATCCAGCTTGGTTGAATCAGACTCGGCGGTTGTCTTTTTGTTTGAGCATGATCCTGTCCGAAAACCGCTTCGCACTATTCGGGATCATGCTCCTGCCGCCAGCTTCTTCGGCGCGATCAACCGGTAGCTGCGCCTGATCAGGGTCTCGACCTCAGCCCAGTCCGGCCGGCGGTCGAGCCGGATGCCGATCCAGCCTTTGGGACCTACATAGGGCGGCACGAAGAACCGCTCCGGATCGGCACCCGTGAGCACCTGCTG
>DATMEW010000129.1:0-38443 GCA_035556495.1 Xanthobacteraceae bacterium | reverse complement strand
GTCGATACCGGCCAAGGCCGGCGCCTTGTCCTTCAGTTCGGAGACGATGCGCTCCGCCACCTTGGGGCCGACGCCCGGTGTGCGGGCCACCGCCGCCTTGTCGCGCAGGGCGATGGCGCTGGCGAGATCGGCCGCCGGCAGCGTGCCCAGCACCGCGAGCGCAACCTTCGCGCCGACACCCTGCACGGTCTGGAGCAGGCGGAACCATTCGCGCTCGGTATCGCTGACAAAGCCATACAGCCGGATCATGTCCTCGCGGACGTAAGTGTCGATGGACAGCGTCGCGGCCTCGCCCGCCGCCGGCAGCGCGGCCAACGTGCGCGCCGAACAATGGACGTGATAGCCGACGCCCTGCACGTCGAGGATCACATAGTCATCGCCATAGGAATCGATCACGCCGCGCAGCTTGCCGATCATGCCACCGCCGCCTTCAGGATGGCGCTAGCGCGATGATGCGCATGGGTGATGGCGATGGCCAGCGCATCCGCCGCGTCATGGGTCTTCGGATCGGCCTTGGGCAGCAGCACACCGATCATCATGCGGATCTGGTCCTTGTCGCCATGGCCGGAGCCCACGACGGTTTTCTTGACGAGGTTAGGCGCATATTCCGCGACCGCCAGCCCGTACAGCGCCGGCGCCAGCATGGCGATGCCCCGCGCCTGCCCGAGCTTGAGCGTCGCCGCCCCGTCCCGGTTCACGAAAGTATTCTCCACCGCCGCCTCGTCGGGGGCATGGTCCGCCAGCACACGGGCGAGCCCCTCGTGGATCGCGAGCAGCCGCGCCGCCAGCGGCGCCTTGTCGTTGGTCACGACGGAGCCACAGGCGAGGAACGACAGCCGGTTGCCTTCCGTCGCCACCAGCCCCCAGCCGGTGCGGCGCAGGCCCGGATCAATGCCAAGGATGCGAATCGCGCGGTTCATGCCTATCCCCTGTAGCGCCGTTCCCCGAACGGCCCAAACGGAGCCCGCATTTCCCCATGTTCACCAGCCTTGCCAGCGCGCTGGACCAGATCCCATTCGCCGCTGTCGCGGCCGATCCGCGGCTGCCGGCGGCGTTGGCCTGCGCGGTGCTGGCCGGAACGATTCGCGGCTTCACCGGCTTCGGCTCCGCGCTGGTCTTCATTCCGCTGATGAGCGCGATTTACGGCCCCGTCGTCGCGGCCGGCACCTTCATCCTGATCGACCTCGCGGTGGGCGCCATGATCGTGCCCAGCGTGATCCGGAAGGTCGCCTGGCGCGAGGTGCTGCCGATGGCGGCGGCCGCCATCGTCGCCGGGCAGTTCGGCTCGCTGATCCTGCGCTATGCGGACCCCACCGCCCTGCGCTGGGCCATCGCGGCCATCGTGCTCACCATCGTCGTGGTGCTGGCCTCGGGCTGGCGCTACCAGGGCAGGCCGCATCTCGTCCTCGGTCTCGGCGTCGGCGCGCTGTCCGGGCTGCTCGGCAGTTCGGTGCAGATCGCAGGTCCCCCGGTGATCGTCTACTGGCTCGGCGGCGCGGCGGCGGACCTCACCGTCACGCGCGCGAATTTCCTCGGCTTTTTCACCCTGCTCTCGACCGGCCTGTTCGGCACCTACCTCTGGCGCGGCATCTTCACCGCCGAGGCGGTGGCGCTGGCGCTGTTCACCGGCCCGTTGCAGGTCGCCGCCACATGGGTCGGCGCGAAGCTGTTCCACATCGCGTCCGCGCAGGTCTACCGGCGGGTCGCCTATGGCGTCGTCGCGGCCACGGCGCTCGTCAGCCTGCCGGTGTTCGACTGGCTCTGGCGCTGACGCTCACGCGGGCCGCACACGCCCGGCCAAGGATGCGACCATCACGCCCAGTGTGATGAGCCCGACGGCGAACAGCATGACCGGCGAAGGCACTTCGCCGAGCGCCAGCCAGGCGACGGTGGTGGACAGCGCCGGCGTCACCGCCACGATGGTCGCCGCCGGCACCGGGCCAAGACGGCTGATCGCGAAATTGTAGGCGAGAAACGCCGTCAGCCCCGACAGCAGGCCCTGCTGCACGACCTGCAACGCGATCTGCCCGTACATGCCCTGCGTCACGGCATGGACGACACCGGCCGCCCCGAACGGCAGCGAAAGCACGAGCGACCACACCGCGACCACGCCGGTCGCCTCCAGCGCGGACAGGCGCGAATAGGGAAACGCCAGCGTGTAAAGCGCGAAGCCGAAATTCGACGATGCGAAGAGGAGCTGCCCGAGCCAGAGATAAGGCTCGCCCGACGACGACAGCGCATAGACGATCGCGATCGTCATCGCCGCGACGATGAGGCCGAGCCCCACGGCCCGGACCCGGCCGATCAGCGTCCCGAAGGCGAAGCGCGCGATGAGCGCGACCGCGAGCGGAATGACCCCGCTCGCCACCGCGATGGAATTGGTGACGGAGGCGAATTTGAAGCCGATGGCCGCGCCCAGGAAGAACGGCAGCCCGCCGCAGAACAGGCCGAGCGCGGCAAGCGGCGACATCTTCGGCATCAGCCCGACGCGCAGCCAGAACGGCGCGAGGATCAGGGCCGGCGGCAGGAAGCGCAGCACCGCGATGGTCATGGGGTCCATCGCGCCGCCGGTGACGCCGTAGCGCGTGATGGTCGGCCAGGCCGCCCAGATCGCCACCGTCACCAGCGCCGCCGCGACGCCGGTGGCGACATTCCGCCAGGCTGGCGCGGGTGGCGGCGTCAGCGGCGCAGCAGCCTCCCGGACCGTGGCGACGGAATCGCTCACGCTTCCAGCTTCGCGACCAGCGCGTCGGAAAGCTCGAAGTTGGCATAGACGTTCTGCACGTCGTCATGCTCGTTCAGCAGATCCACCAGCTTCACCAGCTTCTCGCCGGCCTCGTCCTCCACCGCGATCATGTTCTGCGGCTTCCAGATCAGCGCGGTCTTGCGCGCCTCGCCGAATTTCGCTTCGAGCACCTTCGCGACCTCCGCCAGCGCGTCCTGCGCGGTGTAGATCTCATGGCCGTCGTCGTCGGAGGACACATCCTCCGCGCCGGCCTCGATGGCGGCTTCCAGCATCGCGTCGGCATCGGCCACGCCGGGCGGATACTCCACCACGCCGACATGGTCGAACATGAAGGACACCGCGCCGGTCTCGGCAAGGTTGCCGCCGTGCTTGGTGAAATAGGACCGCACGTCCGAAGCGGTGCGGTTGCGGTTGTCGGTCAGCACCTCGACGATCAGCGCGACGCCGCCGGGCCCATAGCCCTCGTAGCGGATCTCGTCGTAATTCTCGCCGTCGTTGCCCAGCGCCTTCTTGATGGCGCGGTCGATATTGTCCTTGGGCATATTCTCGGCCCGCGCTGCGATCACGGCCGCCCGCAGGCGGGGGTTCATCGCCGGGTCGGGCATCCCGAGCTTGGCGGCGACGGTGATCTCGCGGGCGAGCTTGCCGAAGATCTTCGACCGCTGGGCGTCCTGCTTGCCCTTGCGGTGCATGATGTTCTTGAACTGGGAATGTCCGGCCATGCGGGACTCAGCGCTCCTTGTCCGATGATCCCGGCCATATAGAAGGCCCCGGCCCTCCGCGACAAGCTGCGTGGGGCCGGGAAGCGCCGGTTCAGCCCCAGAAGGCCGGCCGCGCCTCCTCCAGCCCCGGCCCGAGCCGCACCGCCGCGACCCGCACGGCGAGGCCGGTTCTGTCGTCGGTTTCCACCGCAAGGCCGCACAGGGCGCCGGGGCCGTTGGCGGTCTCGAACCGGCCGGAGGCGATCTTGCGCTGGAACCGGTTGATCGGCTCCTCCTTGGCCATGCCGATCACGGAATCATAGTCGCCGCACATGCCGGCGTCGGTCTGGAAGGCGGTTCCGTTCGGCAGGATGCGGTGATCCGCCGTCGGCACATGGGTATGGGTGCCGACCACGACGCTGACGCGGCCGTCGCAGACATGGGCCATGGCCTGCTTCTCGCTGGTGGTCTCGCCGTGGAAATCCAGCAGGATGGCGTCGGCCTGCATCCGCAGCGGACAGGCCGAAATCTCGCGCTCCACCGCCGCGAAGGGATCGTCCAGCGGGTCCATGAAAATCCGGCCCATTGCATTGACGACGAGCGCCTGCGCGCCGTTCTTGGCCTCGACCAGCGTGGCGCCACGGCCGGGCGTGCCGGGTGGGAAGTTCACCGGGCGCAGCAGGCGCGGCGCGCGCTCGATGAACACCAGCGCCTCCTTCTGGTCCCAGGAATGGTTACCGCCGGTGACGGCATCGGCCCCGGCGTCGATCAGTTCCTGATAGATCGCCTCGGTGATGCCGAAGCCGCCGGCGGCATTCTCCCCGTTCACCACGACGAGATCGAGCTTCCAGTCGCGCACGAGGCCGGGCAGGCGCGAGGTGACAGCCACCCGGCCGCTGCGCCCGACGACATCGCCGATGAACAGGATACGCAACGCTTCAGCCTCCGCGGCAGTCGATGATCTCGCGCTCGGTTAGCACGAGATCGAGCGCGACGTCGTGCTCCGTGTCCGGCACGGCGTCGATTTCCTGCATGGCGAAGGCGAGTCCGATGGCGATCACCGGTTTGCGGGTCCGCAGGTCCGCCAGTGTGCGGTCATAGTAGCCCGCGCCGTAACCGATGCGGTGGCCGCGCCGGTCGAACGCCGCGAGCGGCGTCAGCACGATGTCGGGATCGACCTGCGGCGCACCCGCCCGCGGCTCGCGGATGCCCCATTGCCCCGCATCGAGCGGGTCGCCGAAGGCATAGGCGCGCATCGTCAGCGGATGCCCCCGCCCCTTCACCACGGGCAGCGCCAGCTTCGCCCCGGCCCCGGCCAGCCGGCGCATCAGGGGCAGCGGGTTGATCTCGCTGCGCATCGGCATGAAGCCGGAGACGATCACGCCCGGCCGGACGGCGACGGGGAATTCGCGCTCTGCCAGCACCTGCGCCGCCGCCTGCCGGACCTCCGCCGGCAGCGCATCGCGCCGCGCCAGAACGGCCTCGCGGAGCGCCGCCTTGTCCCGGGGATCGTGCTGCATGGCGGTGGAGAGAGTCATGGTGCCGGCCTCGCTTTGGGCCGCCGATCATGCCGGCCGGAGCCGGTCAGGAAAAGCCGTGGGCAACAGGAAGCGATGGGCAAAAGTCGCTAGGCGTAACGGGCAAGACGGGACGGCTCCCGGCGCGGCGGATTCCGGCCCCGAAGTCGAACGCCGTCGCAAGGCCGCGTTCGACGGCCAAGCCCCGACGCTCGGACTTGAAGCCTTATGGCTTGGCCGGAACGGCCGACCCTTGCGGGGCCGTCAGGCCGTTGAAAAGGCGTTATTAAAAAGGAAAAGTGCGGAGCCGCGCTGGCCGTCGGAGCGCTCGATCCCGGGTTCCCTACACAAGTAGGTGGGCGCCATATGTCCGGACCCACGGGTCCGGCCAGGGACAGCTCCCGTCAGAATCGATAAGGCCCCGGGGATTTGTCTCCTGACGCACCCCGCAGCCCCGCCTGTGCAATGTAATGCGCAAGCGCAGCGAGCGCCATAGCGGCGGCGCTCACCCCAGCGGCACCTGCTCGGCCGCGGGCTGGGCGAGCTGCCGGGCGGCGTCCTCCACGCGCTCGGCGGCGCGGTGCAGCGTGGCCGCGAGGGCGGATTCGCGGGCACGGTCCCGGTCGGACGCAACCATCCGGGCCTCGCGCAGCGCCAGCAGCTCCTCCTCCAGCGCGCGCGCCCGGCGCCGCGCCTCGACCAGTTCATCGGACACCGTCAGCGCCGCCATGATGGTCAGCCGCGTGTCGCCGACTTCACCGAACTGGCCGCGCAGATTCTCGACCCGCTTGTCGAGATCGGCCGCAAGATCGATGAGATGCTCCTCCTCACCGTCCGCGCAGGCCATGCGGAACTGGCGGCCGTTGATCGTGACATTCACAGGCGCCATGGCGCGCTCCTCAGACTGACCCCGCCGCCCCGCGCCTCTACAGCGGCCGGAGCGTTCCCGATGGAGTCCTGTTCAATCGCCGGCACCGCCCCCGAGAGTTTGGGCAGGGAGCCGGCACCGACGCCCGCTTTACCGCAGCGGCTCACGCCCCATGCCGGTCCATCACGCCACGAATCGCGCTCATGGCGGTCTCGATGCGGCGCGCCGCCTCGTCGCTGGCGATCTCGATCTGACGCCCCCGCGCCGCGGCGGCGTCCAGTTCGTCCGCGAGGCGGGCGCGGTCGGCTCCGAGCGCCTGCACTTGCGCGGCCAGCGCATCGCCGCCGCGATCGGCCTCGCGCCGCCGCTCCATGGCCGCGTCAAGGTCGTCCAAAGCCTGTTCGAGCCGCCGGGCGGCGGCTTCCAGCGCAGAGGATTCGCTCATCTTCGCCCCCGCCTGAAGGGCCTCAAGGGATCGTCGAAAATTTTGCGCTCCGACAGAGAGTTAGGCCGAAAAAACCGTAGTTGCCGCGCCACCCGCGCGTCAATCGGCCGGCGGCAGAATCGCAGCGGTTATCCCTGCCTTCCGCCGCTTGCCCTGCCATTCGGCCGAAATTGCGACCAAACAGGCCGGCCGCGGCCACCTGCCACCGCTCGGTTGGACTCGCTCCTGTCACATGCTAGACGCCAGCCACCGTTTTCGAGGCGGCCATTCCCCAACCGGCAGCATCCATGACACAGGCTTCGTCCCAAACTTCCGCCGCTCCGTCCCGGAGCCAGCATGACCGTATGGCGAACGCCATCCGCGCGCTGGCCATGGATGCCGTCGAACAGGCCAAATCCGGACATCCCGGCCTGCCGATGGGCGCGGCCGACATCGCCACGGTGCTGTTCGGCCGTTTCCTGAAGATCGACCCGTCCGTGCCCAACTGGCCGGACCGCGACCGCTTCATTCTCTCCGCCGGCCACGGCTCGATGCTGATCTATGCCCTGCTGCATCTGGTCGGCTACGAGCACATGACGCTGGCCGAACTGAAGCGCTTCCGCCAGCTCGGCTCGCTGACGCCGGGCCATCCGGAGAATTTCGTGACGCCCGGCCTTGAGACCACCACCGGGCCGCTCGGCCAGGGCGTCGCCAACGCGGTCGGCATGGCGATGGCGGAACAGCATCTCGCCGCCGAATTCGGGCGCGAGGCGGTGGACCACCACACCTATGTGCTGTGTTCGGACGGCGACCTGATGGAGGGCATCAGCCAGGAGGCCATCGCTCTCGCCGGCCATCTCAAGCTGTCGAAGCTGATCGTGCTGTTCGACGACAACGGCATCTCCATCGACGGGCCGCTGTCGCTGGCCGACTCGGTGGACCAGATCAAGCGTTTCGAAGCCTGCGGCTGGGCCGCCACCCGCGTGGACGGCCACGACCCGGAGGCCATCGCCGCCGCCATCGAGACCGCGAAAACATCCGACCGGCCGACGCTGATCGCCTGCCGCACCACCATCGGCTATGGCGCGCCGACCAAGGCCGGCAGCGAGAAGTCCCACGGCTCGCCGCTCGGCGCCGACGAACTCAAGGGCGCGAAGGAAAAGCTCGGCTGGGCCTACGGCCCGTTCGAAGTGCCGCAGGACATTCTCGACGCCTGGCGCGCCACCACCGCGAAGGGCAACAAAGCCCGCGGCGACTGGGAGCAGCGCATGGCCGCGCTGCCGGCGGAGCAACGCGCCGAATTCGAACGGCGCATGCGCGGCGACCTGCCGGAGGAAGCGCTGGCCAACGCCATGCGCGCCATCAAGGAAAGCCTCGCCGCCGAGCCGAAGGACATCGCCAGCCGCTCGGCGTCGGAATTCGCGCTGCACACCCTCGTGCCCGCCGTGCCGGAAATGGTCGGCGGTTCGGCGGACCTGACCGGCTCCAACAACACCCGCGCCAAGGGCATGACCGCCTTCGGCCCCAACAATCCGGCCGGCCGTTTCGTCCATTACGGCATCCGCGAACACGCCATGGCCGCCGCCATGAACGGCATGGCCCTGCACGGCGGCATCATCCCCTATTCCGGCACGTTCCTCGTGTTCTCGGACTACAGCCGCCCGGCCATCCGCCTCGCCGCGCTGATGGGCGAGCGGGTCATCCATGTGCTGACCCACGATTCCATCGGCCTCGGCGAGGATGGGCCGACCCATCAGCCGATCGAGCATCTGGCCGCGCTGCGGGCGATTCCGAATCTGCTGGTGTTCCGGCCCGCCGACGCGGTCGAGACCGCCGAATGCTGGCAGCTCGCGCTTCAAGCCAGGGACCGGCCGAGCGTGCTGGCGCTGTCGCGCCAGAACCTGCCGCAGCTCCGCCGCAGCCTCGATGCCGACAACCGCTGTTCCACGGGCGCTTACGAGATTGCAGCGGCGGCAGGCAAGGCCCAGGTGTCGATCTTCGCCACCGGCTCCGAGGTCGGCCTCGCCGTCGAGGCCAAGGCCCTGCTCGACCAGCGCGGCATCCCGGCCCGCGTCGTCTCGGTGCCGTCCTTCGAGCTGTTCCGGGACCTCGACCCCGCCGCCCGCAAGGCGATCATCGGCGACGCGCCGGTCCGGGTCGGCGTCGAAGCGGCGATCCGCATGGGCTGGGACGAGATCATCGGCTCGGACGGCGTCTTCGTCGGCATGACCGGCTTCGGCGCCAGCGCCCCGGCCAAGGATCTCTACCGGCATTTCGGCATCACCGCAGAGGCGGTGGCGGAAGCCGCGGAAGAACGGCTGAAAGGCTAGCGCACGATCCCGGAAAGCGGGAAGCCGGTTTTCGGAAAATGCCTGCCCCCGGGCTCGACCCGAGGGATCATGCTCGAGCAAAAAGAGTATCGACGGGTCTGATTCAGCGAAGCTGGATCGGACCCCGGGACAGCCGAATGTCCGCGCGGGCGGTTTTGCAGGCCTGTCCGCGACACTTTGCGCCCGAACCAAAGGCCGCGCCGCACGTTGTCTCCCGTCGCTTCGTGCGAATAGCCGAATTCCGCATTTACCCTGCCCGAAACGGCGGCCACCCCTGCAGTTTCCGGACTTGTCCCCAACGGGCGGGTTTTCTATGTGAACCGGACTTCCCGAATTTCGCTGACACCGTCAGCCCTGAAGCCCTAAGGAAACCAGCCATGACAGTCCGGGTCGCCATCAACGGGTTCGGTCGGATCGGCCGCAACGTGCTCCGCGCCATCGCCGAGGCCGGCCGCAAGGACATCGAGGTGGTCGGCATCAACGACCTCGGCCCGGTCGAGACCAACGCCCACCTGCTGCGCTACGACTCGGTCCACGGCCGCTTCCCCGGCGAGGTGAAGGTCAGCGGCGACACCATCGACATCGGCTCCGGCCCGATCAAGGTGACGGCGGTGCGGGACCCCTCCTCGCTGCCGTGGAAGGACCTCGGCGTCGACATCGCGATGGAATGCACCGGCATCTTCACATCCAAGGACAAGGCTTCCGCGCATCTCGCCGCCGGCGCCAAGCGCGTCCTGGTCTCGGCCCCCGCCGACAATGCCGACCTCACGATCGTCTACGGCGTGAACCACGACAAGCTGACGAAGGATCACCTCGTCGTCTCCAACGGCTCCTGCACCACGAACTGCCTCGCCCCGGTCGCCAAGATCCTCAACGATCTCGTCGGCATCGAGACCGGCTTCATGACCACGATCCATGCCTATACCGGCGACCAGCCGACGCTGGACACCATGCACAAGGACCTCTATCGCGGCCGCGCCGCCGCGCTGTCCATGATCCCGACCTCCACCGGCGCGGCCAAGGCCATCGGCCTCGTGCTGCCGGAGCTGAACGGCAAGCTCGACGGCGTCTCGATCCGCGTGCCGACGCCGAATGTCTCGGTCATCGATCTCAAGATCGTGGCCAAAAGGGACACCACCAAGGAGGAGATCAATGCCGCCTTCCAGCGCGCGGCCGGGCAGGAGCTCAAGGGCATCCTGAGCTATACCACCGCGCCGAATGTCTCGATCGACTTCAACCACGACCCGCATTCGTCCACCTTCCACATGGACCAGACCAAGGTGCAGAACGGCACGCTGGTGCGCGTCCTGGCCTGGTACGACAACGAATGGGGCTTCTCGAACCGCATGGCCGACACCGCCGTCGCCATGAGCAAGCTGATCTGACGACATCTTCTGCGAGCCCGGCCCCGCCGGGCTCGCGTCTTTTCGACATCCCTGTTTCGAGGCCGTACGCACCATGACCTCATCCTTCCGCACCCTCGACGACGTGGACGTCTCCGGCAAGCGCGTGCTGGTGCGCGTCGATCTCAACGTGCCGATGGAGAACGGCCGCGTCAGCGACGCGACCCGGCTGGAGCGCATCGTGCCAGGCATCAGGGAACTGGCGGACAAGGGCGGCCGCGTCATCCTGCTCGCCCATTTCGGCCGGCCCAAGGGCGCGCGCAGCGCGACGGATTCGCTCCGCCCGGTCGCGGCGGAACTGGCGAAGCTGATCCATAAGCCGGTCGCCTTCGCGGAGGACTGCGTCGGCGCGCCCGCCGAGGAAGCCGTCGCGAAGCTGAAGGACGGCGACATCCTCTGCCTGGAAAACACCCGTTTCCATGCCGGCGAGGAGAAGAACGACAAGGGCTTCGTCGCGCAACTCGCCAAGCTCGGCGACATCTGGGTCAACGACGCCTTTTCGGCCGCGCACCGCGCCCATGCCTCGACGGAAGGGCTCGGCCATGTGCTGCCGGCCTATGCCGGGCGCACCATGCAGGCCGAACTCGACGCGCTGGAAAAGGCGCTCGGCAATCCGGCCCATCCGGTCATCGCCATCGTCGGCGGCGCCAAGGTCTCCACCAAGCTGGACCTGCTCGAAAACCTCGTGACAAAGGTGGACGCGCTGGTCATCGGCGGCGGCATGGCCAATACCTTCCTGCATGCGCAGGGCGTCGGCATCGGCAAGTCGCTGGCCGAGAAGGACCTCGCTCCCACCGCCCTGCGTATCCTCGAGAAGGCCGAGGCTGCCAACTGCGCCATCATCCTGCCAGTGGACGCCGTGGTCGCCTATCATTTCGAGGCGAATGCGCCCTCCCATGCCTACGGTCTCGACGCCATTCCCGAGGCCGGCATGATTCTCGATATCGGCCCGCAATCGATCGAACGCATTCATGCCGCCATCGACGATGCCGCCACGCTGGTCTGGAACGGGCCGGTCGGCGCTTTCGAGATGGAGCCGTTCGACCGTGGTACGATGGCGGCGGCGAAGCATGCCGCGGCGCGGACGGCGGCGGGCCATCTGATCTCGGTGGCCGGCGGCGGCGACACCGTCGCGGCGCTGAATACAGCCGGCGTCACGGACAAAATGACCTATGTTTCCACCGCCGGCGGCGCCTTCCTCGAATGGATGGAAGGCAAGCCGCTGCCGGGCGTGGACATTCTGAAAACCAATTGAAGGTGTGCCGCACGGCGCACCGACCAACCTTACCGACAGCCACACCGTTTCCGGGGAGAAACCATGAATCTCGCTGACCTCAACAAAATCGCCGTCGCCATGGTCGCGCCGGGCAAGGGCATTCTTGCCGCCGACGAATCCTCCGGCACCATCAAGAAGCGCTTCGACGCCATCGGCGTGGAATCGACCGAGGACAATCGCCGCGACTATCGCGAACTGCTGTTCCGCAGCGACAAGGCGATGGCCGAGAACATCTCCGGCGTCATCCTTTACGACGAGACCATCTGGCAGAAGGCCAAGGACGGCACGCCGCTGGTGGATCTCATCACCAAGGCCGGCTCGATCCCCGGCATCAAGGTGGACGAAGGCACCCAGCCCCTCCCCGGCTGCCCGGGCGAACTGATCACCGTCGGCCTCGACAGGCTGGCCGACCGGCTGAAGAAATACTATGCGCAGGGCGCGCGCTTCGCGAAATGGCGCGCGGTGATCGACATCGGCGAGCGCAAGCCGAGCCACACCTGCATCAGCACCAACGCCCATGCCCTGGCCCGCTATGCCGCGCTCTGCCAGGAGGCGCAGATCGTGCCGATCGTCGAGCCGGAAGTGCTGATGGACGGCGGCCACGACATCGACACCTGCTACGAGGTGACGGAGTGGGTGCTGAAGGAGACCTTCCAGCAGCTCTATTACCAGAAGGTCGCGCTGGAAGGCATCATCCTGAAGCCGAACATGGCGATCGCCGGCAAGAAGAGCGCGAAGCAGGCGTCCGTGCAGGAAGTCGCGGAAAAGACCGTGAAGCTCCTGAAGAATTGCGTGCCGTCCGCCGTGCCGGGCATCGCCTTCCTGTCCGGCGGCCAGTCGGATGAGGTCGCAACCGCCCATCTCGACGCCATGAACCGGATCGGCAACCTCCCCTGGGGCCTCACCTTCTCCTATGGACGCGCGCTTCAGGCCGCGCCGCAGAAGGCATGGGCCGGCAAGGCGGAGAATGTCGCCGCCGCGCAGAAGGCTTTCGCTCATCGCGCCGCCATGAACGGCCTCGCCGCCAAGGGCGAATGGAGCGAGAAGCTGGAACAGGCGGCCTGATCCCGCGATCCGAACCCACACCCTGACCGGGCGGCGGCCGGAGCGATCCGGCCGCCGCTGTTTCCGGGGCACCGCAGCAGCGCCGCCCGGCGGCGGCCTTTACCGTGCGTTTTTCTTTGCGGATGATCGTGGCCGCGCACCGCGTGCGAGGGGGTCGCGGCGACCGCTCAAAATTCCGCCGGATTGCGCTATCATCGAAACATCATGGCCAAATCCAAAAGCAAATCCGGCAAGTCCACGGCAGCATCCCAGCCGCAACCCGCGCCTCGGCTTTATCTTTTCGCACCGCAGACTACGGAGGCGGACGACGCTGCCGCGCTGCTGGCCGCGGCGCTGGGGGCCGGCGACGTCGCCGCGGTGCTGATGGCCCCGGCCGCCGCCGACGAACGCGGCGCCATCAACGCCGCCAAGGCGCTGGCTGCCGTGGTGCAGCAGGCCGGCGCGGCCTTCCTCCTCAAGGACCGGCCGGAGTTGGTGGCCCGCGCCGGGGCGGACGGCGCGCATCTGACCGGCCTCGACATCTTCACCCGGCACGCCCCCGCCCTGCGCCCCGACCGCATCGCCGGCTGTGGCGGCCTGACGACGCGCCACGACGCCATGTCGGCGGCGGAAGCCGAGGCCGATTATGTGATGTTCGGCGAGCCGGACTCCGCCGCCGGCACACCGGCCCTCGATACCGTGATGGAGCGGGTGGCGTGGTGGGCGGAAGTGTTCGAGACGCCCTGCGTCGCCTATGCGGCGCGGCTGGGCGATATCGCGCCACTCGTCGCGGCGGGCGCTGATTTCATCGCGCTGGGGGACGCAATCTGGTCGGACGCGCGTGGCCCCGCCGCCGCGATCGCCGAGGCCATGATCTATCTCGTGCGCGAAACGGTTCCGGCATGACCGGGCTCCGGCTATCCACGCTGGCCGCTATCGTTGCGATGCTGGCCGGCCCCGCCGCCGCGCAGTTGCAATTGAGCCCGCAGCCGGCCGCGCCCCAGCCGCCTGCGAAAGCGGCGCCCAAAGCTGCACCGAAGGCCGCGCCCAAGCCGGCGCCGAAAGCCGCGCCGGCCGCGAAGGCCCCTCCGACGCCGGTTCCCGCGCCGGCAGCGGCGGACAGCGGCGACGACAGCACCGCCGACCTCGCCTATGGCGCCTATCAGCGCGGCCACTATCTCACGGCCTTCCATCATGCGACACGGCGCGCCAACGAGGAGGGCGACGTGAAGGCCATGGCGCTGCTGGGCGAGCTTTATGCCCAGGGTCTCGGCGTGCCCCAGAGCGACGCCAACGCCGCCGGCTGGTACAAGCTCGCCGCCGACCGTGGCGATCGGGAGGCCATGTTCGCGCTCGGTATCATGCGCCTCGCCGGCAAGGGCGGACCGCAGAACCGGGAGGAAGGCGCAAGGCTGCTGGCGGCCGCCGCCAAGCTCGGCCATGCCATCGCGGCCTATGACCTCGGCCTGCTCTATATCGAAGGCAACCTGTTCCCGCAGGACCTCGTCCGCGCCACGGAACTGTTCCGCGTCGCCGCCGATGCCGGCAGCCCGGAGGCGCAATACGCCCTCGCCACCTTCTACAAGGAGGGCCGCGCCGTGCCGAAAGATGCGCGGATGGCAGCGCAGCTGCTCTCCCGCGCCGCGCTTGCCGGCAATACCGACGCCGAAATCGAATATGCCATCATGCTGTTCAACGGCGACGGCGTCGCCAAGGACGAAGCCGGCGCGGCCCGCCTGTTCCTCAAGGCGGCGCGCAAGGGCGCCCCGGTGGCGCAGAACCGCCTCGCCCGCATTCTGGCGTTCGGCCGCGGCATGGAGGCCGACCCGACCGAAGCCATCAAGTGGCACACCGTCGCCAAGGCCGGCGGCGCATCGGACCTCTATCTCGACGATTACGCCGCCAAGCAGACCGACGACATCCGCAAGGCCGCGGAGACTGCCGCCAAGCCCTGGCTCGACCGCATCGCCGCCACGCGGAACTGACCGCCGCGCCGGCGGTTGCGGCCGAGGCTGGCGAAGGCTGGCCCCGGCGCTGCGAAGCGTATAAGCACAGACATCGCGGCGGCCAGCTTCGCGCCCGTGCCCCACGCCGCTCTCACACGCCCTGATCGTTCGGCCGGCCGCGGCCGTTCTCTCGCATTCCGCCGGACCTCCGATGCTTCATTCCGCCACGCTCAATGTCATGATCAAGGCCGCCCGCAAGGCCGCCCGCGCCCTGTCGCGCGATTTCGGCGAGGTGGAGAAGCTTCAGGTCTCCCTGAAGGGGCCGGCGAATTTCGTCACCGCCGCCGACAAGCGCGCCGAGGAAACCATCTACGAGGAACTGGAGAAGGCCCGGCCGGGCTACAGCTTCCTCGGCGAGGAAGGCGGCCGCCGCGACGGCACCGACACGAGCCATTGCTGGATCGTTGATCCGCTCGACGGCACCACGAATTTCCTGCACGGCATTCCGCATTTCGCCATCTCCATCGGCCTCAAGCGCGACGACCTGCTGGTCGCCGGCGTCATCTACAATCCGATCACGGACGACCTGTTCGTCGCCGAGCGCGGCAAGGGCGCGTTCCTCAACGACCAGCGCCTGCGCGTCGCCGCCCGGCGCTCGCTGGCCGATGCCGTCATCACCTGCGGCCTGCCCCATCTCGGCCGTGGCAACCTTGGCCAGGCCAACCGGGAACTCGCCGCCGTGCAGGTGCGCGTCGCCGGCCTGCGCCGGTTCGGCTCCGCCGCGCTCGACCTCGCCTGGGTCGCGGCAGGCCGCTTCGACGCCTATTGGGAGCGCAACCTGTCGGCCTGGGATCTCGCGGCCGGTCTCGTCATCCTGCGCGAGGCCGGCGGCATCGCCACCGATCTCGACGGCCACGACCAGATTCTGGAAAAGGGCGACATCGTCGCCGGCAACGACACCCTGCACCGCGACCTGCTGGCCGTGCTCAAGAGCGCGCGCTAGACTTTTGGCAGGTTTTCTTCACGCCAACAGCGGCCGGCGCCCGCTTCGGCCGAAAACGCCATAGGCCGGGCCGACACACATTCTTCATCGGAATCAGGCGATTCCCCCGGAATCCGGCGGAGCGCCTGCCGGTCCTTTGGCGTTTGTCAGCCCGGCAATCCGTGGCATCATGGCGCGTCATTCACGTGAAGAGCACCATGGCCAGGGACGTCGATCCGCATAAGCTCTCCTCGCCCCGGATTTTCCTCGTCCGGATGCTGGTTTTCCTGATCCTCTGCGGCCTGATCGCGGTCGTTCTGCATCGCCAGATCTGGACGGCGTTTCTTGCGAATCCGGGCCTCAACGGCCTGATTCTCGGCGTGCTGCTGATCGGCATCGCGCTGGCTTTCCGGCAGGTGATCCGCCTGTTCCCGGAGGTCGCCTGGGTCAACGGGCTGCGGCTTGCCGATCCCGGCCTTGCCGTGGAACGGCCGCCGTCCCTGCTTGCGCCGATGGCGGCGCTGCTGGGCGAGCGTGCCGGGCGGCTCGCCATGTCCTCCATCACCATGCGCGGCATCATGGATTCCATCGCGACCCGTCTCGACGAGGCCCGCGACATCGGCCGCTACATGACCGGCCTGCTGGTGTTTCTCGGCCTGCTCGGCACCTTCTGGGGCCTGATCGAGACCGTCACGTCCGTCGGCGGCGTGCTGGACAGCCTCAAGGTCGGGGCCGATGCGGCCGCGACCTTCGATTCGCTCAAGGAGGGCCTGGCCGCGCCGCTGGGCGGCATGGGCATCTCGTTCTCGTCCTCGCTGTTCGGCCTCGCCGGCTCGCTGATCCTCGGCTTTCTCGACCTGCAAGCGGGCCAGGCGCAGAACCGCTTCTACACCGAGCTGGAGGACTGGCTGTCCACCACCGTCCGCGATCTCGGTGTCGAGGAGCGCCCGGCGGCGGACTCCCCTGCCGCCACCGCCGGTCTCACTGCGGCCATCGAGAAGCTCAAGGAAACGGTGGCCGAGAGCGGCGGCAGCAAGGCCGCCACCGCCGCCATGGCCAATCTCGCCGAAGCCATTCAGGGCCTCGTCCACCATATGCGGACCGAGCAGCAGATGATCCGCGACTGGGCCGACACCCAGGCCGACCAGCATCGCGACATCCGCAAGCTGCTCGAAGCGCTGGCGCGCGAGGAGATCACCAAGCCATGACGGCAGGAGCCTGACCCATGGCTCTGGCACGCGGCCGCCGCAACGAGCGCACCGTCGACTACTGGCCGGGCTTCGTCGACGCCCTGTCGACCCTCGTGCTCGGCGTGGTGTTCATGCTCACCGTCTTCGTGATGGTGCAGTTCTTCCTCTCCCAGGACATGGCCGGCAAGGACTCCGCCCTGAGCCGGCTGAACGCGCTGATCGCCACGCTCACCGAGCAGCTGGCAATGGAAAAGACCGGCAAGGCCGACCTGGAGCAGACCATCGCCCAGCTTCAGGCCAGCCTCGGCACCGCCGAAAGCGAGCAGGGCCGCTTGCGCGCGCTGGCCGAGCAGGAAGCCGCCAATGCGGCGCGCGCGGCCGGGGAGCAGGGCCGCGCCGGAGAATTGCAGGGCCAGCTCGACGCCGAGAAGCAAACCACCGCCCGCGCGCTCGCCCAGGTCGAAATCCTCAACCAGCAGATCGCCGCATTGCGCCGCCAGCTTGCCGCCATCGAAGCCTCGCTCGAGGCCACCGAGCAGAAGGACCGCGACTCCCAGGCGCGCATCGCCGATCTCGGCCAGCGCCTCAATGTCGCGCTGGCCCAGCGCGTGCAAGAACTCTCGGCCTACCGGTCCGACTTCTTCGGGCGGCTGCGCGCGATCCTCGGCAACCGGCCGGACGTGCGGATTGTCGGCGACCGCTTCGTGTTCCAGTCGGAAATCTTCTACGATGCCGGCCAGGCCGTGCTGAAGCCGGAAGGCCGCACCGAACTCGACACCCTTGCCAATGCGGTGCTCGAACTGGAGAAGCAGATCCCGCGCGACATTCCCTGGGTGCTGCGGGTGGACGGCCATACCGACATCCGGCCGATTGCCAGCTCCCTTTTCCCGTCCAACTGGGAGCTGTCCGCGTCCCGCGCCATCGCGGTGGTGCAATATCTCATCAGCCGCGGCGTCTCGCCCCAGCGGCTGGTGGCGGCCGGCTTCGGCGAATTCCAGCCCATCGACACCGACAAGACCGACGAGGCCTTCCGCCGCAACCGCCGCATCGAGCTGAAGCTCACGGAACGCTGACACCCGACACGGGGTGACGCGAGGCCCGGCCGGCCGTGAAAAGATTCACGCCTGAAACTGCAACCGCGCGAGCCGGGCATAGAGCCCGCCGGCCGCCACCAGGCTCTCGTGGGTGCCCTGCTCGACGATGCGACCGCCGTCCAGCACCAGAATGCGGTCGCAGGACAGCACCGTCGCCAGCCGATGGGCGATCACCAGCGTGGTGCGATGCTCCATCAGATGCTCCAGCGCTTCCTGCACCAGGGTCTCGCTTTCCGCATCGAGCGATGAGGTCGCTTCGTCCAGCAGCAGCAGCGGCGCATCGCGCAGGATGGCGCGGGCAATGGCGATACGCTGGCGCTGGCCGCCGGACAGGGTGATGCCGCGTTCGCCCACCACCGTGTCGAAGCCCTGAGGCAGCCGGCCGATGAATTCGGTCGCGGCCGCGAGATCCGCGGCCCGCGCAACCTCGGCGTCGCCCGCCTCCGGCCGGCCGAAGCGGATGTTGTCCCGGACCGTGCCGGCGAACACCACGCTGTCCTGCGGCACCAGCGCGATCTGCCGGCGCAGCGCCGCCGGATCGGCCTCGCGCACCGGCACGCCGTCGAAGGACACGGTGCCGCTGCCGGCGTCGTAGAAGCGCAGCAGAAGATGGAAGATCGTGCTCTTGCCGGCCCCGGAGGGACCGACTATCGCGACCTTCTCGCCCGGCCGCACCGCTAAGGAAATGTCGTGCAGAACCTCGCCGTCCGGCTGCGCCGGATAAGCGAAATGGACATGGTCGAATGCGACCTCGCCGCGCGACGGCGACGGCAGCGGCCGCGGGTTGGCCGGCGCGCGGATCGCAGGCTCCGCCTTCAGCAGCTCGAACAGCCGCTCCGCCGCGCCGGAGGCGGCGGCGACCTCGGCTCCGACCTGGCTCAGCTCCCCGAGCCCGGCGGCGGCGAACACCGCATAGAGCACGAACTGCCCGAGCCGGCCCGGGGTCATCGTGCCCGCCAGCACGTCCTGCGCGCCGATCCACAGCACCAGAACGACGCTCCCGAACACCAGCATGATGGCGACCGCGACGAGGACCGCGCGCGTCAGCATCTGGCTGCGGGCGGCCTGATAGGCCGCCTCCACGCCGGCGGCGAAACGGCGGCTGACGAGGTCCTCGTTGGTGAAAGCCTGCAACATGCGCGGCGCCGCGACGAGTTCGGAAGCATAGGCGGAGGCTTCCGCCAGCTTGTCCTGCGCGAGCCGCGCGCGCTGGCGCACGGCCCGGCCGAAGCCCACCAGCGGCAGCACGATGAACGGAATCGCGCCGAGCACGAACAGCGAGAGACGCGGGCTCGTCACCACCATCATCGCGGCAGCACCCGCGAACAGCAGCAGATTGCGCAGCGCCACCGAGATCGAGGTGCCGACGGCGGCCTTGATCTGGGTGGTGTCGGCGGTCAGGCGCGACATCAATTCGCCGCTGCGCGCGCTGTCGAAAAACGCCGGCGACAGCCGCGTGAGATGGCTGAACACCTCGGCGCGCAGATCGGAGACGATGCGCTCGCCCAGCGTCATGACCAGATAGGCCCGGGAGGCGCTCGCCAGCGCCAGCACGGCGGCGACGGCGAACATCACCATGAAATAGCTGTCGATCAGTTCGGCGGTGTCGCGCGCGAAGCCGAAATCGATCAAGCGCCGCAACGCGACCGGGATTACCAGCGTCGCGATGGCGGCTGCCGTCAGCGCCACCAGGGCGGCGAACGCCCGGCCGCGATAGCGCATCAGATAGGGCAGCAGCGCCAGCAGCGGCCGCAGTTTCTGCCGGCCGCGCGGGGACGAGGCCCGCGGCGGCAGCTTCCGGGAGGTGAGGTCCGGTGGTCCGGAATCCGCGGGATCGCGGACGCCCTCGACGGGCTGGGTGGTCCCGGCCGGAACACGTTCGACACGATTCATCTGGGTCACGATTCCGCCGAAAGCCTCAGGTTTGCCGGCACTCGTGGGCACAAACCGCCGGCATTGCCCGCGACCTGCCGGCGCGGCGGGACAATGCCCGGATCGACGGGACGACGCAATGCAGCGGCGCGTCTTGTTTCCGGCCCCGGCGCGCGGTATAGAGCCGCAACTTTTCAGGCCGCCCGTTTTCGGACTGCCTTGCGGCGGATCGGCGCGTAAGCGCCTGCGATGCCCTCACGCGGACAGGACAATCCGATGAAAGCCGACATCCATCCCACCTATCACGCCATCACGGTCAAGATGACCGATGGTTCCGAATTCACCACCCGGACCACCTGGGGCAAGGCCGGCGATACGATGCATCTGGAAATCGATGCGCGGTCGCACCCGGCCTGGACCGGCGGCCAGCAGCAGCTTCTCGACCGCGGCGGCCGCGTCTCGCGCTTCCAGAAGAAGTTCGCCGGCCTCACCAAGTAACGCGCTATCGGGACGCCACCGCGCACCCCGCGCGTGGCTCACCGCTTGCAGAACCGGCTTCCAGAACCCCGGCCCGCGCCGGGGTTCTGTCGTTTATGCGCGGTCACGCGCAACCTGCCCGGTCATTGGCAGGACATCGCGACGGAAGACGGCGGAACAGAAGTCCCGCACCCAAGTCTTTGAAGGCTTTGGTCGAGGGCCGGCGCAGCCTGGGTGTCGACATGCATACATTCAAGGACCAGGGCTTCGGGCTTGCCCGAAGCCCTTTTTGAACGCCTGAAACAAGATAGGTTTCAATCCACGCTCCGCACTTTAGAGCGGAGTCGACCGCGCGGTTATCGATATCCAAATCGGCTGCAATGGAGTTGCATGAGCCACTTCGGCCCGATGGCCAGCCTGATAGCCCAGCCCCTCATCCACATAGCCATCCTCCTATCACACTTGGTTTGCTCACTGCATCAATATTGCAGTCCTAAAACATGATAGGAATGTTACAATTTGCCGCAAACCTTCCAAGACGGACAATGTCGGAAAGTCAGGCGTCGGCCCGCTCGAAAGCCGCCTTGAGAAGGTCGAGCTGGCGCTCCACCGGGTTCTGCCCCTGCGTCGCGGAGGGGTCGATGTCCGCATGAATGCTGGCGTCGAGACGGCGGATATCCGCCTGCAACGCCTGCGACCGCTCGATCAGCTCCTGCAACGCGCCGGGCAGCAGCGCAACGGTGTCCGGATCACCCGGCTCCCCGACCGCCAGCTTGACCTTGGACTTCTCCTTGCCGGCCTGGGCGAGCGACATCTCGCCCTCCTTCACCGCGCGGTGCAGCAGCAGCCAGGACGCTAGCTGCATCAGCCGAGTGGTCAGCCGCATGCTTTCCGTGGCGTAGGCGAGCGCAGCCTGGCGTGGCAGGTTCCTGGATTCGCGGCGGCCATCGCCGTCGAGATAGGACGCGGTCTGTTCCACCAGCGCCATCCCATCCTGAAACAGGCCGGCGAAAGCTGGTGAATTGGCAAGCCGCTCGCCGAACAGGACCGGTGCTGACCTGCCGAATGCGTTGTCGCTCATGCTTCCGCCCGGACCGTCGTTATGGATACCAATTCGTTAACGTCACGGGCGGAGCATTGCGTGAGCCGCGCGGGCGTGTCCAGCACGGTCGGGCCGCAATCACCGGAAAGCCGAGAATATGGTTTCCAAGCCCGGCCGGGGTGCAACCTGGGCGCGTATGACACGCTGAAACAAAAAAGAGCCGCCGTTACCGGCGGCTCATCAAGTCTATAAACAGGGAGGCGTCAAACAGAGTGGACAGGAGCCACTCGGTATCCACGAAGTGGATGAGCACAGTCATAATCGGGAAAGCTTAATGCACGGTAAATGTTGTAAAATTTACCGTATTCGTTCAGACTTCAGCGTTTGAAGAACAGCTCCGCCGCATCGCGCGAGCCCTGCTTGGCAGCCTTGGCGGCCTGAAGGCGGACGATTTCCGCCCCCATCAGGGCGATGCGCTCGTCCAGTTCGGCGACCGACAGCAGCGAAAGATCCTGCCCGATCTCGTGGGACGGCCGCCCGGCAGCGCGAGTCTCATCGTCCATGGCCGCACCTCCCCGGAGATCATGTCCGGGCTCCTTTCTAGCAATCCGCGCGCCCACGGCGAAGTTGAAAGTGGCGGTTGCCAGTGCCGCATCCCCCGCCTAATACGCTGACAGCCTTTCGGAACAGGAACCGCCTCATGAGCCTGCCCACCCGGATGACCGCCATCGGCATTTCCGCTTTCGGCCCTCCCGAGATGCTCAAGGCCGAGGAACGGCCGGTACCGCAGCCGGGCGAGAGCGAAATCCTCGTCAAGGTCGAGGCCGCGGGCGTGAACCGCCCGGATGTCGTCCAGCGCACCGGGAACTATCCCCCGCCGCCCGGCATCACCGATATCCCCGGCCTTGAAATCTCCGGCGAGGTTGTCGCCCTGGGACCGAACGTCGCCCGCTGGAAGCTCGGCGACAGGGTGACCGCGCTGGTCGCCGGCGGCGGCTATGCGCAATATTGCGTCGTGCCGGACGTGCAGGCGCTGCCGACCCCGGCCAATCTCTCGGCCGTGGAAGCGGCGGCCATTCCGGAGACCTTCTTCACGGTCTGGCACAATGTATTCGAGCGCGGCCAGTTGAAGGCGGGCGAGAGTTTTCTCGTCCATGGCGGCTCGTCCGGCATCGGCACCACCGCGATCATGCTGGCCAAGGCGTTCGGCGCCGGGCCGATCTTCGCGACCGCCGGCAGCGCCGAGAAATGCGACGCCTGCGTCCGCATCGGCGCCGACGTCGCGATCAACTACAAGACCGAGGATTTCGTCGCGGTGGTCAAGGACCGGACCGGCGGCAAGGGCGTCAACGTCATCCTCGACATGGTCGGCGGTGACTATGTGGAGCGCAACTACGACGCCGCCGCGCTGGAAGCGCGCGTGGTCCAGATCGCGTTTCTCCATGGCGCCAAGGCGACGGTGGATTTCCGCAAGATCATGCACAAGCGGCTCTACCATACCGGCTCCGGCCTGCGGCCGCGCCCGGTCGCCGACAAGGGCCGCATGGCCCAGGCCATCGAGGAGAAGGTCTGGCCCCATATCCTCGCCGGCCGCGTCAAGCCCGTGATCGATTCCACCTTCCCGCTGGCGGAGGCGGCCCGCGCCCACGCCCGGATGGAGGCCGGCGCCCATATCGGAAAGATCGTCCTCACCCTGTGACGCACCCGCCACGCCGGCCCCGGCCTTCCGGCGCGACGTGAAATCGACGTAAAGTTGGCCGATCCGGTTTCCGTTGACCGATCCGGCGCTCTTGGCGACAACAGACTTACCGCGGGCGGCGCCGGTCGCGGCTCACCAGTTGCCTTGGGTTCTCCAACTGCCTTTGGCCACCAGGCCCCAGAGGAATCCAGCTTGAGCGGCATTCGATTTTTCTGCGCCATCGCCGTGTTTGCGATGACATGGGCCGGGACATGGGCCGGCGGCCTTGGATCGCCCGCGAGGGCTGTCGAAGCCGTGTCCGTGCGGCTCGATGCGGCCGCCACCGACATGAGCGACGCCATCGAATGGCAACGCACCGACAACGAGCGCATCCAGGTCTCCACCGCGCCGGCGCCCGACGGCATCGTCCGCCGCATCGAGGTGCGCGCCCGCGAGGGCAGCAACAACTGGGCGGTCTTCGCGCTCGCCAACAACACCGACGAGCAGATCGACCGGCTGATCGTCGTGCCGCATTATCGCATGGTCGGCTCGGGATTGATCTGGCCGGATCTCGGCCTGTCACGCGTCGTCACCATCACGCCCAGTTCGGGCGACCGGCCGGAGCCGCAGGCGTCCGGCACCGCGGACATCTTCCGCATCACCCTCGATCCCGGCACGGTCATCACCTATGTGCTGGAGTTGCGCAGCGACAACCTTCCCCAGCTCTATCTGTGGGAGCCCGACGCCTATAAGGACAAGGTCAACAGCCTGACGCTCTATCAGGGCATCGTGATCGGCATCGCCGGCCTGCTCGCTCTGTTCCTCACCATCCTGTTCGTCGTCAAGGGCAGCCTCATGTTCCCCGCCGCCGCCGCCCTGAGCTGGGCGGTGCTGGCCTATATCGGCGTCGATTTCGGCTTCTGGGGCAAGGTGTTCGACATGTCGTCGGGCATCGAGCGGATCTGGCGAGCCTCCGGCGAGGCCATCCTCGCGGCGACGCTGCTGGTCTTCCTGTTCGCCTATCTCAATCTCAACCGCTGGCATGTGCGCTATGTCCACATCACCCTGCTGTGGCTCGTCTTCCTCGGCGCGCTGGTGGGCCTTGCGCTGTACGATCCCGCCGTCGCTTCGGGCATCGCGCGGATCTCGCTGGCGCTGGTCGCAGTCGGCGGCTTCGGCCTCGTCATCTATCTCGCCACCCATGGCTTCGACCGCGCGGTGCTGCTGATCCCGACATGGTTGCTGCTGGTCACCTGGGTCGTCGCCGCCGGCCTCGCCGTCACCGGCTTCGTAACCAACGACATCGTCGGCCCCGCCCTGCTCGGCGGGCTGGTGCTGATCGTGATGCTGATCGGCTTCACGGTGATGCAGCACGCCTTCGCCGGCGGCATCACCCACGGCCTCGTCTCGGACGTGGAGCGGCGGGCGCTGGCGCTGACCGGCGCCGGCGACATGATCTGGGACTGGGACGTCTCCGCCGACAAGACCTTCACCAGCCCGGAGACGGAACAGTTGCTCGGCCTCAAGCGCGGCACGCTGGAAGGCCCTGCGGCGAACTGGCTCGACGTGCTCCACCCGCTCGACCGCGACCGCTTCCGCGCCGCGCTCGACAGCGTGCTCGAACAACGCCGCGGACGGCTGACCCAGGACTTCCGCCTGCGCACCCCGGACGGCCATTACATCTGGCTGGCGCTCAAGGCGCGCCCGGTGGTGGGGTCGGACGGCGAGGTGGTGCGTCTCGTCGGCACGCTGACCGACGTCACCGAGCTCAAGAATGCCGAAGAGCGTCTGCTTCACGACGCGGTACACGACAACCTGACCGGCCTGCCGAACCGGCAGCTCTTCCTCGACCGTCTCGACGCGGTTCAGGCATTCGCCCGGACCGATTCCAACATCCGTCCCACCGTCATCGTCATCGACCTCGACCGCTTCAAACAGGTGAACGACTCCGTCGGCATCGCGGTCGGCGATTCCATCCTGCTGACATTGGCGCGCCGGCTCGGCCGCCTGCTCAAGCCGCAGGATACGCTGGCCCGTCTTGCCGGCGATCAGTATGCCGTGATCCTGCTGTCGGAGAAGGATGCCGGCCGCATCATCACCTTCGCGGAAACCATCCGGCGGACGCTGCGCGCGCCGATCGCATTCAATGACCGCGAAATCTTCCTCACCGCCTCCATCGGCATCGCGCTGGCGGACAACCAGTCGCCGAGCACCGAGGAAATCCTCAAGGACGCGGAACTTGCGATGTATCACGCCAAGCGCATCGGCGGGGACCGTATCGAAGTGTTCAAGCCGGCCATGCGTGCCCGCAAGACCGACCGCCTGACGCTGGAATCCGAACTGCGCCGCGCCATCGAGCGGGAGGAAATCTCCATCGTCTACCAACCGATCGTGCGGCTGGAGGACCGTTCCGTCGCCGGCTTCGAGGCGCTGGCGCGCTGGGACCATCCCAAGCTCGGCCGCATGAACCCCTCCGAATTCATCGCCGTCGCCGAGGAGACCGGCCTCATCGTCGATCTCGGCCTGTTCATGCTGGAGCGCACCGCCCGACAGCTCGCCGCCTGGCAGCGGCAGGTGCGCATGGCCACGCCGATCTTCGCCAGCGTCAACGTGTCCTCGCGGCAGATCCTGCGGCAGGATCTGATCCACGACCTGCGCACCACGCTCGCCCGCACCGCGCTGCCGCGCGGCACGCTCAAGCTCGAACTCACCGAATCGCTGGTGATGGAGAATCCGGAACACGCCGCGCAGATTCTGACGCGCCTGCGCGAGCTTGGTGCCGGCCTCGCGCTGGACGACTTCGGCACCGGGCATTCCTCGCTGGCCTATCTCCAGCGTTTCCCCTTCGACACCATCAAGATCGACCAGTCTTTCGTGCGCATGTCCGGCAAGGGCGCGCGGCCGGTGCTGCTGCGCACCATCATCAACATGGCCCATGATCTCGGCATGGAGGTCGTGGCCGAGGGGGCCGAGAGCGAGTCCGACGCCATCGAGCTGTATCAGCTCGGCTGCGAATATGCGCAGGGCTATTTCTTCGGCGAGCCGATGAGCGCCGACAAGGCCCGGGCTCTGATCGGCCTCGACAAGCCGGACCTGCTCCGGGGGACCGAACCGGCGCGGGCCTAACCCGCGCCGCCGCATGCCGTCGTCAGGCGTGGCCGGCCTGGCTCGACAGCATCCCCATATCGACACCGATCTTGCGCATGGCGCGGCGGTATTTGCCTTCCATGTCGCCGCCGAAGATCAGTTCGTCGTCGGCGGCACAATGCAGCCAGCCGTTCTGATGGATTTCGGTTTCGAGCTGTCCCGGCGCCCAGCCGGCATAGCCCAACGCCAGGATGGCATTATCCGGCCCGTCGCCCCGCGCCATCGCCTTGAGGATGTCGATGGTCGCGGTCAGGCAGATGCCGCGATCGATCGCCAGCGTCGAATCCTCGATGAAGAAATCGGACGAGTGCAGGACGAAGCCGCGCTCGGTCTCGACCGGGCCGCCCTTCATCACCGGCACGCTGTCCGGCGGCAGCTTGATGACGTCCTCGGCCGGCACGAGATCGAGCTTCACCAGAAGCTCGGCGAAGTTGATGTTCGAGGCCGGATTGTTCACGACGATGCCCATGGCGCCTTCCGACGAATGCGCGCAGACATAGATGAGGCTGCGGGCGAATCGCTCGTCGTCCATGGTCGGCATCGCGATCAGCATCTGGCCGTCCAGATATCCGGCCGCGGCCGCCTGCTTCTTGGTTCTTCTTTCAGACTGTTTCATGGGCGGAATCTACCCGAATCGCTCAAAGACGAGAAACGGACGCCGCGACGGAAAGTTGCCCGGCGGACTCCCGACCCCACCAATTATCGCAAATTTCACGCCATGATTGTGGCCGCGCAACCGTCTTTCCCTTCGGGTGACAGGGGCGCTCTCACGACCATTTCAGTGGCGCGTGAGGCCGCCCGGAGGCATTCTGGCGCGATCATGTTGGCTTCCTCTCTCATCCGGCGGACAGCCCGGACGGCCGGCTTGGCAGCGGGCATGGCCACAGTGCTGCTCGCGGCCGCGCCCGCCGCGGGCCAGCCATCGCTGTCGCTGTTCTCCCGAACGCCGCAGGCCGGGCCGGCAAGCGGGATCACGCTGGCCGCCGGGCGGCTGGCCGACGCGGACAAGCAGGATATCCGCGCCGGCATCGTCCTGCGGCTCAAGCCGGGATGGATCACCTATTGGCGAACCCCGGGCGACGCAGGCATTCCGCCTCGCTTCGACTTCAGCGAATCGGAGAATGCCGCCGAGGTCACCGTGCTGTGGCCCGCGCCGCGGCGAATCGACAAGGGCGGCGTGATGTCCATCGGCTATGACCGCGACGTCATCTTTCCGCTCCGGGTCAAACCCCGCGACCCGGCCCGGCCGGTCCTGCTCCGGCTAACTGCGGATTACGGCGTGTGCGAGAAGCTGTGCATGCCGGCAAACGGCACCGCAGCCGTTCAAATTCCCGTGAAAAGCGTGGAATCCGGGTTCGATTTCAGCCTCGCCATGGCTGAACGGCGGGTCCCCCGCCCTCAGCCGGCGACGATGACGGCGGCGACGGGCGGCAGCGATGGCATCCTTGCGATCGGCCCCGTGCGGGCCGACCCGGACGGGCGGCCGGGCGCGTTTCTCGTCGACGTCACGGCGCCCACCGGCGGCGAGATCGACCTTTTCGCCGAGGGGCCCACGCCGGATTGGTCGCCCGCGATGCCAAAGCCGGTCCAAACCGTGGGAAACAGGACCGTCTTCTCCATCGTTTTCGATGGAGGAAGGAAGACCGTCCCGCTCCGACTCACGGCGAGCAACGGCCGGCAAGCCGTCGAAACCACCGTGCGGCCAGAGCCCTGAAGGCGGATGCCGGACGGTCCGCTGCTTCTGAATCGTTCCCCCGACACCGTCCGTATCCGGCGACACCAGACCCCGTTACCTCCTTATTTTAATTGAATTTTAGGTGTAATTTTCTGCTCTGGAAGTGTTGCAGATTTACACTAGTCCGATGCCGCCGATTGCGTGTATCAGCGGATCTACACTCACAAACGTCGGGGAAATCCCATGCGTCGTCTCATTGCTGCTACTGCTCTTCTCGCCGCCGCTGCCGCTCCGGCCGCCGCTGCCGACCTCGCCCGCGCTCCCGCCTACAAGGCGCCGGTTGTCGTCCAGACCGTCCACAACTGGACCGGTTTCTACCTCGGCGGCCACATCGGCTACGGCTGGTCCGGCAACAACAACTGGAACGTCGTCGGCATCACCCCGCCGGTCGCCGGCATCGGCGGCTCCGTGAACCCGGACGCTGACGGCTTCATCGGTGGTGCCCAGATCGGCGCCAACTATCAGGCCGGCATGTGGGTCCTCGGCCTGGAAGGTGACTTCACCTGGTCCGGCCAGCGTGGCAATGCCAACGGCATCGTCACCGTCGGCGGCGTTCCGCTGCCGGGCGTCGTGTCCAACGGCAGCACCCGCGTCGACTGGACCGCGACCATCACCGGCCGCGTCGGCGTCGCCTTCAACAACGTCCTGATCTACGCCAAGGGCGGTGTCGCCTTCGCCGAAATCGACCACACCTACGCGATCACCGCGCCGGGCTTCGTCGGCTTCACCAAGGCCGGCAACAACCGGACCGGCTACACGCTGGGTGCGGGCATCGAATACGCCCTCAACTACAACTGGTCGATCCGCGGCGAATACTCCTTCCTGGACTTCGGCCGTCGTGACTACACCTTCGTCACCCTGGCTCCGGCTGCTCCCGGCACGATCACCAACTCGATCCGTGACCAGATCCACCAGGTCAAGCTGGGCGTGAACTACCGCTTCTAATAGTTCAGCCTACAAGCGACGCAATCTGGCCCGCCTCTTCGGAGGCGGGCTTTTTTGTATTCCATGAGCCCGGCGCGGTCCCGCGAAGCCGGCCGGATGACCGGTCCGGACCGGCGGGAAGCAGGCGGAAGCGACTGGCCGGAAGTGTCGGACCGGAAACGACCGGCCGAAAGTCGTTCGACCCGAAAGCCGGCGCAATTGCCTTGATATTTCCCCACTTCGGGTGGACGATCGGCCGGCTTCGGGGAATGAGGGGTCTTCTATCCTCGCCATTCTGCATTGACGACCCGGCCGGGCCGGCTTAACCCGGCGTTCAGGGCCGCATGATGTAAGATCGATCCGGCTGACCACCGGCGCGAAGCGGCTCCGGTGGCTATCGCCGGACACGCCAGAGAATGCGGAGAGCTGTGTTGAAGCGTTCCCCCCTGTTCCGCACGTTGACGGCCACCGCAGCCCTGGCGGCTGCACTGGCCATTTCCGCCTGTTCCGTCGATACGGATAACACGCCCAACACCAAGGCGATGAAGCCGCTCTCCCCGAAGATCGTGGCGGAGATCGAACAGAAGGACATGACCAAGACCTCGCCGATCCTGGTCAGGATCTTCAAGGAAGAAGCCGAACTCGAGATCTGGAAGCAGGATCGCAGCGGCCGCATGGCGCTGCTCAAAAGCTATCCGATCTGCCGCTGGTCGGGCGAGCTGGGGCCCAAGATCAAGGAAGGCGACCGTCAGGCGCCGGAGGGATTCTATACGATCACACCGGGCCAGATGAACCCGCGGTCCAGTTATTACCTCTCCTTCAACATGGGCTATCCCAACGCCTATGACCGCTCCCTCGGCCGGACCGGCTCGGAGCTGATGGTCCATGGCGACTGCTCCTCGCGCGGCTGCTATGCCATGACCGACGAGCAGATCAGCGAGATTTACGGCCTCGCCCGCGAGGCTTTCTTCGGCGGCCAGAAATCGTTCCAGGTGCAGGCTTATCCGTTCCGGATGACGCCCACCAACATGGCGCGGCACCGTAACAGCCCGCATATGCCGTTCTGGAAGATGCTGAAGCAGGGCTACGACCATTTCGAGATCGCGCGCCGCGAACCGAAGGTGGACGTCTGCGAGCGGAGATATGTTTTCAACGCCAGCCCCGCGGACCCCTCCGCCCGGCTCCGCGCCGCCGAGGCCTGCCCGGCACTCGCGCCGTCCGAACTCGCCCAGGCGGTCGCCCAGAAAACGGCGGCGGACGAAATGCAGGTCGCGACCCTGACAGGCTCCACCGCCGCCGCGCCGATCCGCAGCGGCCGCGATGGCGGCATGAATCCCGTCTTCCTCGCGAAATTCCGCCCCCCAGGGGCGAATCCCGAAAGCCTCGTGACGGCGCTTGCGCCAGCATCTCTGCCGGGCACTGTGCCCGAATACACCACCCCGCCGAGCGAGCGCGGGCCGACCCTCGCGCTGGCCTCCGCCGATCCTTCAACCGGTATCCCGTCCGGCGCCGTTGCGGCGGTCCCGGATACGGGTGCCGCAAACGCCGGCTCGATTTTCTCCGGCCTGACTCGCATGGTCGGCCTCGGCGGCAGCAGCGAAGAGCCTTCCGTCAAGGCTGCGATCAGGACGCCGGCATCGACCGCACGGCCCGCCGCACCCCGGCCCGCACAGGCCGCGGCAGCAGCACCCTCGCCGGCCCCGGTGTCCGCCGCGCGCGCCGCCGCTCCCCTGCCCGCGCCGAAGGCAGCCCCCGCCCCGGTTCGCTCCGAGACGGCAGCGGCAGCACCTGCTTCGGCTCCCGCGCGGCCTTCCGCCCTGGTCCAGTCGGCGAATGCCGAGCCTGCCCCGCGCGCGGCACCCACGCAGGCCATGGCCGGCGCTCAGCCGGTGCTGCCATCCAGCAGCTTCGCCAATCGCTTCAGCTTCCGCTGACAGCCCATCAAGCTGGTTCCACACTAGAAGGGGGCTGCACTCCCGGGTGCAGCCCTTTTTTTCATGTGGTGGGTGGCGGGGACATCGCGGCAAGCCGCATCGGATGAAAACAATCTCGGCCGGACCAGCCCGCCGGCCGAGAAGGGCCATGGCCATCACCGGGGAACGGATGAGCGGCCCGACCGGCTACTGGCGGCCGGGCGGGCGCGGTTCTCATCAACCTCTCAGGCGACGAGATCGAACGCGCGATGCCGCGGGGCGGTGCGGATGCCGGCCGAATTCCATTGGAGCACTTTCGGGCGAAGTGGAAACCGGCTCGCGTGAAGAAAACACCTCGAAACAAAAAACAGTGAGCTTTGGCTTCAATTCCATCAGAGCCAAAAACAGCCTGGCGCCGGCCGGCATGGGTGTGAGGGTCCCCTCGGAGCGCGTGGCGTTTCGCGGTCCCTTTCAGGTTCGGCCGACAATTCCAGCATATGGCAGAGCAGCGGTCAGCGCGCTGCCATGCAGTACGTTGCCGTGCGGCGCGGTGCCATCGAGGCCAACCAACCATGGCCACAACACCCGCCCGACGAGAAGGCGCCGTGGCGTCGCGGCGGCGGGACCGGATGCGCGGCCCGGACCGGGAAGGACGAACGCGCATGAACGATGAAGCCCGTCCCGCAAACAGCATTTCTCGGGCAGGCTTTCCGTCCTTCCGGCTTCCGGCCTTTCAGTTTCCGGCCGAAACGAAACCCTGAGATCGCCGGCCTTACACTATCGACCTTGCAATGATCGGCGTCATGGCCCGCCATCCCGGCGGCTTTCAACAGCGTCGCCATCGCACGAACTCGCACGCGCCTCGCTCAGAATCTGCATCGCGTCCGACAGTCCTGCGGTCCGACAGCCCCACCGTCCAGCCGACGCCTCCGCACTTGCGCCTATTGCGCCGTCTGGCCACCGGCGCGCGATCGCAGCCTGACTTTCTTCGCGGTCGGCCCGGTGTCTCCCATCTCCTCCACATAGGTCACTTCCGTTCCCGGACCGAATGTGTCGAAGTCGCCGTTCAGGACGCTGTTGCGGTGGAAATAGAGCAGGCCGCCTTCCTTGGTCACGACGAAGCCGAAATCCCTGTCGCGTACGATCTCGGCCACCTCGCCCGGATATTCGTGGACAGCCTCGTGCGCCAGTTCGCTGGTGTGGTCGCGCAACTGCTCCTTGAACGCCGTCAGGCGTCGCTCCGCGATGCGGAAAGCCTCATGAATGGCGTTGTGGATGTCCGGCGTCGCAAAGCGGCGCTGAAGATGCTCCGCTTCATGGGAGACGATCAGATTCCGGTGTCCCGGCACGCTCATCTCGATGCGCACAACGGGCGGAATCCTGTGCTGGCCATTGTCGTTGCGCTGGTCGACCCGGACGCGGCAGTTCAGAAGCCGGTCGAAAATCCGTGCCAGCTTGTCGATACGGGCGCGGATGTCCTTCTCCACGGCCTCGGTTGCTTCACAGTTATGAAAGGCGATCTCGACGGCAGTCTGCATGGCTTGCACCATCTCTGCTGAGGAACGTTGAGTTCAATTCAACGCGCAGCCGCAGTCAATGGTTGCCGGCAATGATGCTGCCGCGGATGCGGCATGAGCCCGCTCCGCGCCGGGTGTCTTCTCGGAATCCAGTCGGCAATGGCCGGCTCAAGGTCGGCCGGACCCGATCGGGAGCGCGGCAAGGAGCGGGGAAGCCGCGGCCGGGACCGCATCCTCTCCGCGGCACGCCGCTCAGGCGTAGCGGCCGTGGCAATGCTTGAACTTCTTGCCGGAGCCGCAGGGACAGACCTCGTTGCGCCCGACCTTGCCCCAGCTTGACGGATCGCGCGGGTCCCGCTGCGCCGCAGGCACGATGTTGCCGGCCACCGCCGGCTGCACGCCCGCGCCGGCATAGGCCATGTCGTCCTCGCCGGTGGAGGGATCGAGATGATGCGCCTCCATATAGGGAAGGTCCGGCGTCTGTTCGACTGGCGCCTGGGTGATCTCCACGCGCATGAGCTGCGCCGTCACCGCCTCGCGCAACTGCGAGCTCAGCGACTCGAACAGGTTGAAGGCTTCCGCCTTGTATTCGTTGAGCGGATCGCGCTGGGCATAGCCGCGCAGGCCGACAACCTGGCGCAGATGCTCCAGCATCAGGAGATGCTCGCGCCACAGGTGATCCAGCGTCTGGAGCAGGATCGACTTCTCCACATAACGGATGACGTCGGGGCCCCACTGGGCCGCCTTCGCCGCCATATGCTCGTCCACGCGGCGCTCGATCCGCGAGATGATCTCGTCCTCGGCGATGCCTTCTTCCTTGGCCCAGTCCTGCACCGGCAGATCGATGCCGTAGACGCGCGTCAGCTCGGCCTGAAGCTCGGTGGTGTTCCACTGCTCGGGATAGGCATTCGGGGGAATGAATTTGCGCACGAGATCGTCGGTCACCGTATGGCGCATGTCGGTGATGATCTCGGAGACGTCGTCCTTCATCCATTCGATGCGCTGGTCGAAGATGACCTTGCGCTGGTCGTTCATGACGTTGTCGAACTTCAGGATGTTCTTGCGCAGGTCGAAGTTGCGCGCCTCGACCTTGTGCTGGGCCTTTTCCAGCGCCTTGTTGATCCAGGGATGGACGATGGCCTCGTCCTCCTTCAGGCCCAGCTTCTGGAGCATGCCGTCCAGCTTTCCCGAACCGAAGATGCGCATCAGATCGTCTTCGAGGGACAGGAAGAATTTGGAGCGGCCGGGGTCGCCCTGACGGCCGGAACGGCCGCGAAGCTGGTTGTCGATACGGCGGCTCTCGTGCCGCTCGGTGCCGAGCACGAACAGGCCGCCGGCGGCCAGCGCCCGCTCCTTGAGCTGGGTCACCTGATCGCGGATCTCCTGCGCCCTCGCATCCCGCTCCGGTCCCTCCTCCATCTCACCCAGTTCCTGGCGGATGCGCATATCGGCATTGCCACCGAGCTGGATGTCGGTGCCGCGGCCGGCCATGTTGGTGGCGATGGTGATCGCGCCCGGCACGCCGGCCTGGGACACGATATAGGCTTCCTGCTCATGATAGCGGGCGTTGAGCACGGCGAAGACCTTCTTCGACTTCGCGCCCCCGGTGCCGTCATAGAGCGAAGCGAAAGCGTTGGGGTCGCTGAGGTCGTGCTGCTTCCAGCCGGCCTTCACGAGCAGCTCCGCCAGACCTTCCGACTTCTCGATAGAGGTGGTGCCGACGAGGACCGGCTGGCCCTTCTCCCTGCATTCCTCCAGCAGCGTGATGATGGCGCGATATTTCTCCGCCGCCGTGCGATAGACTTCGTCGTCCTCGTCCAGGCGGGCGAGCGGGCGATTCGTCGGCACCTCGACGACCTCGAGATTGTAGATATCGAGGAACTCGTCCGCTTCCGTCAGCGCGGTGCCGGTCATGCCGGCGAGCTTGCTGTACATGCGGAAATAATTCTGGAACGTGATCGAGGCCAGCGTCTGGTTTTCCGGCTGGATCGGCTGGTGCTCCTTGGCCTCCAGCGCCTGATGCAGACCTTCGGAATAGCGCCGGCCCGGCATCATGCGGCCGGTGAATTCGTCGATGATCACGACTTCGCCGTTGCGGACGATGTAATCCTTGTCGCGCTGGAACAGCTTGTGGGCGCGCAGCGCCTGGTTGACGTGGTGAACGACGGAGACGTTCTCGACATCGTAGAGCGAGTCGGCTTTCAGCAGGCCCGCCTCGCGCAGCCGGCCCTCCAGCTTCTCCATGCCGGCTTCGGTCAGCGTCACGGTGCGCTGCTTCTCGTCCACCTCGTAATCGGCGGGATCGAGGCCGGGAATGAAAGTGTCGATGGTGTTGTAGAAGTCGGAGCGGTCCTCCAGCGGACCGGAGATGATGAGCGGCGTGCGCGCCTCGTCGATCAGGATGGAGTCGACTTCGTCGACGATGGCGAAGGCATGGCCGCGCTGGGTCATGTCCTCCAGCCGGTATTTCATGTTGTCGCGGAGATAGTCGAAGCCCAGTTCGTTATTGGTGGCGTAGGTGATGTCGCATTCATAGGCGGCCTTGCGCTCCGCATCGTCGATGCCATGGACGATGATGCCCGTGGTCAGCCCGAGGAAGCCATAGACCTGCGCCATCCACTCCGCGTCGCGGCGGGCGAGATAGTCGTTCACGGTCACGACATGGACGCCCTTGCCCGCCAGCGCATTGAGATAGACCGGCAGGGTCGCGACCAGCGTCTTGCCCTCGCCGGTTTTCATCTCGGAGATGCCGCCTTCGTGCAGGATCATGCCGCCGATCATCTGCACGTCGAAATGGCGCTGGCCCAGCGCCCGCTTGGCGGCCTCGCGCACGGTGGCGAAGGCCGGAACGAGAATGTCGTCCAGAGTCTTGCCGGCGGCGAGCTGGGCCTTGAAGTCCGCCGTCCGCGCCCGCAGGGCCTCGTCCGAGAGCGCGATGAGTTCAGGCTCCAGCGCGTTGATGGCGGCGACCTTCGGGCGGAAACCCTTGATCCGACGTTCGTTGGAAGAACCAAAAATCTTACGGGCGACGGCGCCGAACATGCGGAATTCCCTTGAGGTCGCAGAGAGCCTGCACGGGGCTGCGCAGGGTGCCGCCCGGCGGTTTCGAGGCGGCTCGCCATATCGCCGGCACAAACCGGCTCTTTCTATGGCCCACGCGCCCAAGCGCCCGCAGCACCGGCCTCCGCGACGGCTCCGGAGAGATAGGAGTGGGTCCGAGCCTTGTCAATTGTGCCGGCCGGGCGCACATCCTGCCGCAATGCCGACGATTCGGCGCTTTAGAAGCAGGCCACGACATATCCCGGCATCCGGACCGCGCCGCCGCTCGCCCCCGCCAACCTCGTTCCCGTTCGTCCAACCAGCAAGGACCGACACCCCCATGATCCGTCCCCTTTCCATTGCCGCCGCTGCTGATGCCGCTATCCTGCCGGTTCCCCCGCGCTCCCGCCTGCTGCGCACCGTGGCCGCACTTCTCCTTGCGGGACCGCTGGTGATCGGCTGTTCCGAGCAGCAGCAGCCGGCCGCCAAGCAGCCGGCGGACACGCTGACGACCGCGCCCCGCGCGGCCGATCCCAATGACAAGGTCGTCGCGCGGGTCGCCGGCACCGACATCCGGGAAAGCGACGTCGCCACCGCGGAGGAGGATCTCGGCTCGGAACTGGAGAATGTCGCCCCCGACCAGAAGCGCGAGCAGGTCGTCGCCTATCTGGCGGATGTCATCACCGCCGCCAGGGCCGCCGAAGCCGCGAAACTGGCTGAAACCGAGGGTTTCCGCCGGCGGATGGAACTCCAGCGCAACAAGCTGCTGATGGGCCTCCAGCTTCAGGCGGTCGGCAAGGAAGCGCTGACCGACGAAGCGCTGCGCAAGGTCTATGACGACGCCACCAAGACGCTTCGCAACGAAGAGGAGGTCCGGGCCCGCCATATCCTGGTCGAGACCGAGGACGAGGCCAAGGCGATCGCCGAGCAGATCAAGGGCGGGGCGGATTTCGCGGCCCTCGCCAAGGAGAAATCCAAGGACCCCGGCGCGGCCGACGGCGGCGATCTCGGCTATTTCGGCAAGGAGCAGATGGTGCCGGAATTCTCGACCGTCGCCTTCCAGATGTATCCCGGCCAGGTCTCCAACCCGGTCAAGACCCAGTTCGGCTGGCACATCATCAAGCTGGAGGACAAGCGCCAGAAGGTGGTGCCGGAATTCGAGCAGGTGCGCGACCAGGTCGAGGCTTTCGTGACCCGCAAGGCGCAGACCGACTATATCGCCAAGCTGCGGGCGGAGAACAAGATCGAACGGCTCGACCAGCCGACGACGCCGCCGGCGGAGAAATCCGCGCCTGAAGCGGCTCCCAAGGCCGCTCCGGACGCACAGAAGTAACGTCAGCGAGAAAAACCCGGCCGGAGCCTCAGCCGGCCGGGACAATCTCGTCGAGGCGCTCCACAGGCCGGCACAGGCGGGTGCCGCTAGACGCCCGCACGACCGGCCGTTCGATCAGGATCGGATGTTCGGCCATCGCCGCCACCAGCGCGGCCTCGTCCACGCCGGGCGCGTCGAGGCCCAGTTCGCGAAACAGCGGCTCCTTGCGCCGCACGAGATCGCGGGCCTTGAGCCCGGCCTCCGCCAGCACCTGCCGGATGTCCGCCACGCCGGGCGGCGTCTTCAGATATTCCACGATCTCGGGCTCGACGCCGCGCGCGCGCAGCAGGCCGAGGACCGCCCGCGAGGTCGAGCATTTCGGGTTGTGCCAGATGGTGATCCGGCTCGCCGGGTCCGGCATCCCCGTCACGCCGCCCGCGGCCCGCAGCGGACGTAGACGCTGTTGCCGTAGCGGCCCTGCACTTCCGGATCCATCCAGCGCAGAATCAGCACCCGGCCGTCGAAACTGACGACTTCGCGGTCGCCCAGGTCCTCGGGGGACGGCGCCGGGCCGATATAGGTCTTGCCGTTGGGCGAACCCTTCACCAGCATCTCGACCTGCTGCGGCTGGTCCGCCGGATGCATCATGATGCCGCCTGTCGTGCCCCGGCCGATCACATAGGGCTTGCTGCATTGGCCGGCGGCCGCCCGCTCGGTGCGCGCCCGGTCTTCCTCGCGATGATAGGAGGTGAAGCCCCAGCGGCCCACGAGCTCCTCGGGCGCGAAAGGCGGCGGCAAGGCCGGAATCGCAGGCGGAGCGGCCGGCACTTCCGGTTCGCGGGGGGTGCTGGCGCAGGCGGCGAGCAGGCCGCCGGCAACCACGACCAGCGCGGCGCGCAGCGCCAGCCGGCGCGCAGATCCGAGTGCCATTCCGCCTGTTGCCTGATCAGCCATCGCCACGCCGTCTCCAGATTGAAAACTTTCTACCGGCGGGACCTTGCGGCCTGGACGCGGCAATCGCAAGGCAAATCCTCCCCGATACGGCCGCCGCGCCGGCGCGCGGCCATGCAGCAGGCCGGACTCACCGCCACCGCGCCGCCGACCGCCTCGCGCCGTCAGCCTTAACCGGTTCGAAATCTTGACTCCTTGCAGGGCAGACCGTATCTCCGCCCAGTCGCTGGCACTCTCCTACCTTGAGTGCTAACGCCCGATCTGGAGTGACGGCGCGGCCGCGCCGCGAGGACGACCCCCGAAAGATCACGAGAGGATCACAGAGGATCTCATGGCAAAATCCACTTTCCGCCCCCTTCATGACCGCGTTGTCGTGCGCCGCATCGATGCCGAGGAAAAGACCAAGGGCGGCATCATCATCCCCGACACCGCCAAGGAAAAGCCGAGCGAAGGCGAAGTGATCGCCGTCGGCCCCGGCGCGCGTGACGAAGCCGGCAAGCTGGTTCCGCTGGATGTCAAGGTCGGCAACCGCGTCCTGTTCGGTAAGTGGTCCGGCACCGAAGTGAAGCTCGATGGCGTCGATCTCCTGATCATGAAGGAGAGCGACATCATGGGCGTGATCGGCTGAGCCGGCACCGCCACCCAACCTATTCGCGCCGTCGCAGGCCGCCCGTTCCGGGCGGCCCCGCCTGTGGGACCCCAACCCGTGAAACTCTTTCGGTGAGGCCACGGGCCGGCGCGCAACCTGTTCAGGAGTTCATTCAATGTCCGCCAAAGACGTGAAATTTTCCTCCGACGCGCGCGACAAGATGCTGCGCGGCGTCGATATCCTCGCCAACGCCGTGAAGGTCACGCTCGGCCCCAAGGGCCGCAACGTCGTCATCGACAAGTCCTTCGGCGCCCCGCGCATCACCAAGGACGGCGTCACCGTCGCCAAGGAAATCGAGCTTGAGGACAAGTTCGAGAATATGGGCGCGCAGATGGTGCGCGAAGTCGCCTCCAAGACCAACGATCTCGCCGGCGACGGCACCACCACCGCCACCGTGCTGGCTCAGGCCATCGTCCGCGAAGGCGCCAAGTCCGTCGCCGCCGGCATGAACCCGATGGACCTCAAGCGCGGCATCGACCTCGCCGTCGCCGCCGTCATCAAGGACATCGACAAGCGCGCCAAGAAGGTCGGCAACTCCTCGGAAGTCGCCCAGGTCGGCACCATTTCGTCCAACGGCGACACCTCCATCGGCCAGATGATCGCCAGTGCGATGCAGAAGGTCGGCAACGAGGGCGTCATCACCGTCGAGGAAGCCAAGTCGCTCGA
>DATMEW010000128.1:0-11956 GCA_035556495.1 Xanthobacteraceae bacterium | reverse complement strand
GACGCCGCGGCGGCCTGTCGAAGGGCAAGGGCGGCTCCATGCACATGTTCTCCAAGGAGAAGCATTTTTACGGCGGTCACGGCATCGTTGCCGCGCAGGTGCCGCTCGGTACCGGTCTCGCCTTCGCCCATCGCTATCGCGGCAATGACGGCGTCTGCCTCACCTATTTCGGTGATGGGGCGGCCAACCAGGGCCAGGTCTATGAATCCTTCAACATGGCCCAGCTGTGGAAGCTGCCGGTCGTCTACATCATCGAGAACAACCGCTACGCCATGGGCACGGCGGTGACACGCGCTTCGGCGCAGACGGACTTCTCCAAGCGCGGCCTGTCCTTCGGCATCCCCGGCGAACAGGTGGACGGCATGGACGTCCGGGCCGTGATGGCCGCCGGCGAGCGCGCCGTGAAATGGTGCCGGGAAGGCAACGGGCCGATCATTCTCGAAATGCAGACCTATCGCTATCGCGGCCACTCGATGTCCGATCCGGCCAAGTACCGGACCAAGGAAGAGGTCGAGAAAATGCGCAACGAGCACGATCCCATCGAGCAGGTGCGCCAGCGGCTCCTTGAAAAGAAGTGGGCGAGCGAGGACGACCTCAAGAAGACCGACGCGGAGGTTCGCGCCATCGTCAACGAATCCGCGGAATTCGCCACTCACGATCCGGAGCCGGATCCTTCCGAACTCTATACCGACGTCGTGGCCTGAGCGCCGACAACGCAAAAAGCTAGGGACGCCGAGGACACGCAATGCCGACTCCGATTCTGATGCCCGCCCTGTCTCCGACGATGGAGAGGGGCAATCTGGCCAAATGGCTGAAAAAGGAAGGCGACGCCGTCAAATCCGGCGACGTCATCGCAGAGATCGAGACCGACAAGGCCACGATGGAGGTCGAGGCTGTCGACGAAGGCACGCTGGGCAAGATCCTGGTGCAGGAAGGCACCCACGATGTCGCGGTCAATACGCCGATCGCGATGATCCTGAACGAGGGCGAGGATGCTTCCGCCCTTGAGAACGGCAACGGCTCTGCGCCTGCGCAGCAGAAGGAGGCGGCATCCGCGGCCCCGGCCGCAGCGAAGGCCGCCGAAGCGAAGGCCCCGGCAGAATCCGCTGTTTCCGCGCCGCCCAAGCCGTCCGTCCAGCCCGATCCGGAAGTGCCGGAAGGCACCGAGATGGTCACCATGACCGTGCGCGAGGCGCTTCGCGACGCCATGGCCGAGGAAATGCGCCGCGATCCGGACGTCTTCGTCATGGGCGAGGAGGTCGCCGAATATCAGGGCGCCTACAAGGTGACGCAGGGGCTGTTGCAGGAATTTGGCTCCCGCCGCGTGATCGACACGCCCATCACCGAGCATGGCTTTGCCGGCCTCGGCGTGGGCGCGGCGCTGTCGGGTCTGAAGCCCATCGTGGAGTTCATGACTTTCAACTTCGCCATGCAGGCGATGGACCAGATCATCAACTCCGCCGCCAAGACCCGCTACATGTCCGGCGGGCAGATCGGCGTGCCGATGGTGTTCCGCGGCCCCAACGGCGCGGCCGCCCGCGTCGCCGCCCAGCACAGCCAGGACTTTTCGGCCTGGTATTCCCATATTCCGGGCCTGAAGGTGGTCGCGCCCTATACGGCGGCCGACGCCAAGGGGCTGCTCAAGGCGGCGATCCGCGACGGCACGCCGGTGATCTTCCTTGAGAACGAGATCCTCTACGGCCAGAGCTTCCCGGTGCCGAAGCTGGAGGACTATGTCCTTCCCATCGGCAAGGCGCGGATCGCCCGGACCGGCAAGGACGTCACCATCGTGTCCTTCTCCATTGGCATGACCTACGCCCTGAAGGCGGCGGACGAGCTTGCCAAGGAGGGCATCGAGGCCGAGGTGATCGACCTGCGCACGCTCAAGCCGATGGATTCCGACACCATCATCGCCTCGGTGCGTAAGACCGGGCGCCTCGTCACGGTCGAGGAGGGCTGGAAACAGTCCGGCGTCGGGGCCGAGATCGCCGCGCGCATCATGGAGGAGGCGTTCGACTATCTCGACGCGCCCGTGACCCGCGTGTCCGGCAAGGACGTGCCGATGCCGTATGCCGCCAATCTCGAAAAGCTGGCGCTGCCCTCGGTGGCCGAGGTCGTCGAGGCGGCCAAGGCCGTCTGCTACCGGTAACGGCCATGGCGGGGAACGCGATGCACACTTCTGCGCTCCCTGTTTCCGAACTGCCGGCAGGCTCGCTCCGCCGGCAGCCGCTGCTGCCCGGTTCGCCCGCCGCGATCCGCCCGGCAGGCTCTCCCAAGATTTGCGCGATGCGCTGAGGCCCGACCATGCCGATCAACATCCTGATGCCTGCCTTGTCCCCCACCATGGAGAAGGGCAACCTCGCCAAGTGGCTCAAGAAGGAGGGCGATACGGTCAAGACCGGCGATGTGATCGCCGAGATCGAGACCGACAAGGCGACCATGGAGGTCGAGGCCATCGACGAAGGCACGCTTGCCAAGATCGTCGTGCCGGAAGGCACCCAGGACGTGCCGGTGAACCAACTCATCGCCGTGATCGCGGGCGAGGGCGAGGATGTGAAGGCGGTGGCGGCGGGGGCCGGCAGCGACGCACCCAAGGCCGAGGCACCGAAGGCCGAGGCACCGAAGGCCGAGGCCGCGCCCGCTAAGGCTGAGGATAAGGGCGACGACAAGGACGCCGCGCCGGAGGCTGCCAAAGCAGCTTCGGCCGCTCAACAGGCTGCCGTGCCGGCTCCAGCCGCCCCGCCGCAGACGGCCGGCGGAGAAGGCCGCGTGTTCGCCTCGCCGCTCGCCCGGCGCATGGCGAAGGATGCCGGTATCGAGATCGGCCGCGTGCAGGGGTCCGGACCCCACGGCCGCATCGTCGCCAAGGATATCGAGGCCGCGAAGTCGGGCCAGGGCCTCAAGCCGGCAGCTGCCGCCCCGGCGGCGGGCGCCACGCAGGCTGCCACGTCCATTCCGGCCATGGCCGACGACAAGATCCGCGCGATGTTCCCGGAGGGGTCCTACGAGGTCGTGCCCCATGACGGCATGCGCAAGATCATCGCCCAGCGCCTGACCCAGTCCAAACAGACCATCCCGCATTTCTACCTGACGGTGGACTGCAACATCGGCAGCCTGATGGCTCTGCGCGAGCAGATCAACGCCGGCGCGCCGAAGGACAAGGACGGCAAGCCCACCTTCAAGCTTTCGGTCAACGATTTCGTCATCAAGGCGATGGCGCTGGCCCTGCAACGGGTGCCGGACGCCAACGTCACCTGGACCGAAGGCGCAATGCTCAAGCACAAGACGTCGGACGTCGGCGTCGCCGTCGCCATTCCCGGCGGGCTGCTGACGCCGGTTGTGCGCAACGCCGAGCAGAAGACGCTGTCCGCCATCTCCAACGAGATGAAGGACCTTGCGGCGCGGGCCCGCAACCGCAGGCTCAAGCCGGAAGAATATCAGGGCGGCTCGACCGCGGTGTCCAATCTCGGCATGTTCGGCATCCGGGAGTTCTCGGCCGTGATCAATCCGCCTCATGCGACCATCCTCGCGGTCGGCGCCGGCGAGGAGCGGGCCGTGGTCAAGGATGGCAAGATCGAGATTGCGAACATGATGACCGTCACGCTCTCGACGGACCATCGCGCGGTCGACGGCGCGCTGGGCGCGGAATTCATCTCCGCATTCCGCACGCTGATCGAAAACCCGATGAGCATGCTGGTCTAGAGCATGATCCCGAAAAGTGAACACCGGTTTTCGGATCAGATCATGCAAAAACAAAAAGCATGATCCCGAAAAGCGGGAACCAGTTTTCGGACAAAGTCATGCTTGAACAAAAAGAGTACCGACAGGCCTGACTCAACGACGTTGGATCAGGCCGCAAGAGGCGTCGACCGGGGTTTATGGCGGGCGCTCTGCCATTTTTCCGAAAGGGGCTCAACATGCGAAGGGTATTCATAGCTGCCGCTTCACTGGCTGCGACCTCTGCCGCTTTTGCGCAGGCCGGGGACGTCAAGGGCAGCAAGGATCACCCGTTGCTGCCCCGCTACGAGAATTCGGATATCATTCGTTACGAAACGAAAGCGTTCGACGAATACCGCCTGATGGTCGCGCCGGCCAAGCGGCCGGGCGGAAAGGACAAGAACGAGGAAGCAACGCTTCGCCTCGAAGGCAAATACACGCAGATTGCCTACCGCGCGCCGGCGCTCCTCGAAGTGACCGAGGTCAAGCCGATGGAGCGGCGGATGAAGGCGGTCGAGGCATCCACGGTAGAACGCGACATCGTCGCGACCGGCCGGGTCGTGGTGCATGGCATCGCGCGGGACCGCATGCCTCCCGTCGGCGCCGGCATGGCCGCACCCATGGCAACCAACCGAACCGAGGAAGGCCGCGCGCTCAACCGGCGCGTGGAACTGGTCGACCTCGGCAACTGACTTCGTTTCCCGGAACTCCCTAGCTGGAAGACTGTGAATGTCCGACACCAATTTCGACATCATCATCATCGGCTCAGGACCGGGAGGCTATGTCACGGCCATCAGGGCCGCCCAGCTCGGCTTCAAGGTCGCCGTGGTGGAGCGCGACCACCTCGGCGGCATCTGCCTGAACTGGGGCTGCATCCCAACCAAGGCGCTGCTGCGCTCCGCGGAAATCTATCACTACATGCAGCACGCCAAGGACTACGGCCTGAAGGCCGACAACATCGGCTATGACGCTAGCGCGGTGGTGAAGCGCTCGCGCGGGGTGTCGAAGCGGCTGAATGACGGCGTCGGCTTCCTGATGAAAAAGAACAAGGTCTCCGTCATCTGGGGCGAGGCCGCCATCGACGCGCCGGGCAAGGTGACGGTGAAGGCGCGGAGCGGCCAGCGCACCGGCGAGGCGCCCAAGGGCGCGCTGGGGCCGGGCAGCTATCAGGCCAAGCACATCATCGTGGCGACCGGCGCGCGGCCGCGCGCGCTGCCCGGCCTCGAGCCGGACGGCAAGCTGGTCTGGACCTATTTCGAGGCCATGGTGCCGGAGAAAATGCCGAAGTCGCTGCTGGTCGTCGGCTCCGGCGCCATCGGCATCGAATTCGCGTCCTTCTATCGCACCATGGGCGCGGAGGTCACCGTGGTCGAGGTGCTGCCGCAGATCCTGCCGGTCGAGGACGCCGAGATCGCGACCTTCGCCCGCAAGGCGCTGGAAAAGCAGGGCATCAAGTTCCTGACCGGCGCGAAGGTCACCAAACTCGACAAGAAGACCGACAGCGTGACCGCCACCATCGAGGTCGGCGGCAAGACCGAGACGATGACCGTGGACCGCGTGATCTCGGCAGTCGGCGTGGTCGGCAATATCGAGAATCTCGGCCTTGAAAAGCTCGGCGTGAAGACGGAGCGCGGCATCGTTGCCGTCGATGGCTATGGCAAGACCAACGTGCCAGGCATCTATGCCATCGGCGATGTCGCCGGCCCGCCGATGCTCGCCCACAAGGCGGAGCATGAAGGCGTGATCTGCGTGGAAGCCATCAAGGGCCTGAATCCGCATCCGCTGAACAAGAGCATGATCCCCGGCTGCACCTATTGCTCGCCGCAGATCGCGTCCGTGGGGCTGACCGAACAGGCCGCCAAGGACAAGAAGCTCGACATCCGCGTCGGGCGCTTCCCCTTCGCCGGGAACGGCAAGGCGATCGCACTGGGCGAGGATCAGGGCCTCGTGAAGGTCATCTTCGACAAGAAGACCGGCCAGCTTCTCGGCGCACATATGGTCGGCGCGGAAGTCACCGAACTGATCCAGGGCTATGTCGTCGCCATGAATCTGGAGACGACCGAGGAAGAGCTGATGCACACGGTCTTCCCGCATCCGACCCTTTCGGAAATGATGAAGGAAGCCGTGCTCGACGCCTATGGCCGCACGCTGAATATGTGAGGCGCGGCGGGGGCCGCGCTATCCCGCGCCGGCCGCCAAACCGCCCCGCGAACATTTCGTGATCTGCTGCGTTGTTCCCGCGATTGAAGCGGGGAGAGCGCCATGCAGGACCATGTCTACAAGGTCATCGAAATCGTCGGCTCGTCGGAAAAAAGCATCGAAGATGCGATCCAGAAGGCCGTAGCTCGCGCCGGCAAGACCCTGCGGAACCTGCGGTGGTTCGAAGTGGTCCGGACCAGCGGCCATCTCGAAGACGGCCGCATCCACCACTATCAGGTGACGCTGAAAATCGGCTTCACGATGGACGACGAATAGACGGCGCCGGCTGACCGGAACGACGGCCGCCGTCTGCCTTCAGTATGTTTTCAGGCCAAATGCGGTCGCTACCCGGCGCCGCAAGGAGCAGCGACGGCGGCAGTCGGTCGAGGCCGGGCCTGATTCCGGACAGAAGTGTCTGGGAGCCGGGCCTGCGCGGCCGGGGCTGGCCGCCGCCGCTTGCGGGAACGCATTTCGGCCCGTACATACGGCTGGGTGATCCGTGCAACGGGTCATGCCTTGGAATCCGCTGAATTCCGCGCCTTTGTGGCGGCCGGAGCCGCCGGAATGCCGGGGCCGCAGCGGTGGAAATCCATGGTCGTCCTGCTCGATACCGTCAATGGGCCTCTCGCCCGCCCCCGACATCCGGAGAAGGCTCGCCGGCCGGACACGCCGGTTCTCAAGAAACCGGACTGGATCCGGGTCCGTGCGCCGGTCTCGCGGGCCTATTCCCAGACTCGGGAGATCGTCCGGGAGCACAAGCTCGTCACGGTCTGCGAGGAGGCGGGCTGTCCCAACATCGGCGAATGCTGGGAGAAAAAGCACGCGACCTTCATGGTCATGGGCGACACCTGCACGCGGGCCTGCTCGTTCTGCAACGTCCGCACCGGGCGGCCGGAGCCGCTCGATCCGAAAGAGCCGGAACACATCGCCGACGCAATCTCCAAGCTCGGGCTGTCCCATGTGGTCATCACCTCGGTCGACCGTGACGATCTCAGCGACGGCGGCGCAGCGCATTTTGCCGATGTGATTCTCCAGACGCGGGGCCGGAACCCGTCCACCACCATCGAAATTCTCACGCCCGATTTTCTGCGCAAGGACGGCGCGCTTGAAGTCGTCGTCGCGGCGCGGCCGGACGTCTTCAATCACAACCTGGAAACGGTGCCGGCGAAGTATCTCAGCGTGCGGCCGGGCGCGCGCTATTTCCACTCCATCCGGCTGCTTCAGCGCGTGAAGGAGATCGATCCGGCCATCTTCACCAAGTCCGGCATCATGGTCGGGCTCGGCGAAGAGCGCAACGAGGTGCTCCAGGTGATGGACGACCTGCGCTCGGCGGATGTCGATTTCCTCACCATCGGCCAGTATCTCCAGCCGACGCGCAAGCATCACGAAGTGATGCGCTTCGTGCCGCCGGACGAGTTCAAGGCATATGAGGATATCGCCTATGCCAAGGGGTTCCTGATGGTGTCCGCGAGTCCGCTCACGCGCTCGTCCCATCATGCCGGCGAGGATTTCGCGCGGCTGAAAGCCGCCCGTCTGGCGCGCAACGCCGCCGCACGCTGATGCCGCAGTTTGCCAGCACCCGCCGCGTCCGCCATGCCGCGACGGACATGTTCGACCTTGTCGCGGATGTCGAACGCTATCCGGAGTTCGTGCCACTGTGCCAGGCGCTCCGCGTGCGCAGCCGCAAGGCCACGGAGAACGGCGTTGAGGTGCTGGTCGCGGACATGACGGTGGCTTACAAGCTCATCCGCGAAACCTTCACCAGCCGCGTCACGCTGGACCGGCCGAACTTGCGCATTCTCGTCGAATATCTCGACGGCCCGTTCCAGCGGCTCGAAAACCGCTGGACCTTCAAGCCGCTCGGCGACCGGGAATCCGATGTGGAATTCTTCATCTCCTACGAATTCAGGAGCCGCATGCTCGGCATGCTGATGGGCGCGATGTTCGACAGCGCGTTCCGCCGCTTCTCTGAAGCCTTCGAACGCCGGGCGGATCTCATCTACGCGCGCAAAACGGCTTGAAGACGGCCTCGACGGTCACTCGCGTTCCGCGAGCTGTTGCAGCATCGCCAGTGCCTGAAGCACCGAGGCGCGACGGATGTCGCTGCGCCCGATATCGCCGAAGCGCCGCTCCTGCCTGATGACCGCGCCGCCGCGCGCGGCCGCCGCGAAATGCACGAGCCCGACCGGCTTCTGCGGCGAGCCGCCGCCCGGCCCGGCGATGCCGGTGATGGACACGGCGAGATCGACCGGCGCGACATGCAGCACGCCTTTTGCCATCGCTTCCGCGGTTTCCGCGCTGACCGCCCCATGGGCCGCAATCGTCGCGCCGGGCACGCCCAGCATGCGTTCCTTGGCGGCGTTGGAATAGGTGACAAAACCGCAGTCCACGACAGCGGACGAACCGGCGATTTCCGTCAGCGCGCCGACCACAAGACCGCCGGTGCAGGACTCGGCGGTGCCGATCGTCAAGCCTCTTGCGCCGCATGTCTCGATGAGACGGCGCGCGGCATGGCGGATGTCATCGTCGAACATCGGCGTCTTTCTCTATTCCACAATCACGGGCAGGCGGACCGTGGCGGTCACCATGCAGGCGATACCTTCGCCCCGGCCGGTGAAGCCCAGCTTCTCGCTGGTGGTCGCCTTCACCGCGATGCGATGCAGCGGCACTCCGGAAATCTCCGCGATCCGGGTGCGGATGGCCTCCCGGTGCGGCCCGACTTTCGGCGCCTCGCAGATCACCGTCACATCGAGATGGGCGAGCATGCCGCCGCGCTGGCGCACGCGCTCCATGGCAAAGGCGAGGAAACGGTCCGACGACGCCCCGCTCCACTGCGGATCACTGGGCGGAAAATGCTGGCCGATATCGCCATCCGCCAGTGCGCCGAGGATGGCATCGACGGCGGCGTGAAGCACGACATCCGCATCGGAATGGCCGCTCAGGCCGCGATCATGCGGTATGGCGACGCCGCCGAGCATGACGTGATCGCCATCGGCAAAGGCATGGACATCGAAACCCGAACCGGTGCGCACATCCGCCAGCGCCATCAGGGCGCGGGCTTCGGCCCGGGCGAAATCGTCAGGATAGGTCAGCTTCATATTGTCCGGATCGCCTTCGAAAACGGTGACAGGGAGGCCGGCCCATTGCGCCAGCGCCGCATCGTCGGGAAAATCCGTCAGGCCCGCGGCCGCCGCCTCGCGATGGGCGGACAGGATCGCGCCGTAGCGGAAAGCCTGGGGCGTCTGCACCATGCGCAGGATCGCGCGGTCGAGGCCGCCCGTCACCACTCCACCGTCGTCCACGGTCTTGACCGCATCCACCGGGAGCAGCCCGGGAATGGCCGCGCCGCTCGCCAGCCCGCTGTCGATCGCGCGGTCGATCAGGGCCGGGGAGACGAAGGGGCGGGCGGCATCGTGGATCAGCACCAGATCCGGCGCGGCGGCCGCCAGCGCCTCAAGGCCGGCCCGGACGGAATCCTGACGGGTGATGCCGCCGGTCACCGGCGACGCGACCGTCAGGTCTCCGCTCGCTTCCGCAAACAGGGCGGCATCCCCGGCGGCGATGACGGGCTGGACGAACTGAATGCGCGGATGCCGGACGAATGCCGCCAGTGTCCGGCGCAGGACCGGTGCCCCCAGAATGGGCCGGTATTGCTTGGCAACCCCGCCACCGCTGCGCGTGCCCCGCCCGCCGGCGACAATCACCGCTGCAACAATTTCGACCATGTGCCTCGCCCGCGTTAGCGCGCTGAAATGCTTAGAGCATGATCCCGAAAAGTGGGAACCGGTTTCCCGATAAGATCATGCTCAAGCAAAAGGATAACCAACAGACCTGATTCAACTAAATTGGATCAGGTCCTAGATGTTTTCGTCCGGCAGGCAAGGGCTGTCCGGATTTCATATCCAGCCGCCGAGGGGGCGCGCAATCTGCTGCATTGCAGCACTTGCGGCGGAACGAAAATTGTCTAAACTCTAAGCAGATCATTATTTGCCTATTTTATGAACATGATCGCGCCGATGAACTCAGCGGACCCCACAGCTTTCCATTCCGGCTCGCCACCATCGGTCCGAATCGAGCCTATTTCTTTGGCAAATGCCGTGCTGCTGGCGCCGATGTCCGGGATTTCCGATGTGCCGTTCCGCCGGCAGGTGGCGAAGTTCGGCGCAGGGCTGGTGGTCTCGGAGATGGCGGCCTGCCAGACGCTGGCGAACGGCCGGCCGGATGTCGTGCTGCGCATCGAGGGGCAGGGCGTCGGGCTGCATGTCGTCCAGCTTGCCGGTTGCGAACCCCATTGGATGGCGGAGGGCGCGCGCATCGCGGAGGCCGCCGGCGCCCATATCATCGACATCAACATGGGCTGCCCGGCCCGGCATGTGACGGGAGGACAGTCCGGCTCGGCGCTGATGCGCGATCTCGATCATGCGCTGACGCTGATCGAGGCGACGGTCGCCGCCGCCAGCGTCCCCGTGACGCTCAAGATGCGGCTCGGCTGGGATCATCAGTCGCTGAACGCGCCGGAACTGGCGCGGCGGGCGCAGGACGCCGGCATCCGCCTCGTCACCGTCCATGGCCGGACCCGCTGCCAGTTCTACAAGGGGAACGCGGACTGGGCCGCCGTCCGGAAGGTCAAGGACAGAGTTACGATTTCGGTCATCGTCAATGGCGACATTGCAACCTTCGACGACGCTGATCGTGCTCTGGCGCTGTCCGGCGCGGACGGAGTCATGATCGGCCGTGGCGCACAGGGACGGCCCTGGCTGCCGGGTCAGGTGGGACGTTATCTCGCAACCGGCCGGCGCGAGGCTCCGCCGCCGGTTGCCGAGCAGCACGAGATCATCGCGACCCTCTACGAGGAAATCCTGGCCCACTACGGCGTCGCCGTGGGCCGCCGCCATGCCCGCAAGCATCTCGGCTGGGCGCTCGATGTGGCGATCGAAACTGCCGGGCTTGCGAGCGCCGATCTGCGTGCAATGCGAACGGAAATCCTGACCGCCGAAGAGCCCGGCACAGTCCTGGCGAAGCTTCGGGACGTCTATGGCTGGCTGGCCTGGGCGGGGAGGGACGCGGCATGACCGAGCCGGCATCGATCCGCCCGACCGAATCCATCACAGGCGATTCAATCCTCAACGCGCTCCCGCATCCGGTTCTCACCATCGCCGGCAACAATCGCATCGCCGATGCCAATGTTGCCGCAGAAGCGTTTTTCGAAGCCTCCGCGCCGGTGCTGCGCCGTCATGAGCTAGGCGACGTGGTGCCGTTCGGCAGCCCGCTGCTGGCGCTGGTCGAGCAGGTGCGCGAACGCGGGGCGGCGGTGAACGAATATCGCGTCGATCTCGGCACGCCGCGCATTCCCGGAGAGCGGATCGTCGATCTTCACGTCGCGCCCCTGCCTGAACGGCCGGACCATGTGGTGGTGCTGCTGCAAGAGCGGACCATCGCCGACAAAATGGACCGCCAGCTCACCCATCGCGGCGCGGCCCGCTCCGTCTCCGCGCTGGCGGCCATGCTCGGACATGAGATCAAGAATCCGCTGTCCGGCATCCGTGGCGCGGCTCAGTTGCTGGAGCAGTCCGCCAGCGAGGATGACCGTCTGCTGACGCGGCTGATCTGCGACGAGACCGACCGGATCGTTAAGCTGGTCGACCGCATGGAGGTGTTTTCGGACGAGCGCCCCATCGAACGCGATCCGATCAACATCCATGTCGTGCTTGAGCATGTGAAGCGGCTGGCGCAGTCGGGCTTTGCCCGGCATATCCGCTTCTTCGAGGAATACGACCCCTCGCTGCCGGCCGTGCTGGGAAACCGGGATCAGCTCATTCAGGTCTTTCTCAACCTCATCAAGAATGCCTCGGAAGCGATCGGCGCTCAGACCTCCGACGGTGAGATCCATCTCACCACAGCGTTCCGGCCCGGCGTGCGCCTGACCCTGCCCGGAACCAGCACGCGGGTTTCGCTGCCGCTCGAATTCTGTGTTCGCGACAATGGTCCGGGCGTGCCCACGGACCTGATGCCGCATCTGTTCGATCCCTTCATGACGACA
>DATMEW010000127.1:0-1948 GCA_035556495.1 Xanthobacteraceae bacterium | reverse complement strand
GGGCGCTGCCCGCCGCGCATCGGAAGGCGAGCGGATGATCCGCACCCGCTCCTGGCCGGGCTGGCAGCCGCTGCAGCTCGTTGGCCAGCGCCTCGATAACAAGAAGCTCGGCATCTACGGCTTCGGCAAGATCGGCCAGGCACTTGCGCAGCGCGCGCGCGGCTTCGACATGGAGATCCACTACTTCGACATCTACCGGGCGAAGCCCGAGGTGGAAGCGAAGTACAATGCCACCTATCACGACAGCCTCGACAGCTTGCTGAAGGTTTCGGAGTTCTTCTCCATCAACGCGCCTTCGACGCCGGAGACGCGCTACTTCTTCAACAAGGACGTGATCGAGAAGCTGCCGCAGGGCGCCATTGTCGTGAACACGGCGCGCGGCGACCTCGTGAAGGACGAGGACATGATCGCGGCGCTGAAGTCCGGCCGTCTCGGCTATGCGGGCCTCGATGTGTTCGCCGGCGAGCCGAAGATCAACGAGGGCTACTACGATCTGCCCAACACGTTCCTTTTCCCGCACCTCGGCTCTGCTGCCATCGAGGCGCGCAACCAGATGGGCTATGAGGCGCTCGACAACGTCGATGCGTTCTTTGCGGGCAAGGATATGCCATTCAAGCTGGCGTAAGGCGTACAGGGCCTACGCGTACCATTGGGGTCCGGCAGTTTCTCTGCCGGGCCCTTTTTCATGGGCGGACCATCGTCAGCTGGGGCTGCGATCCAGAAGGCAGCCACGCGCCCATTCATGATAATCGCAGCAGCGTTCTCTGCTTCCCTCGGACCGCCATGAACGGCGTATATCAGCCGCCTGCTATCAATTATTGCGATTATGGGTGTGCGTATGGAATGGCGTTGCCGAATGCGTTTTTCGTTACCTTCAGCTCGGGGCTTCTTTTTTGTTTTTGGGATTGTGTTGGCGCAGGCCGGTATAGGGTCGAGCGCGTATGGGCAGTCCGAGAATTGGTTCGTTGCACCGCAGCAACCCGCCGCGGATGCTCCACCCATTATCCACGACTTGTTCGAGCCGCAGGAGCTGCCCCCTATTCAGGCTCCGAAGCGAAACAAAATGTTCGACCCTCCGGAAGACCCTCTCGTCAGGATTGAACCGACTGTCCATAAGGTAACGCTGCTGGAGCTCCAGGCCGAGCTTCGCAGTTTTTCCACGTCCACACCCGCCATGGCGAAACTGCCATACTTCAGCGACCTGCTAAACTCGAGCCGGTATACGCCCGAAGAAACCCCAGACCTGCTGAAGGATCGGACCGTCATGACCTTTGACAAGGTCCACGGTGCGCAGATCGAATACACGAGCGCGGATGGGGTTGCGTACCTTTGGTACCCTGGCAACAAGATCATCCTCCGTGGCCAGTGGTATATCCGGGACGACGATGTCGGCTTTACCAACGGTGACCAGCGTTTCGAGGCGACGGCAGGCCGGATCTGCTACTACTATGGCCCCGGCACCTACAACCCGGCGACGAACCGCGGAGACAAGCCCGAGTGCCAGAATGCTGGCATCCATGAGGCGCGCGTAGTGGACAGCCGACCCGGCGACGTGCTGGGGCTATCGAAAGCGTCCGTAGCTCCGTTTGTGCTCGGCGGCGACAGCACGACGATCGATGCGCTGCTGACGGAAATTAAGAAAGCCGCGAAGCCCCGCTGATAGGGTGAGCGGACGGCGATGCAGGGGGAGTCGGAGGCGACCGCGGATCGCTTACCGGCAGGGTTCGATCCAAGTCGGGCGGGCGGAAGGAAAAAGTATCAACGAAATGGGTGGATGCTCGGCCGGGCGTGCGCGGAGCATCGGCCAGCTCATGGGAGCCGGCGGCGCGGCGCGATGAGGAGCACGGATCCATGGATCCAACCGACGATCCTTTCGAGCGACCGACGACCAATCCCACGGGCGAGCGCAAGTCGAGTTTCGGGGACAGCGCAATCTGGCTGCGCGGGC
>DATMEW010000126.1:0-10019 GCA_035556495.1 Xanthobacteraceae bacterium | reverse complement strand
CCGCGGTTCGACCGGGCTGTGGCCTGCCATGTCCTCGCCAACGAGGGCCATCGCAGCCTTGAGGGGTGCGAATTCTACGCCCGGCCCATCCATCTCGCCCATGCCGCCCTGCTGGCGGGGGCGGCGCTCGCCATCGCCGCGTCGGCGCAACTGCTGTTCGGCGGGTTCGGCGTCTTTCTGCTGGCGGGAACGCTGGCGACCGCCGGCTTCGCCGCGGAGGCCGACCTGTTCTCCTTCGTGATGACGGAGAGCCTCGGCGTCGCGCTGTTCAGTTTCGCGGCCCTCGCGCTGGTGCGAACGCTGCGCACCGGCCGCGGGCGGGATGCGGCGCTGACCGGCGCGCTGCTCGGCCTGCTGATCCTGTCGCGGCCGTCCTTTCAGGCGCTGCTGGTGCTTTATCCGCTCGCCCTCGCCATCGGCTTGCGCTGGCTCGCGCCGCCGCGGCGGCCCGCCGCGGTCATTCTTGCCACGGTCGCGGCTTTCCTCGCTGGCGCGGCGGTCGTGGTCGGCCCCTGGGTCGCCCGCAACGCGGTCGTGATCGGCAAGGCGGGCCTGAGCGCGGAATACGGCTCCGCCGCCATTATCGAGCGGCTCGCCTATAACGACATGACCCTGCGGGAGGGCCTGCTCGCCGGCCCCTATTGCCTGCCGGGCGTCGGCCCCGCGCTGGTGTCCCGCCTCGCCGGGCCGGACGCCATGGCCCGGTTCGAATGGGACCATCCCGGCAGCTTCTTCCAGACCGGACGCGCCAGCCGCGACGCGCTGGTCAAGGCCAATACCCGCCTCGACCCGGTGATGGGCGAGGTGCTGCGGGCGGAATACGAAAAGCACGGCCTGCGCCACCTTCTGACCACGATACCGCTGGCATGGTGCGGGCTCTGGGTCGCGCAATGGTGGGGCCTCCTGCTGGTGCCGGTGTTTCTCGCCGCCTGTTGTCTGGCGTTCAGGCGCGCCCCGCTATTCCTGGCCTATGCCGTACCGGCGCTGGCCATGGTCGGGCTGCACGCGGCGGTCGCGAATCATTACCCGCGCTACAACCTGATGCTGATCGGGCCGGTGGCGGCGGGAACGGCATGGCTGCTGACGATGTTATGGACGGCAGCACGATACCGGCGAACGGCAACAGGAGCGAAACAGGCTTCATGAGCGCATTGGCGAGCGACAATCCCGGCACTTCCCAAGCATTCTGCCCCGCCTGCGGCCAGGAGACCGCCCAGCGTTTTCTCTATGTGAAGAACGGCTGCGCGATCCTCGCCTGCGAGAGCTGCGGCATCGGCCGCGCGGAAACGTCGCAGTTCGACCCGGAAGCCTATTACACCGGCGACTATTTCGCCGGTGGTCATGACGACGGCTATGCCGACTATCTCGGCGCGGAGAATGTTTTGCGCCGCGAATTCGCCCGCGTGGTCGAAACCGTGCGGAAATATCGCCCCGGCGGGCGGCTGCTGGATGTCGGCTGCGCCTATGGCTTTTTCCTTCAGGAGGCCAAACGCTACTATCAGGTCGCCGGCCTTGAACTGGCAGAGGACGCCGTGCGCCACGCGCAGGGGCAGGGCCTCGACGTGCGGCGCGGCATTGCCGATGCGGCGACGCTTGCCCAGTTCGGCCCGCAGGATGTCATCACCCTGCTCGACGTCATCGAGCATGTGCCGGACCCGCGCGAGACCCTGTCGGTCTGCGCCGCCAACCTCAATCCGGGCGGCGTCATCCTGATGACCACCGGCGATTTCGGCTCGCAGGTCGCGCGCATCGCCGGCAAGGGCTGGCGGCTGATGACCCCGCCCCAGCATCTGTGGTTCTTCACCCGCGCCAGCATGGAAAATCTCGCGCGGTCCCTCGGGCTCGAATTCGTCGCCTTCGACCATCCCTGGAAGGTCGTGCCACTGTCGCTGATCGTCTATCAGCTTCGCCGCATGGCCGGGATGAAGCCCGCCTCCGACGGAGCGCCGGCCGGCGCCGGCATCGGCCTGCCGGTCAACCTGTTCGACGCCATGCGCGTCGTCATGCGCAAGCCTGCAACGGCGTCGGCGACCGCTGCCCCCCTCGCGCCGGCGCCGGAGCCGCAGGCGTCATGACCGCGTCCGGCATCGGCCTCTCATGGACGCAGATCGCGCTGCTGTGCAGCTATGCGGTCGGCATGGCCGGCGGCCAGCTCCTGTTCAAGGCCGCGGCCCAGCGCGTGCCCGCCGCCGGGCTCGTCGAGCGGCTGATGGGCCTTGCGCTCAACGGCTGGTTCATCGCCGCGCTGGTGCTCTATTTCGCGCTGTCGCTGATGTGGGTCTGGGTGCTGACCTTCACGCCGCTGTCGCGGGCCTATCCTTTCGTGGCGCTGGCCTTCGCCATCACGCCGCTGCTCGGTGGACTGGTCTTCGCGGAGCCGCTGTCGCTGCGGCTGCTGATCGGCATCGCCGTCATCGCCATCGGCATCGTGATTCTCGCGGAATGAGCGGTTCATGACCATCACGCGCGACAATATCTGGGTGGTGATCCCCGCCTTCAACGAAGGTCAGGTGATCGCCGATGTCGTGGCCGGCGTCGTGCGCGAAGGCTATCGCGTGGTGCTGGTCGACGACGGCTCCGCCGACGCGACGGGCGATTTCGCGGCCGCCGCAGGCGCGGACGTGGTGCGCCACCCGATCAACCTCGGCCAGGGCGCGGGCCTCCAGACCGGCATCGCCTATGCGCTGGCACGAGGGGCGGACGCCATCGTCACCTTCGACGCCGACGGCCAGCACCGCGCGAGCGAGATCGCGCTGCTGATCGAAACCCTTGCGCGCGAGAACGCCGACTTCGTGCTCGGCAGCCGCTTCAAGGGCGCGGCCGTCAACCTGCCGCCGCGCCGCCGCCTGCTGCTGAAAGCCGCGACGCTGTTCACGCGGGTCACCACCGGCCTCGATGTGAGCGATGCCCATAACGGCTTCCGCGCCCTGTCGCGCCGCGGCGCGCAGGCGATCACGCTGCGGCAGAACCGCATGGCCCATGCCTCGGAGATCCTGCACGAGATCGCCCGGAGCGGACTGCGCTATGTCGAGGCGCCCGTGACAATCGAATACAGCGCCTATTCCCTCGCCAAGGGCCAGAAGATCAGCGACTCCATCGTCATCATGGTCGATCTGTTCGCGCGGAGGCTGCACCGATGATCGCGCAACTGCTGCTCACCGCACTGCTGATGGCGATCCTGCTCTATTCGTGGATCGCCTATCGCAAGTCGCCCGCCGTGGCGCTGCTGTCGTTTCTCGCCAGCCTTGCCGGGCTTTATCTTGTCTGGCTGCCGAACCATGCTTCCACGCTGGCGCACTGGATCGGCATCGGCCGCGGCGTCGATCTCGTGCTCTATGTCTGGGTCGGCATCAGCCTCATCCTGCTGCTCAACCTGCATCTGAAGCTGCGCGCCCAGATGGAAGTCATCACCCAGCTCGCCCGCGCCATCGCCCTCGCCAATGCGCTGCCGTCCCGGCCGGGCCAGGAGCCGCCGCGGCCTCAATCCGGCGACTGATCCGCGACAGAGCGTTTATGATAAAGGTTGGCGGCGAAGCGGCCCGCGCCGATGGCGAGCACCAGCGCGATCGGATAGGTGAAGGTGTGGTCCCAGCCGAAATGGTTGGAGAACGCGACCAGCGCCAGCCCCACCGGCAGGCCGACGACCACCACCCCGATCGCGCGCAGATTGGAGAGCCGCCGTACGGCGGCATGCTCCGGCGAGGCTTTCATCGCCGCATAGCGTTCCCGCAAGCCCGGCTTCTGCGCCATCGTCATCCTCCCGGCCGCCTTTCCTTGCGGCTTTCTTCCAGTATAGAACCCGCTCAAAGGCGAGGGAACATTCGATGCGTGAATACGGCGTGGGGCAATCGCTGGCGCGGACCGAGGACTGGCGGCTGGTCCGCGGCCAGGGCCGCTATGTGGACGACATGAAGCTGCCGGGCGAGGCGCGGCTCTATGTCCTGCGCTCGCCCCATGCCGCCGCGCGCATCCGCGGCATCGACATCTCCGCGGCGCTGGCCGCGCCGGGCGTGATCGGCGTCTTCACCGGCGCTGACGCCGTGGCCGAGGGACTGGGACATATCGCCCCGGTGGTGCGCCTCAAGCGCAGGGACGGCTCACCGAGCTTCCTGACGCCCTACGGCATCATGGCCCATGAGCGGGTGCGCTTCGTCGGCGATGTCGTCGCCGGCGTCGTCGCCGAGACGCTGAACCAGGCCAAGGACGCCGCCGAGCTGATCGCGGTCGATTACGAGGAGCTGCCGTCCGTCACCGCGACGGCCCACGCCGCCGATTCGGATGCCGTGGTCTGGGACGAGGTGCCGGACAACATCGCCTATTATTCCGAATTCGGAAATCGCGCCGCGGTGGACGCGGTGTTCGCCAGAGCCCATCACGTCGCGAAGCTGGACATGGTGATCTCGCGCGTCGCCGCCGTCACCATGGAGCCCCGCGCAATCATCGGCGAATGGGACGCGCGCGAGCAGCGCTACATCGCGCATGGCGCCTTCCAATCGCCCCACAACATGCGCACGTCCTTTGCCTCGCATATCTTCAAGATGCCCGAGCGCCAGTTCCGCGTCGTCGCGCCGGATGTCGGCGGCGGCTTCGGCATGAAGAACTCCATGCACCCCGAATACGGCCTCGCGCTGTGGGCGGCGCGCAAGCTCGGCCGGCCGGTGAAGTGGATCGGCGAACGCGGCGAGTCCTTCCTGTCCGACCATCAGGCGCGGGACAATGTCGCCCATGTCGAACTGGCGCTGGACCGGGACGGCCGCTTCCTCGGCCTGCGCATCGCCAACACCGTGAACATGGGCGCCTATCTCGCGCCCAACGGCGTGATCTGCGGCGTCAACCATGTCGGGCAGCTTTCGGGCGTCTACACGACGCCCGCGATCTTTGCGGAGATCACCGCCGTCTTCACCCATACGACGCCGACCTGTCCCTATCGCGGCGCGGGCCGGCCGGAGACGGCCTATATGGTCGAGCGGATCATCGACGTCGCCGCCCACGAGATGGGCTTCGATCCGCACGAGCTGCGCAAGCGCAACCTCATTCCCGCCGAGGCCATGCCCTACAAGACAGGCTTCCTTTGGACCTATGACAGCGGCGAGTTCGAGAAGAACCAGGACATGACCGCGAAGATGGCGGACTGGGCCGGCTTCGAGAAGCGCCGCAAGGAGGCGCGCGGGCGCGGCAAGCTGCGCGGCATCGGCATGGCCCATGTGCTGGAGAAGGCCGGCGGCTCGCTCGACGAGGCGGCGGAGATCCGCTTCGATCCCGCCGGCGGCGTGACGCTGTTCGTCGGCACCCATAACCATGGCCAGGGTCACGAGACCACCTTCCGCCAGATCCTGGTGGAATATCTCGGCGTCGAGCCGGAGTCGGTCCGCGTCAGCTATGGCGACACCGACGCGGTCTTCTTTGGGCGCGGCACCTTCGGTTCGCGCTCCATGGTCGTGGGCGGCGCGGCGGTGCTCGCGGCTTCGAAGAAGATCATCGAGAGAGGCAAGACCGTCGCCGGCCGCATGCTGGAAGCCGCCGTGGAGGACATCGAATTCGACAACGGCCGCTTCACCGTCGCCGGCACCGACCGTTCGGTGACCATCGCCGCCGTGGCAAAAGCGTCCTTCGCGGTCATGACCCCGCAGAAGGACGAGGCCGGGCTCATCGAGCGAGCCCATACCTTCGTCGACGACGTGACCTATCCGAACGGCTGCCACATCTGCGAGGTCGAGATCGACCCCGAGACCGGCGTGACCGAGATCGTCGGCTACTGGGTGACGGACGACGTCGGCACGCTCATCAATCCGATGATCGTCAAGGGCCAGCTCCATGGCGGCATCGTGCAGGGCGTCGGCCAGATCCTCTGGGAGAATGTCGCCTATGATCCCGATGGCGGCCAGAACTTGAGCGGCTCCTTCATGGATTACGGCATCGCCCGCGCTCACAACGTCCCGCTTTTCGAAATCAAGAGCAACGAGGTGCCCTCGCTGAACAATCCGCTGGGCGTGAAGGGCGCGGGCGAGGCCGGCGCGGTGGGCGGCCTGCCGGCGGCGATGAACGCCATCGTCAACGCGGTGCAGCCGCTCGGCATCACCACGCTCGACATGCCGGTGACGCCGACGCGGCTCTGGGACGCCATCCGCAATGCGCCGAAGCCGCTCGAAAGCCAGCGCGCGGGGAACTGATCCAGCCGGCGCGTTGCCGGCCGGCCGGGTTCGCATCCCCTGCGGACCGGGACAGAAGGTCCGCCGCCTTGACCCTGTCCCGCGCCCCTGATTTGTCTGCGACAGACAAATTTCTCATGGAAGGTTTGGGACCTCATGGCCGACACCGCCACGCCTTCGGCGCCATCGCCGGCCGCCCCGCCCGCCACCGCGCCGGTCAACGCGCCGCTGCGGCCCGTGTCCACCCGCACCGCCGAGCGCCGCCGCCGGGCTTATCCGACGCTGGGTGATCTGCGGAACGGCGCGAAGCGGCGCATCCCCGCCTTTGCCTTCGATTATCTCGACGGCAACGCCAACGACGAGCACGGCTTCCGGCGCAACATCGCCGCCCTCGCAGCGATCGAGATGATCCCGCGCTATTCGGCGGAAGTGGACAATATCTCGTTCGAGACCGAGCTGTTCGGCCGCCGCTATGCCGCGCCCTTCGGCGTCGCGCCGATGGGCTCGCCGGGTCTGATCTGGCCGGGCGCGGAGCGCGAGCTGGCGCAGGAAGCCCAACGCCGCAACGTGCCTTATGTCCTCGCCAGCCCGACCAACGCCACCATCGAGGAGATCGCGCCGCTGGCGCCGGACGTGTTCTGGTTCCAGCTCTATCGCTTCCCGCGCAACGACAACGCCATGACCGACGACCTGATGCGCCGCGCCCGCGACGCCGGCGCTCATGTGCTGGTGATGACGGTGGATACGCCGCTCGGCCTCAAGCGCCCGCGCGACATGCGCAACGGCCTGAGCATCCGCACGCCGTTCCGCTTCGGGCCGTGGGAGATTTATCAGCTTCTCACCTCGCCCTGGTGGGTCGCGCGGGTGCTGGAGCGCGGCATTCCCCAGCTTGGCAATTTCGCGCCCTATGCCGGCGCGAAGCCGGACCGCCACGCCACGGCGCAGGTGATGGCGCGGGAAAATGGCGGCAGCCACCGCTGGGAGGAGATCGCGCGGATGCGCGACCTCTGGAAGAAGCCGCTCGTCCTCAAGGGCATCCTTCATCCCGCCGATGCGGAACGCGCGGCATCCCTCGGCATCGACGGCGTCGTGGTGTCGAACCATGGCGGCCGCAACTTCGACGGCGCGCCCGCCACCATCGACATGCTGCCGGGGGTCGTCAGCGCCGTCGGCTCGAAAATGACCGTGCTGTTCGACAGCGGCGTGCGCTGCGGTCTCGACATCGTCCGCGCGCTCGCGCTCGGCGCCAATGCCGTGCTGGTCGGCCGCCCGTTCCTCTACAGCCTCGCCGCCATCGGCGACGACGGCCCGCGTTATGTCATCGACATGCTGCTGGAGGAGCTGCGCGGGGAATTCTCCCATCTCGGCGCGACGGCGGTGGCGGACATCGCCAGGGCCGAATTGCGCCATCCCGGCGCGTGGCGGTTCGCGTCATCTTCGAGCCATACCGGTCCCTCATAACGCCGGCACCACCGGGCGACAACAGGATCTCCATGGGCGCGCTTCTTCTCTCCCGCCGTTTCGCGCCGCTGTTCTGGTGCCAGTTCTTCTCGGCCTTCGTCGATAATTTCCTCAAGAATGCGCTGGTCTTCCTCATCCTGTTCCAGACCAGCGGCTCGGAAGCGCTGATCACGCTTGCCGCGGCGGTGTTCATCGCGCCGTTCTTCTTTCTGTCCGGCCTCGGCGGCGAACTGGCCGACCGTTACGACAAGAGCGTGATCGCGCGCCGGCTGAAATTCTCGGAGATCGGCGCAGCGATAGTCGCCATCGCCGGCTTTGAGCTACAGTCGGTACCAGTGCTGTTCGGCGCGCTGTTTCTGTTCGGCGTGATCGCCGCGCTGTTCGGACCTATCAAATACGGCATCCTCCCCGATCATCTGGCCCGCCACGAACTGCCCGCCGGCAACGCTTTGGTGGAGGCGGCGACCTTCATCGCCATCCTGCTCGGCACCGTCGCCGGCGGCCTTGCCATGGCCGATGGCGGCCATCCCGCGCTGCTCGGCGGCGCGGTGATGGTCTTCTCGCTGCTGTGTTTTGCATCCAGCCGGTTCATTCCACCGACCGGCGAAGCTGCGCCCGCGCTCACGGTGCGCGCCAACATCCTTGCCTCCACCGCCGCGATGGTCCGCCATCTGCGCGGCGAGCGCCGGCTGTGGTGGGGCGGGCTGACGACAAGCTGGTTCTGGCTCATGGGCGCGGTGGCGCTCTCGCTGCTGCCGCCGCTGGTCAAGAATGTGATCGGCGGCAACGAGCAGGTCGTCACCGCTTGCCTTGCGCTGTTCTCCATCGGCATCGGCATCGGCTCGGCCCTCGCCGCCAAGATCGCGGCGGGCCGAATCGTGCTGACACCGACGCTGGTCGGCAGCGTGCTGATGGGGATTTTCGCGCTCGACCTCGGCTGGTCCAGCCTCGGCCGGGAGCCGGCCATGGAATTGGCAGGGATCGCGGAGGTCTTTTCGACCGCGCCGGGCATCCGCCTCGCCATCGACCTGTTCGGCCTCGCCGTCGCCGGCGGGCTCTATATCGTGCCGGTCTTCGCCGCCGTGCAGGCCTGGGCCGGGCCGGCGTTCCGCGCCCGCACCGTCGCCGCGGTCAATGTCCTCAACGCCGCCTTCATGGCCGGCAGCGCGATCATGGTCGCGCTGCTTCAGATCGCGGGGCTGACGACGTCGGCGCTGTTCGCGATTCTCGGCGCGGCCAGCCTCGCCGTCGCCGCATTGGTTGCCGCGACGCGGCCGACTGCGACCAACTGACGAGCTCGCGGGCGGGCGCGCCGCTGGACTTTGCCAGAGCTGCACCTTACGTCAGCGGGGCCGGTTCACAGCCATTCGGGCCTGATGTTCGACACCTTCCGCAAATTCCTGTCCGACCTCGTCGAAGGCGACGCACCCGCGCATCACTTCGAGGATACGGACTATCGCCTCGCCGCCGCGGCGCTGCTGATCCATGCCGCCGCCATCGACGGCAACGCCACTCCCGCCGAGCGGGAGCGGGTGCGGCAGCTCATGCAGACCCGCTTCGAGCTGGACGACGACACCGTCGACGCGCTGATGGACGAGGCGACCGAGGCCGAACAGGAGGCCATCGACCTCTATAATTTCACCACCGCGCTCAAGCGCGCGCTGGACGAGCCCGGCCGCCGCCGCATCGTCGAGATGCTGTGGGAGATCGCCTATGTGGACGGGCGCGCGACGGAGCTGGAAGACAACCTGATCTGGCGCGCGGCGGACCTGCTCGGCATCTCGCGGGACGAACGCATCGCGCTGCGCCAGCGCGTCACCGGCGTCACCGGCATCGCCGCCGACGAAAACTGACGATCCGTCTTACCCGCGGGGACATCCGATGAACGACCTGCCTCCCGGCGCGTTGCACCCCGTCACCGTCATCACCGGCGCGTCGGCCGGCCTCGGCGCGGAACTGGCGAAGGTGTTCGCAAGCCATGGCCACGCCCTCGTTCTGGTGGCGCGGCGGGAGGCCGAATTGCAGGCGCTCGCGGACACGCTTGCCGCCCTGCCGGCCCAGGCCCGCCGGCCCCGCGCGCTGGTCGTCGCCATGGACCTCGCCCGGCCCGACGCGGCGGACCGGCTGGCCGCCACGCTGACGCAGGCCGGGGTCGAGCCCGCCTATGTCGTCAACAACGCCGGCTTCGGGCTGGTCGGCGCGGCCGCCGCGCTTCCCCGCGACGGGCAGCGCGCGATGGTGGACCTGAATATCGGCACGCTCACCGACCTCTCGCTGGCCTTCCTCGACAGCCTGCGCCGCCACCGCGGCGGCATCCTCAACGTCGCCTCGCTGGCGGGCTTCCTGCCCGGCCCCGGCATGGCCGTCTATTACGCGACCAAGGCGTATGTGGTGTCCTTCAGCGAGGCG
>DATMEW010000125.1:0-3993 GCA_035556495.1 Xanthobacteraceae bacterium | reverse complement strand
CGACGACACGGCAGAGGCCCTCGTTGAACACCACGATGCGGTGCCACTCGGTCTTTTCCTTGCGTTCACCGGTGGCCTTGTCCCGCCATGTCTCCGAGGTCGCGAGGCGGATGTTGGCAATAGGACGGCCATCCTGCGTGCGACGTATCTCCGGATCGGCTCCCACGTTGCCGATCAAGATCACCTTGTTCACAGACCCTGCCATCACACTCTCCACGGTTCAGGCCGCACACTAGGCTGCCAGGCCAGCCGGGCAAAGAGACCGGCACCCCTCAATGCGGGTTTTCCCCGTTCTCTCCTGTCCGGAGACAAGTTTATGTTCCTTTTTTGTTCTATATGGCATGTCACTTCGCTGCAACATGGAACTTTGATGTAATCACGCAACACTCGCATCTTAATGCTGCCATCCCATCGTCGTTAAATGAACTCGAACCTCTGTCGTCTGTTGTGGTCTCGACGGTCGGGGGAGAGCGTGTATGGCGCCTTCCCGGTCTGGGAACGGACAGTCTACGTATCGGACTGTCGTCAAATGGAGGGTTCCATGAAAAAGCTTCTTCTCGCGGGCGGCAGCCTGCTCATCCTGGCCACTGGCGCTTCGGCAGCCGATCTGCCGCGCGCCCCGGTCGCCGCGCCGATGCAGCCTGCGCCTGTGATGGCCCGGGTCTATGACTGGACCGGCTTCTATGTCGGTGGAAACATCGGCTGGGGCTGGGCCAGCGCCAGCGGCACCAACACGGTGGGCGGCTTCCCCGGCACGATCTCCAGCCGTGGCGACGGTTTCCTAGGCGGCGTGCAGGCCGGTTATAACTGGCAGACCGGCAACATCGTCTTCGGCGTCGAGACCGATATCCAAGCCACCGGCGGCAACGGCAACTTCAGCGGCGCAGCCGGCCCGTTCGTCTATGGCGGCGAGGCACGGTCCGAATATCTCGGTACCATCCGCGGCCGCCTCGGCTTCGCCGCCGATACCTGGCTGTTCTATGTGACGGGTGGTGCCGCCTATGGTGAAAACCGCATCAGCGGCACCATCGCACCGGGCGGCGCCTTCAGCAGCCGCGCCAACTACTGGACCTGGACGCTTGGCGCCGGTGTCGAAACCGCGCTGTGGGACAACTGGACCGTCAAGGCCGAATATCTCTACGTGGACAAGCCGAGCCGGGTGCCGGTGGTGCCTTTCACCAGCTCCGTCACGGGTGATGCACGCGCCCATGTGGCCCGCATCGGTGTGAACTACCGGTTCTGATCGGTTCCCCGTTCAGCCCTGAGAAAAGCCCCGCCTCCGGCGGGGCTTTTTGCTGATGAGCCCGCTTCTCCTCCGCATTCCAGTAAGCCGGCGTTAACCATAGCGGTGCGCAATGGGTGGATATCGCGATTCCGAGTCGCGAATTCCACGGAGTTTTCCATGCGCAATCATCTTGCCGGATTTGGCGTTCTCGCCGCCCTGGCCGGTTCAGCCATCACTCTTCCGGCTCTGGCTGCGGACATGCCCATCTATCACAAGGCTCCGCCGATCCAGCCGCATTACGCGCCCGTTCCCGTGATGCTGTTCAACTGGACCGGCTTCTACGTCGGCGGCAACCTCGGCTATCTCTGGACCAACGGCAGCGGCAATGCGACGGTCGGCGGCGTTGCCGGTCCGGTCCGGGGCGATGGCTCCGGCTTCGTCGGCGGCGGCCAGCTCGGCTTCAATTACCAAATGAGTTCCATCGTCCTCGGCGCAGAACTGGACTTCCAGGGCAGCGGCGCCAGCGGAACCGTCAGCGGCGGCACGTTGCCGGTGGTCTATTCCGGCACCAGCAAGATGCCGTGGTTCGGCACGGCGCGGGGCCGCGTCGGCTATGCCTTCGACAACTGGATGGTCTATGCGACTGGCGGCGTCGCTTTCGGCGAAACCAGGGTTTCCGGTTTCTCCAGCAATTTCGGCGCGTTCTCGGGCAAGGCGAACTTCGCGAGCTGGACGCTGGGCGGCGGCCTCGAAACCGCGCTCTACGGCAACTGGTCCGTGAAGGGCGAATATCTTTACCTCGGCTCGCCCAGCAAGGTTCCAGTGGTCCCCACCACGACCTCGCTCAGCGGCAGCACCTCCACCCACCTGCTGCGCACCGGCGTGAACTACCGGTTCTGACCGGCCACAACCGGTTCCATTATCCAAGGCCCCCGGCAATGCCGGGGGCCTTTTTTGTTGCGCGCGGGGCACTCCGGTGCGCTTTCTTCAAAAGTGGATCGGCGGTTGCTCCGGGTCTGGCCAAGACCGCCCGTTCTACCTATGTTCCGCAGCCTCCGCGTTGGATTCTGAAATTTCATGCCCCGGCCCAAATCATCGCCTAAAAGCCCCGCCTCACCCCGGAAACCCGCAGCAATGGACGAACTGTTCGACAAGGCATCCGGCCGCGCGTCCCGCCACCCGGATCGCGGCATCTCCATCCGCGGCGCGCGGGAGCACAATCTCAAGAATGTGGACCTCGAAATCCCGCGCGACGCGCTGGTGGTGTTCACCGGCCTGTCCGGGTCGGGAAAATCCTCCCTCGCCTTCGACACCATCTATGCCGAAGGCCAGCGGCGCTATGTCGAATCCCTGTCAGCCTATGCGCGGCAATTCCTTGAGATGATGCAGAAGCCGGACGTCGATCAGATCGACGGTCTCTCTCCGGCCATCTCCATCGAACAGAAGACCACCTCGAAGAACCCGCGCTCCACCGTCGGCACCGTCACCGAGATTCACGACTATATGCGTCTGCTGTGGGCGCGCGCGGGCGTGCCCTATTCGCCGGCGACGGGCCTGCCGATCGAGAGCCAGACCGTCTCCCAGATGGTGGACCGGGTGCTGGCGCTGCCGGAAGGCACGCGGCTTTATCTGCTCGCGCCGGTCGTGCGCGGTCGCAAGGGCGAATACAGGAAGGAGATCGCCGAGTATCTCAAGAAGGGCTATCAGCGCCTCAAGATCGACGGCAAGTTTTATGAAATCGCGGACGTTCCGGCGCTCGACAAGAAATTCACCCATGACATCGACGTGGTGGTGGACCGGCTGGTAGTGCGGCCCGATATCGGCACGCGCCTCGCGGACTCGCTGGAGCAGGCGTTGCGGCTGGCGGACGGCCTCGCCGTGATCGAACTGGCGGACGCGGGCGCATCCGGCGGCGCGAAGGCCAACAAGCAGCGCAACGATAGCGACGGCCGCATCGTCTTCTCGGAGAAATTCGCCTGCCCCGTCTCCGGCTTCACCCTGCCAGAGATCGAGCCGCGGCTGTTCTCCTTCAACAACCCCTTCGGCGCCTGCCCGAAATGCGGCGGCCTTGGCATCGAGCAGCATATCGATCCCGAACTGGTCGTTCCGGACAAGACTGCGACGCTGAAGAAAGGCGCCATCGCGCCGTGGTCGCGGTCGTCGTCGCCTTATTATCTCCAGACGCTGGAGGCGCTGGGCAAGGCTTACAAGTTCAGCCTCGACGCCAAGTGGAAAGACCTGCCGAAGAAGACCCAGGACGTCCTGCTCTATGGCTCCGGCGAGGACGAAATCAAATTCGTCTATGACGACGGCGCACGATCCTACGCGACCAAGAAACCGTTCGAGGGCGTCATCACCAATCTCGAACGGCGCTATCGCGAGACCGACAGCGAATGGGCACGGGAGGAGATCGGCAAGTATTTCACCGATATTCCCTGCTCCGCCTGCAACGGCTACCGGCTCAAGCCCGAGGCCCTGTGCGTGAAGATCGGCGGGCTGCATATCGGCGAAGTGTCCGAGATGTCGGTGCGCAGCGCCAACGACTGGATCGCCGCGCTGCCGGAGCAACTCAACGCCAAGCAGAACGAGATCGCGGTGCGCATCCTCAAGGAGATCCGCGACCGTCTGCGCTTCCTCGTCGATGTCGGGCTGGATTATCTCACGCTGGCGCGCGCCTCCGGCACGCTATCCGGCGGCGAGAGCCAGCGCATCCGCCTCGCCTCGCAGATCGGCTCCGGCCTCACCGGCGTTCTGTATGTGCTGGACGA
>DATMEW010000124.1:0-12442 GCA_035556495.1 Xanthobacteraceae bacterium | reverse complement strand
CGCGGCGATGGCGAGCGCCGCCCCCGCCAGCAGGGCGGCATGGGCGAGATGGATGGGCCGGGCGTAGAATTCGCACCCCTCAAGGCTGCGATGGCCCTCGTTGGCGAGGACATGGCAGGCCACAGCCCGGTCGAACCGCGGGTCGAGCCACATCGCCGCCGCAACCAGCGCGGGATATCCGGGGACGAAGAACATGCCCGGCGGCGGCGCGGCCCGGGTGCTGTCGGTCCGGTCGAACACGCCGCCTGAGAACACACCGTGGCGGGTCATGTCGTAAGCGATGGTCAGGTAGAAGGACTGGTCGAAATCGTTCAGGCGCTTCTCGGGCCGGCCGAGGATCGCAGCCGCCAGCACGGCGAAAGCGGCGAGCGCGAAAGCGGCTTTCGCCAGCGGGCCACGCCCGGTTTCCCGCAAGCTTCCGATCATCCGGCGCGCCCGTTCCGTCCCTTTACCTGTCGTTTAGCACGCCACGGCCATAAGGCGAGCCGGTCGCGGCCGGCGCGACTCGACAGGGCGGGCGCAATGCCGATAATGCCGCGCGAACCGGGACCGTCCGGACGGGATTCCGGAATTTGTTAGAAGCAGGCTCCGCAGCGCCGCGTCGCTGCCAGGGGCCGAAGACGCATAGGGTGGCGACGGAATGGATCTGGGGATCAAGGGGCGGAAAGCAATCGTGTGCGCGTCCTCGCGGGGCTTGGGCAAGGCTTCGGCGCTGGCGCTGGCGAAAGAGGGCGTCGATGTCGTCATCAACGGCCTGACGCAGGAGCGCCTGGACAAGACCGCCGAGGAGATCCGCAGCGCCACCGGCGTGAAGGTGACGGCCGTGCGGGCCGACATCAACACCGAGGACGGCCGCAAGGCGCTGGTCGCCGCCTGTCCGGACGCCGATATCCTGATCAACAACAATGCCGGGCCGATGCCGGGCAAGCTCGAAACCCAGGAAGTCGCCGATTTCATGAAGGCCATCGAGGCCAACATGCTGGCGCCGATCTTCATGATGAAGGCGGTGCTGCCGGGCATGCGCCAGCGCAAATTCGGCCGCATCGTCAACATCACCTCTGCGATGGTGATGTCGCCGAAATTCTCCCGGATGATCACCTCCACCTCGGCGCGCGCCGGCCTGACCGGCGCGGCCAAGTCCGTCGGCCGGGACTGTATCGTGGACAATGTCGTCATCAACAACATGCTGCCCGAGCGGATCGACACCGACCGGCAGGTGTTCATGGCCGAGCGCATGGTGCGCGAGAACGAGGCCAAGGATTACGACGAGGCGCGGCGCATGATCGTGGATTCGCTGCCCGCCAAGCGGTTCGGCCGGCCGGAGGAATTCGGCGCCATGGTCGCGTTCTTCTGTAGCGCCCATATCGGCTTCACCACCGGCATGAACGTCCATCTGGACGGCGGCTCCTACGAAGGCCTGCTCTGAGCCGGGATTTAAAGGGGCGCGCCCGGCCGGCATGGGACCGGCCGGGCTTGTCCCAGCCCGGCGCCGCTTGCTATGCCCATAGTCAGACCAATGGGCGGCGCGGCCCGAACACCGATCGCAAGAAGAGGATTTGACCCATGATCATTGATTGCCACGGCCACTACACCACCGCTCCGAACCAGCTCGAGCGCTTCCGCGACCGTCAGCTCGCGGGCATCATCGACGGCAACCGCAAGCTCGCCAGCGAGGATCTGGGCATCAGCGACGACGAGATCCGCAACAGCGTCGAAGGCGCGCAGCTCAAGTTCCAGCGCGAGCGTGGCACCGACGTCACCATCTTCTCGCCGCGCGCGGCCGGCATGGCCCACCACATCGGCGACGCCAAGACCAGCGAGCAGTGGACCCGGGTCTGCAACGACCTCGTGCATCGCGTCATCAAGCTCTATCCGAAGAATTTCATCGGCGTTGCGCAGCTCCCGCAGTCGCCCGGCGTTTCGCCGGCCAACTGCATTCCCGAGCTGGAGCGCACCGTGAAGGAGCTGGGCTTTGTCGGCGTCAACCTGAACCCGGACCCGTCCGGCGGCTACTGGCAGGACCCGCCGCTGACCGACCGCTACTGGTATCCGCTCTACGAGAAGATGGTGGAACTGGACGTGCCGGCGATGATTCACGTCTCGGCCTCCTGCAACGCCTGCTTCCACACCACCGGCGCGCATTACATCAACGGCGACACCACCGCCTTCATGCAGTTCATCACGTCGAACCTGTTCAAGGACTTCCCGACGCTGAAGATGATCATCCCCCATGGCGGCGGCGCGGTGCCGTACCACTGGGGCCGCTATCGCGGCCTCGCGCAGGACATGAAGAAGCCGCCGCTGACGGAGCACCTGCTCAAGAACGTGTTCTTCGACACCTGCGTCTATCACCTGCCGGGCATGGAGCTGCTCACCAAGGTGATCCCGATCGAGAACATCCTGTTCGCGTCCGAAATGGTCGGCGCGGTGCGCGGCATCGACCCGAACACCGGCCATCACTTCGACGACACCAAGCGCTATGTCGATCAGCTCTCGCTCAGCGCCGATGACAAGAACAAGATCTACGACACCAACATCCGCAAGGTGTATCCGCGCCTCGAAGGCCAGATGCGCCAGCAGGGCATCCTCTAAGCCCGTTCGCGACCCCGGAGGCGGGCGTGTGCCGCCCGTCTCCGCTTTTCCCTCGGCTTACATCAATCCCGGCGCGGCTCCGCGCCTCATGTCATTCTGGAGACGACCATGGCGGAACTTCCGCGTCTCAACGGTGTCATCGGCGCGCTTGAAAACGGCGGCCATGCCTTCACCGCCTTCTGCCCGACCGAGATCACCTCCGCGCAGACCTTCGGCGCCAGCAAGTATGACGGCATCGTGTTCGAGGGCGAGCACCAGCCCTGGGACGCGCGCCAGCTCCGCGACTGTTTCCAATACACGCTGAACCGCAAGGTCATTATCGACAAGGGCTCCGTGGCCCAGCCGGTGACGCCGATGGTGCGCGTGCCCGTCAACGGCGCGGAGAAGAGCCAGTGGCTCGCCAAGCAGGCGCTCGACCTCGGCGCTTTCGGCATCGTCTGGCCCCATATCTCCACGGTGGAAGAAGCCTATAACGCGGTGGCGGCCTGCCGCTATCCGCGCACCAAGGACAAGCCGCTCTACGAGCCGCAGGGCCTGCGCGGCGACGGCCCGCACAACGCCGTGCGGTTCTGGGGCATCTCTCAGCAGGAATACTACCAGCGCGCGGATGTCTGGCCGCTGGCGCCCCATGGCGAGATCTTCGTCATCATCCAGATCGAGGACTGGGCCGGCGTGAAGAACCTGCCGGACATGCTCAAGAACGTGCCGGGCATCGGCGCGATCCTGCCGGGCGAGGGCGACATCAGCCAGGAGATGGGCTATCCGCGCCAGTATGAGCATCCGGAAGTACTTGCGCGCATCGCCGAGATCGTCTCGATCTGCAAGCAGCACAATGTCATCGTCGGCCATCCCCATGTCGAGGCGGGCAACGCCGAGCGGCTGGTCAATGAAGGCTTCCGCTTCCTGATGTGCGCGCCGACCACGAGCTATCCCGGCCTCGACAAGGCCAAGGCCGCCGCGGCCGCGCTGAAGAAGTAAAGGCCGGAACGGACCATGCGGCGCCCGCGCCTGACGGTCCGCAACGCCTGACGATCCTGCGATGCCCGGGCAAAGTCTTTCAGACCTTCCCGGGCATTGCCTTTCCCAGTACCGCAAGACACCGCCTGCCAATCGCCGTCTTGCAAACACCGCCGCAACGTCAGGGAGATGAACATGGCGCGCTATCCGTCATCCGGCCCCGTCACGCTCAAGACCAATCTCGGCAACTATCCGGCCTTCGCCGCGCTCAAGGACGGCACGCTGACATCGGACCTGATCGCGTTCGAATTTCCCGATTTCAAGACGCCGGTGGACGGCTTCAAGCCGATGGTGCGCGAGCGCGCGCTGGACTGCGGTGAGCTTGCCATCGTGACGTTCCTTCAGGCCCGTGCTTTCAACAAGCCCTGGGCGCTGCTGCCGGCCACGCTGGTCGGCCGCTTCCAGCAGAACTGCGCCTGCTACAATGCCGAGCGCGGCGAGACGAAGCCGTCGGACCTCGCCGGGAAGCGTGTCGGCGTCGGCTCCTACACCACGACCACGGGCGTGTGGGTGCGCGGCGTGCTTCAACATGACTATGGCGTCGATCCCGCCAGCGTCACCTGGGTGGTGAACGGCGATTCCCATGTCGCCGAATACAAGGACCCGGCGAATGTCGAGAAGACCGCCGCCAAGCTCGACCAGATGCTGCTCGACGGCGAGATCGATGCGCTGATCACGCCGAGCCTGCCGCAGGACCCGCGCGTGAAGCCGCTGATCCCGGATGCCAAGGCGGCCGGCGAGGCCTGGGGCCGCAAGCACGGCACGATCCAGCTCAATCATCTCTTTGCGGTCGATCAGGATTTGCTGAAAGAGCGGCCGGATGTCGTGAAGGAACTGTATCGCCTGCTGAAGGAAGCCAAGGCCAAAGCTGCCCCGGCGCTGATCGCCGGCGTCGATCCTCTGCCTTTCGGGGATGATGTGCTGCCCGGCGTGACGCTGATGAATCAATATGCCGAGGAGCAGAAAATCATTCCGAAGCGCTTCTCCGCCGAAGAGCTGTTGGCGGAAACGGCGGCGGCGATCCGGTGAGGCAAGGCCCAATTCAGTTTCGCTGAAGCATAAGCTTCAGCTCTCTTTGCTGAAGGGCGTGAGGGCCACGGAAAGAAATGGCCGGGACGAACCCGGCCATTGTCATGCGTCGGTCGGCATGGCGCGGATGCGGTGATCCGCGCCATCCGGTCCCTGCCTACATGCCGCAACCCTTGAGCTTGCTGGCCTTGTTCTCGACCTCGAAGGGACCGAGCTTCTCCTTGGCGTATTTCGTGAAGGAGGCGTCGTAGAGTCGTTCGATCGGGAAGGCCTTGTTGATGAACTTGTTCTCGACATACCATTTCTGCATGTCGAGCAGGCTCTCGGGGAACATCTCGCCATAGGGGTCGCGGGCCGGCCAGGTGTATTCGTTCAGCATCTCCGGCCGCCGCTCGGTGCCGGTCTTGATCAGCACATCGGTGAATTCCTTGCGGATCGCGCCGCCATGATAGGCTTGGCAGTAATCCCGCACGCCGCGCAGCGTCGCGAGATAATAGCGGCGCGCGACATCCGGATTGTTCTTGGCCCATTCGGTGTTGAAGAATTCCACCGAGATGGCGAGCGGCGCGGGTTTCACCGTGTCGTCGGCGCTGATGAAGGGAATGGCGAAACCGTCCTTCTCAAGCTGGGAGGTCCAGGGCGGAATGGCGAGGGCGGCGTCCACCGCCTTGTTCTTGAAGGCGAGGTTGTATTGGGTGAAGGGAAAGACCTTCACATCCACGTCGTTCAGCGTGAGGCCGTAGGGCTCCAGCATCTTGCCGATCTCGTAGGTGGAGATCGAGCCCGGCCCGTTGGAGGCAATGACGCGGCCCTTCAGGTCCTTGGCGGACTTGACGGTGTCCTTGAGGTCCGGCCGCAGCATGAGTTTGTGGCCGATCGGCGTCGAGGCGCGCGAGATCGCCATCGCGACCGGCAGGTTCTTGTCAAGGGCGTTGAAGAAGCCGGCCGAGATGCCGCCCATCACGACCTGGAACTGGTTCTGCGCGAGCGAGGCGAGCGCTGTCGCGGAGGTGTCGAGATTCTCCCACTCGACGTTGATTCCGACTTCCTTGTAATAGCCGCGCTCGATGGCGATCAGCGTGGAGCCGGAGGTGATGGAGCGGACCATGCCGACCTTCACGGTGTCCATCTTCTGGGCGGCGGCGATGCCGCCCGAAGCCGTGACCGCGATGCCGGCGAGCAAAAGATATCGCAGACCCTTCATGTGGCGTTTCCTTCCTCTGTATTTTAGTTATACGGACGCGCCGTTCTGTGGCGCGTCCGGTCGTCGGGGCGCGACGCGGATCAGGCCGCGCCGGCCTTCTTCATGCCGTCCCACCAGGGACAGACTCCGGTCATCAGGTCGTAGTTGCCTTCCATCACCTGCACCGGCCTCCGGAAGCCGTCCGCGGCGGCCTTGAGCGTGGTGGCGCGGGCCTTGGCGCGCACGTCCGGCGGCAGCCAGCTCCGGTCATGGCCCCACAGGCTGGGGCCTTCCAGCCGCGGCGTCGGCACCCATGTCGCGGGGTCGATCTCGCGGCCGCCCCAGCCGGATTCGATCATGAAGCCGGACGGCGTCCAGGTGTAGAACGAGGTCATATAGTCGCCGGCATGGCGGCCGAGCGTCACGGCGAGGCGGCCTTCCTCCCCCAGCGCGAGGTCGTAGCCCTGCCCGACATCGTCGAAGCTGAACATTTCCAGCATCAGATGATGGACCGAATCCTTGTCGCTCTGGATCAGCGCGAAGCTGTGATGGCGTGGATTGACGTGGAAGAAATAAGCCGTGAACGGCTGATGGTAGAAGTCGCTGACGCCGAAGCCGAGGGTGTCGCGATAGAACGAGATCAGCTCGTCCGTCACCTGCTTCGCCTGCAATACCACATGGCCAAGGCCCTGAATGCCGGTACGGAAGCCGGACATGTTCCGGCCGGGCACGAAGGGTTCGGCCGCGATATGGGCACCGTGGAAAATCTCCAGCCGGTTGCCGGCGGGATCGTTGAGGGTGATGAGGTCCTTGACGAGGCGCTGGTCGGCCAGCGCGCGGGAGCCGCGCGCCACCTTGACGCCGGCGGCTTCGAGCCGCGCGGCCACGGCGTCGAGGCCGGCGGCATCCGCCACTTCCCAGCCGAACACGGAGACGCCCTGGCCACCGTCGGCATCGACCATCAACCGCTGCTTGCGGTCGTCCATGCGCAGCGCCATCGATTTGGACGACTTGTCCGCGATCTGTAGTCCGAGCAGCCTGGTGCCGTAGTCGGACCAGTCTTCCAGAGCTTTGGCGCGCACGCCGACATAACCGAGAGCTTGAAGCAACATCCGGGAGTATCCTCCATGCCGCGCCTTGTGCTGCGGCGGTTCAAATCGCTGCGCGGGGCAACGGGCCATGCGCAGCGACATTCGAAAGATTCTGAAGCGATAATCTAGCAATGTTTGGCCGAGCGAGGCCAACGTTTTTGCCTCCCATGCAAATGGGGGTTAGCTCCGGGCCGCGGCTGCGGCCGATTGTCCCGCAAGGCGGCCGAACACGGCCGCGGACATCAGCCCGGAGCCGCCGGGATAGTTGAAATAGAACAGCCCGCCCACCATTTCGCCGGCGGCATAGAGGCCCGGCATGATGTGGCCGTCGATATCGACCACCTGCCCCTGCGGATCGATCCGGAGGCCGCCGAAGGTGAAGGTGATGCCGCAGGTCACGGCATAAGCCTCGAACGGCGGCTCGACGATCGCCGTCGCCCAGTTGGACTTCGGAATGGCGAGGCCGCGGGTACCGCGGCCGTCCTTCGTGCCCAGATCGAGGGGAATGTCGTCGCGCACCGCGGCGTTGAAAGCCGTCACGGTGGCGAGGAACTTCGCCGTGTCGATGCCCTCCAGCTTGCCCGCAAGCTCCTCCAGCGTGTCCGCCCTGAAGCGGGCGGACTGGCGGATGCGGTATTCGCCATGCAGCAGCCGCGCCGATTGCGCGTCATAGATTTGCCACGCGACCTGCCCCGGCTGCGCCAGCACCGTGCGGCCCATCCTCGCATAGGTCAGCGCGCGGATGTCGGAGCCCTCGTCCACGAAGCGTTCGCCGTCGCGATTCACCATGATGCCGTGGAGGAAGTCGTCGCGCTTGAAGACGGTGCCGAGGTCGAGGGTATTCACGTCCGGCGCGTTGAGGTCCCAGCTCGCCGAATGGCAGCCGGACCAGTGGCCATGGGGCATGGCGCCGGCATCGAGCGCGATCCGCAGGCCCTCGCCGGTGTTGAAGCGGGAGCCGCGCACCTTGGCGAGTTCCCAGCCGGGGCCGAGATAGCGCGTGCGCATCTCCGGGCTTGCCTCGAAGCCGCCGGTCGCCAGCACCACGGCGCGGGCGCGGAAGGAGACCTCGCGGCCGTTCTGCACTGCCGTGACGCCGGCGATGCGGCCATCGGCATCGCGCAGCAGGCCGGTCATGCGGGTCTCATAGAGGATTTCGATGCCGCGCTTCTCGGCGGCCCTGAACAGCGCGCCGGACACACCGTCGCCGCCGCCCTGCGCCTCCACCGCCGAACCGCCGGAGAAGATCACCTTGCCTTCCGGCGTGCGATATTGCCATTCGTAGAGCGGCAGGAAGCGCACCCCTTGCGCCCGCAGCCAGAGCATGGTGTCCGCGCTCTGCTCGACCAGGATGTCGGTCATGTCCGAGTCGCTGCGGTATTGGGTCACGCGGCCCATGTCGTCGTAATATTGTTCGCGGCTGTAGCTGCCGAAATCGGTATTGGCGCGCTCTTCGGGACTCAGCTCGCCCACCAGGGCTGCGACATCTTCGACACCGTTATAGACCGCTCGCATCGCTCCGTTGGAGAAGCGGGTGTTGCCGCCGCGCTCCTCCAGCGGCGCGCGTTCCAGAATCCGGACGCTGGCGCCCTGTTCGGCCGCTGTCAGCGCGGCGCTGAGGCCAGCCAGCCCGGCCCCCACCACCAAAATGTCCGTCTCGCCCATGCGGTCGTCTCCTCGCTCGTCTGTTGGCGCCACGTATCACGAAGACCGGGTGGGCAGATAGGGTGCATGTGTCTGGCGCAATGCTCGTTTCGTTGACGCCCGGTTTTCGGCTCTCTAAAAGCCGCTGGTCATCCAGCCTTGGGGGAATTCCGATTTCCGTGGCTGGCGGGTCGCGGGAGAACCTGCGGCCGAACCCAACGATGCCGCACCAGACGGCGCGCCTTTGGAGACGACCATGGCTTCACCGCAGACCTTCCGCGCCGACCATGTCGGCAGCTTCATCCGCCCCGACAATCTCATCAAGGCCCGCGAGGACGCGCAGAAGAACGCGATCTCGAAGGACGAACTGGAGAAGATCCAGCACGACGCCATCAAGGAGATCGTGAAGATCCAGGAGGATCTCGGCCTCAAGGTGACGACGGACGGCGAGTTCAACCGCGCCTCCTGGCAGCGCGACTTCCTCGTCGGCTTCACCAATGTGTCGGTGGTGCCCTCCAAGATCGCCGTGAAGTTCCACACCAAGGACGGCGCGCGCGAGAACGCCCCGCCGACGCTGGCCGTGACCGGCAAGCTCGGCCGCGCTGCGCCGATCTTCGTCGATGACTTCAAGTTCCTGAAGTCCATCACCAAGGAAACCCCCAAGGTGACGTTCCCGTCGCCGACGGTGCTGCATTTCCGTGGCGGCCGTCAGGTCGTGGACGAGAAGGCTTATCCGGACATTCAGGATTTCTACGACGATCTCGCCCGCGTCTATCGCGAGGAGATCGCCGATCTCGCCGGCAACGGCTGCCGCTACATCCAGATCGACGAGGTCAACCTCGCCTATCTGTGCGACCCGGCGTTGCGCGGCCAGGTCCAGGGCTTCGGCGAGGACCCGGATGCGCTGCTGAAGACCTACGCCAAGCTGCTGAACGACGTCGTGAAGGACAAGCCGTCCGACATGATCGCCGCGATGCATCTGTGCCGCGGCAACTTCGCCGGCGCCTGGGTCGCCGAAGGCGGCTATGACCCGATCGCGGAAGTGCTGTTCAACGACATCAACATCGACCGCTACTTCCTCGAATACGACAGCGAGCGCGCCGGCGGCTTCGAGCCGCTGCGCTTCCTGCCGAAGGGCAAGACCGCCGTGCTCGGCCTCGTCACGACCAAGAGCGCGGATATGGAGACCAAGGACGACCTGAAGCGCCGCATCGACGAGGCCGCCAAGTTCGCGCCGCTGGAGCAGCTCGCCCTGTCGCCGCAGTGCGGCTTCTCCTCGGGCATCGGCGGCAACACCATGGATGTGAAGCGCGAAGTCGAGAAGCTCAAGCTGGTGGTCGAGACCGCCCGCGACGTCTGGGGCACCGCGTAAGCGCGTCGTCTTCCAGCATGGAAACGGAAGCGGCCGGGCATTGCCCGGCCGTTTTCGTTTGCGCTGTCGCGCGGCCGTTCGCTATGCCGCCTGCGCGGGGCCTGCCTGCCTGCGATCCGCGAGGATCATCTCCGACGCCTTCTCGGCGATCATCATTGTCGGCGCGTTGGTGTTGCCGGAGACGACATTCGGCATCACCGAGGCATCGACCACGCGCAGGTTCTCGATGCCGCGCACGCGCAGCCGCCCGTCCGTCACCGCGAGCGCATCGCCATCGGGGCCCATCTTGCAGGTGCCGGACTGGTGGAACACGGTGATGACGCTCTGCCGCGCATAGGCGAGCAACTCGTCGTCCGTGCGGCAGTCCGGGCCGGGCGTCAGTTCGACCGGCGCGAAGCGCGCCAGCGCCGATTGCGCGGCGATCTCGCGGGACTGGCGCAAAGCATCGACCGCGACGCGCTGCGCTTCCGGCGTCTCAAGAAAGTTATGCAGGATCGCCGGATGCACGCGGGCATCCGCGCTTCTGATATGGCAATGGCCGATGCTCTGCGGCCGCAGCACCGCGATGCCGGCGGAGAGCCCGCCCTCCTTGTGCAGCGGCCCGCCGAACCGGTCCGAACTGGCGGCCGAGATGTGATATTGCAGGTTCGGAATATCCTGAGAGAGATCGCTGCGGGTGAAGGCGCAGAGCTGCGGCCCGGTGAAGCTCATCGGCCCCTTGCGGGTCAGCAGGTAATAAGCGCCCATGCCGTAGCGGCGCAGCGGATTGCCGACCCACTGGTTCATCGTCAGCGTGTTGGACACGCGATACGTGGCGCGCACCTGCCAGTGGTCCTGCATATTCTCGCCGACGCCGGGCAGGTCACGAACCTGAGCGATGCCGTGGCTGGCGAGCAGCGCGCCGGGACCGACGCCCGACACCTGAAGCAACTGCGGCGAGCCGATCGCGCCGGCCGCGACGATCACCTCGCCCGCACGCGCCTGCGTGAGCGACGCATCGTCGCGGGCTTCGCCCTGCCAGTATTCGACGCCCACTGCGCGGCGGCCGTCGAACAGGATGCGTTTCGCCTGCGCATGGGTGACGACATGCAGGTTCGGCCGGCTGCGCGCGGGCTTGAGGAAGGCGCTGGCGGCGGACCAGCGGCGGCCCTTGCTGATGGTGCCTTGCAGATAGGCGACGCCTTCGGTCTCGCCGCCGTTGAAGTCCTGCGTTTCCGGAATGCCATGGGTCTTTGCGGCCTGCCGCCATGCCTCGACGACCTCGAAGCGCAGGGCGTTGTCGGACACGTTCAACTCGCCGCCCGCGCCATGCGGCCCGGTGCCGTCGGCGCTGCCGCGTGGGTGGTTCTCGATGCTGCGGAAATACGGCAGCACGTCATCCCAGCTCCAGCCGGCATTGCCGAGCTGACGCCAGACGTCATAGTCGCGGGCATGGCCGCGAATGTAGCACATGGCGTTGATGGACGATGACCCGCCGAGGGTCCTGCCGCGCGGCACCGGCGTCACGCGGTTGTCGGCATAAGGCTCCGGCTCGCTCTGGTAACACCAGTCCACCTTGGGGTTGCCGAGCAGATAGGGAATGCCGACCGGCACGTGAATCCAGAAATGATTGTCCTCGCCGCCGGCTTCCAGCAGCAGCACGCGGATGGCGGGATCGCGGCTCAGACGGTTGGCGAGCACGCAGCCGGCCGAACCCGCGCCGACGATGATGTAATCATACGTATCCGCATGGCTGCGGCCCGGTGGCGTATGGTGCATTCGCTTCCTCCTTCCGGGCCGCGTCCGATGGCCAGCGGACACACGGTGCCGGTTCGTTGCTGCTGCCCGTCACGCGGCTGTGGCGGCGTTGCCGTGCGCCGGCGCGCCGCGTTCAGGCGACAGTTTCAAGCGGCGGCCCTCGTCAAACGCGCACGATCCTCAAGCACCATGTCCGCGCCCTTCTCGGCGATCATGATAGTCGGCGCGTTGATATGGCCGCTCGGGATCGTTGGCATCACCGAGGCGTCGATCACCCGCAGCCGGTCGATGCCGCGCAGCCGCAGCTGGTCGTCCACCACGGCGGTGTCGTCATGGCCCATGCGGCAGGTGCCGCAGGCGTGCTGCGTCGTCGCGGCGGTGCGGCGGATATAGGCGGCGAGGTCGGGCTCGCTCTGGATGTCGCTGCCCGGCGCGATCTCGCCCTTGATCTTCTCACGCATCGGCGAGCGGCCGAAAATATCCCGCGCGATACGGATGCCGCGAATGACGGTGTCGATGTCGGCCTGATCGCTGAACAGGTTGAGCTGGATGCGCGGCGCGTCGTCGGGCCTGGCGGAGCGCAGGGTGACGCTGCCGCGGGACAGTGCGTATTGCAGCGAGATGGAGCACTGCACCGCGAATTTCTGCGTGCCGAGCCGGCCCGGCCACCACAGCCGCGAATCCCGCGCCATGGCGGAATAGAGCAACTGGAGGTCCGGCCGGTCGAGGCCGGGACGGCTGCGGATGAACAGCCCCGCGGAGTTGCCGTTGTCCGTA
>DATMEW010000123.1:0-77710 GCA_035556495.1 Xanthobacteraceae bacterium | reverse complement strand
CCTATCCCCCCTCCCCCTGCTGCTGCTGCTTGCGCGGACGCGGGTTGCGAGGTTCTGGGCGATCCTCCGGCCGAGAGACCGGTTGCCGGCCGCCTTCCGGATTGGTTCGAGCCAGCCCAGCGGGTGCTGTTGGCCGCAGGGTTCGACCCGGATGACCCAGCGACGTTCGGCCAGCGCCCGTTTGTGGCCCGCTGGCTCAAGGATTGGGACCTCGAGCTGGACATCCTGCCGACCGTCACGGCTCTCACGGCTGCCCGGACGGCCAAGGGCCAAGGGCCGCCGCGCGGCATCCGCTATTTCGAGGCTGCGATAGCCGATGCCCACGCCACCCGCACGTACCCTCTACCCGAAGGCACCCCAGGAGCCCGGAATGTTCAAACCCGTAAGGATCGATCCAAGGCAAGTTGGACAGACGCCCTCGACCAACTCGGGGAGTTCGCCCGGCGTGAGCCAGCAGGAGGCGGCGGAGGCGGCGCGCAGGTTGTTCAGCTACTTCCCCCCGCGCGAAGTGGGTGACCCGATGGTGGTTCTGGCCGGCACGGTCGAACTGCTGATGCAGTATCCGCGCTCGGTGCTGGCGTCTATCCTGAGCCCGATTTCTGGCCTTCCGGCCACGATGAAGTGGGCTCCGTCAGTGGCGGAGATCCGAGAGGCGTGCGAATCCCGGATGGCCCCGATCCGGGACCGACAGAGAGCGCAGGCGGCTTTGCGGGACCAGTTGCAGGAGCGCCAGCAGATCGAGGACCGCTCATCCCGCAAGTCCTATGACGAGATAGCCGACGATCTGGCGCGCCATGGGATCAACATCCGGGCCGGCCGTTCCGCCGGATCAGCAGGGCAGTCCAAAGATCAGTTCAAAGAACGGTTCGGGCTGTCTGATGCAGACTTTGACGCCATTCCTGATCAACCGATGCAGGAGGTGGGATGATGGAAAATCCAATAATTGCGCCTAAGAAACGGCGGGCTCCTGGAGGAGGCCGCAAGCCGCAAGGGGAGTTCCATGGGAAATCAACAACCATGACAACCCGGATAACGCCAATGCTCAGGAAAGCTTTGGATGAAGCCTGTGAGGCGAGTGGGCGGTCACTCTCTCAAGAGGTCGAATATCGTCTTGCACAGTCAGTCATGACTCAATTCATGCGCAAAGAAGGACTCATCTCATGAGTTTCACTTGTGCCTATTGTCGATGGTTCGAGCCACAAAGAGGCTGAAATCCTCTGATTGTTTCACGTGGAACATAAAGGAAACGGATATGGGTGAAGTAATCGATGGTTACGGTGGAGACCGAGATCTGGAATACTCTGTTTTCTCTGACCAAACCGGCGGCTTCATATCCTTAACAAGGGGAATAGACGGCGAGGACATCTTGGTTGAAGTTGGATCAGACGGAGATGGGGCGTGCTTCATGATCCGTAGCAAGGAAATGCTTGAGGGCATCATCAGCGCTCTATCGGAGTATGGCAACCGTCTTGCCGGAAAGAGAGGTCACCAGTGGTGATCTCTCCCGAGTGAGATCGGGCCTTGTCCCAAAATAGTCCTGCGTATCCCCCTCCACCTATCTGCCAAGGCAGGACCACATGGCCAAACGCAAGCTCAAGCGCTCACAGATCACGCTGGCAGGACCTAACGGGCCGAAAGTCTACGAGCGGCTGGCTAACCACCTGCCGTGGCGGGCGGAAGTTGAGGCGGTCGAGGTGGACGATCCCATGGAGAAGGGCGGTAAATTGCTGGTCTACAGGAATCTTCGGGACGATCCGCTCGCCCGCCTCCGCCGGCAGAAGCAGATCGAGGAAGCGCAATTCCTTGCCGGCCGGAAATGGCAACGCGCCTATGAGATATCCGAACTGTCGGGCTCCAAGGCTATCGACACCACCAGGGATGTGGTGGACGGCGGCCAGATCGCTCGCAGCGACGAGATGACGGATCTACGCACTTTTGCGTTTGAAGATCTGGCGGTCGCCCGCGCCGCAATCGGGTCCGGAGGTGATAATCTGATGCGAGATTTTCTTGGTGCGGGCATGGGATTGGCCCAGATGGCCACCAAGTACGGCAGGCCCGGAAAGATCGGTGCCGAGTATTTCGGCTGCGTCGTCCGGCAGTATCTCCATTGCCTCGCCGTTGCTTATCGTTTCCTTGGGAGTGAAGCACGGGAGATGTCGTCTGATGAAATCAGGAAGCGGGATTCGGATAATCAGCAGCGCCAAAGGCTTGGCTTGTGAATAGCGGGTATAAACTAATCACGTCCATTGCAGGTACACCCGCACAGTCGTAGGGTAAAAGTCGAGATGTGGGACTGCGCCCTGATGGGTAGTAATCCCGATAATCAGTGCGGCGGCGTGGATGGACACGCCCTCGGGCGGCCACATGTCCTAGGTCTCCGTAGCTTCGAGCTAAAAACGTGGAGCCGGTATCAAGCCCGGTCCGCACTGAAACCCTCGGCAAGTCGTCCTGTCTCTCCGAACTGTCTCCGGATGGAGGCGTGCCCGTCTCTCGGCGGGATAGGAAGCAGGACGCATCAGACTTATGTGCAGAAAATGCACAGAACTCGGGCCGCCCCTCACCGGGCGGTTTTTTCATTGGGTGAACACATGACGCTTGACCCGACCACTTATGAGTACCTGAACCCCACAGACGAGCAAAATATGGCGATGTCCCGAGTTCGGGCTGCGGCCAAGGCATATTCGGACATTCTGGACAGTGAGCTTCCGGACGGACCCGACAAGACGTTTGTTCTCCGCAATCATCGGTCGAATGCAATGTGGGCAAACGTTGCCATTACCCGCCATCCCAACGGTTCGCCGCGGTGAACTACCTCCCCTCTCACTCTCTTACAGAGGACTGAATGGCTGAACGTATCGGGCGTCCCTCCAAATACACGGAGGATATGGGCGGGAAGGTCGTCGCCCTGATGTCCGAAGGACTCTCTCTGACGGCGGCGATGGCTGAACTAGGGTTTCATCGCGACACGGCCTACGAATGGCAGGCCCAACACAAAGACTTTTCCGACGCTGTAAAGGTTGGACAGGCCAAACGGCAGCTTTTCCTTGAGCGCCGGCTGATGGCGGCGGAGATCGGACCAGTGGTCACGTCGTCCATATTCGCCCTCAAGAACACCGGAACCGGCGACTGGCGCGACAAGCAGGACGTGGAGCATTCCGGGCCGGACGGTAAGCCCATCCAGATCCAGCGCATCGAGCGCGTCATTGTCGATCCTGCAAATCGAGACAGCTAGGGCTTTCCAGCCCCTGCTGGCCCCTGCTCGTTACAAGGGAGCGCACGGCGGGCGCGGGTCTGGAAAGTCGCATTTCTTCGCAGAGATGCTGGTCGAGGACCATTACGCCAACCCCGGCCTCCGCTCAGTCTGCATCCGCGAGGTGCAAAAGAGCCTCAAGGAGTCGGCCAAACGGTTGATCGAGGACAAGGTGCAGGCCCTCGGGTTTGGGCCGCATTTCGATTGCCAGCGCGAACAGATCAATACACCAGGCGGCGGCGTCATCCTGTTTCAGGGTATGCAGGACCACACCGCAGAGACGATCAAATCGCTGGAAGGTTTCAATCGGGCGTGGATCGAGGAGGCGCAGACGCTCAGTGAGCGCAGCTTGACGCTTCTCCGGCCGACGATCCGCGCGGAAGGTTCGGAAATCTGGGCTTCATGGAATCCGCGTCGGCCGAAAGATGCAATCGACGCCTTCCTGCGAGGCGAAAAGCCGGATAACGCCATCGTCATTGAGGCGAACTGGCGGGACAACCCGTGGTTTCCATCGGTCCTTGAAGATGAGCGGAAGCTAGACCAGGCTCGCTATCCGGATCGCTATGAGCACATCTGGGAAGGTGGATACGCCAAGGCATTCGAGGGCGCCTATTTCGCCCGCCACTTGACAGAGGCCAAAGCCTCCGGCCGCATCGGTCACGTGTCTGCCGATCCGCTCCTGCCGATCAGGGCCGTGTTCGACCTTGGCGGCTCCGGGGCGCAGGCCGACGCCATGGCGATATGGATCGTGCAGTGGGCCGGCGACCGCATTCTTGTCCTCGACTACATCGAGGGCGTCGGGCAGGTGCTCGCCTATTACGTCAACGAGCTTCGATCGCGAGGCTATCAGGCTGCGAGCTGCATCTTGCCGCACGACGGCGTGAACGAAAACAACATCACCGGCAAGCGATACGAGGACCACATTCGCGATGCCGGCTTCGAGGTTCAGGTTGTCCCGAACCAGGGCAAGGGCGCGGCTTCGATGCGGATCGAAGCAGTTCGGCGCATTTTCCATAAATGCTGGTTCAACGACGCGGCAACGGAAGCGGGTCGTGATGCGCTTGGCTACTACCACGAACGCAAGGACGAGGCCCGCAACATCGGCCTTGGCCCGGAGCATGACTGGTCGAGCCATGCGGCCGATGCGTTCGGCCTGATGGCGGTTGCCTACGAAGAACCGCGCGGGAAACTGGTTCCGAAGATGATTGTCGGGCGCCGGCCCGGCTCATGGATGGGCGGATAGCACCACTTGGCAGACTTTGACACGACGCGCACCGCCTATTCGGGTAGTGATGCGCGGAACATTCTGGCGCGCGCCCGCGACGACTGGGACCGCGCGCACGAAATGGACCGGGAGAACATCCGGCGCGCGTATGAGGATCTGGAATTCCTCGCGAACGAGGATAACGCGCAATGGGACGCAGAGCAAAAGAGGAAGCGTGAGGCGGAAGGCCGCCCCACTCTGACCGTCAATCGCCTGCCGCAGTTCGTCCACAAGGTGACCGGCGACATCAGGCAGATGAAGCCTAGCCTGAAATTCGTGCCCGTCGATAACGGTGCGGATGAGAAGGTGGCGGACCTATATTCCGGCCTGTCGCGGTATATCGAGAACAGGTCCGATGCGCCCGCCATCTACTTCCGCGCCGCGGACAGTCAGGTTGCCGCGGGCATCGGCCATTGGCGTGTCACGACCGAGTATGCAGACGACACGACGCTGAACCAGGAAATCCGGATCGCGCCGGTCGACGATGGCATTTCGGTGCTATGGGATCCGGATTCCAAGCTGCCCAGCCGGGAGGATGCGCGGTATTGCTTTGTCCCGGTTGATATGAGCCGGGCGCTGTTCCAAAAGAAATATCCTGACATCACGCCTTCCGACTTCGACGACGCCACATGGACGCACAATTCGTCGTGGGTGGATGCCGATTTTGTTAGAGTCGCGGAATACTGGGTCCGTGAGCCGATCCAGCGCACGATTGTGTTGCTGCCGGACGGCAGTGTTGATGACATCACAGACGCGGAGGACAAGGCTGCGCTATCGGATATCGCGGTGCGCTCCGGTGCGCGTGTCGAGAAGCGACCCGGACATAAGGTTGTTCGCTACCTGATCACGGCTTCCAATGTCCTGTCCAAGGATGATTGGATCGGCCGGCATATCCCGATTGTCCCGGTTCTGGGTGAGGAAATCCGGATCGGCCGCAAGGTCATCCGCAAGGGCATTGTCCGTGACGCCATCGACCCGCAGCGGATGGTCAACTATTTCCATTCCGCTCACACTGAGACGGTAGCCCTACAGCCCAAAGCCCCGTTCATCGGGACCGAGACGAACTTCGCCAAATACCAGGAGATGTGGGAGCAGGCGAACAGCCAGAATCTGCCCTATCTCGTCTATGAGCCGGACTCAAAGAACGGAGGAACCGGCCCGCAGCGCGTCCAGCCGCCAGTGTCATCGCAGGGCATCCTCCAGGGTCTGGAGATGGCGCAGGAGGACCTGAAAGCAGTCACGGGCATTTATGACGCCAGCCTCGGCGCGCGGTCCAATGAGACATCAGGGCGGGCTATCGTGGCTCGCCAGCGCCAGTCCGACCTTGGCTCATATCTGTTCATCGACAACTTCGCCCGCGCGGTACGCCGGACTGGCCAGATCATCGCGGACCTTATTCCGCACGTCTATGATACCGAGCGCAAAATCCGGATCATGGGCGAGGATGGCAAGCTCGATATCATCGAGATCAACCGGGCGAATGGTGAGGGCTACCTGAACGACGTGACCATCGGTTCCTATGACGTGGTTGCGACGGTCGGCCCGAATTATGCCACACGGCGAGAGGAAGCCCGCGAAGGCATGACCAGCTTCATCCAAGCTGCCCCGGCAGTTGGGCCGATTGTCATGGACCTTGTTGCCAAGTCGCAGGACTGGCCGATGGCGGACGATATCGCCAAACGCATTAGAGCAACCATGCCGCCTCAAATCCTTATGATGGAGGAAATGGAAAAGCAGGGCATGGAGCCGGAGCAGATCCAGCAAGCTCTACAGCAGGCGCAGCAGCAGCCTCCGGACCCGGCCGCCATCAAGGCGGAGATGGATGCGCAGCAGGCGCAGGCCAAGCTGCAATTCGATCAGGAGAAGGCGGTTATGGACGCTCAGCAAGCCGAGCGTGAGCTTTCCGTTAAGATCATGCTTGAGCGCGAGAAGATGCAGATGGACCAGCAGACCCGGCTGGCCGTCGCCCTCATTCAGGCCGGCGTGAAGGAGGAAGAAATGGCCCTCCGTGCCGCAACAGCCTGGCAGACACAGCAGGCGCGGGAAAGCGCGCCGCAACAGACTTCGTAGCAGGACATCGGATCAGCCGGTTTCCGCACGATGGCAGGCCCCTTCGGGGCCTTTTTCATTGGGCCAACAATGAGCACCGAAACTGACGTGACGGCCGCCCCTGAGGGTGCGCCGACCGAAGGCGCGACCACAACCGAAGCCGCTGCCCCGCAGAATGTGGATCAGCAGCAGCTCGAACAGAGCCAGCAACAGCAGACCGACCAGCCGAACACCGACGACGCGCAGAGCGAAGCCGGAGATGCCGAGAAGCCGCGCCGACCGTCCCGCACAGACCGCATGAAGCGGCGCGTGCAGGCGATGAGCACGGAGATCGACAATCTCAAGGCTCAGCTTGCCGAGAAGGATAAGGCTGATCGTGAACCTGTTGAGGCTGACTTCAATGGCGATTACTTCGCCTTCATGCAGGCCAAGACCGCATACGATGCGCGACGGGCCATTCGCGAGGAACTGAACGCAGACCGAATCTCACGGCTCGAAGATCAGCACAAAGCGCAACGGCAGGAGTTGACGGATTCCTTTGATCAGGGCGTCAACGAACTGCGGGGTCGCATTGCTGACTATGACGAGACGGTTGAGCGATATGCCCAGTCCGGCGGCCGGATTTCCGATGCCGTCCGCGACGAGCTTCTGGACAGCGATCAAGGCCCTCTCCTTCTTTATCACCTCGCCAAGAACCCGGCGACGGCGCAACACCTGAACCGCCTGTCGCCCCGCGAGGTTGCGCGGGAGATCGGACGCATGGAAGCGTCCCTCAATCTCCCCTCACCCCGAACCCAAACCAAAGCACCCGCCCCGCTCGCCTCCGTCAATGGTGGCGCGTCGCCTCCGACCAATCTCGCCTCGCTGGCGAAGTCGGATGACGCGTCCGCCTATTGGGAAGCAAGGCGGAAGGGTGCCGGCTGAAAAGGCATCTGAACCATGGCTAACACGACCCTGACTGCGGATATCATTGCGGCGGAAGCCGTTGGTATCCTCGAAAACAATTGCGTGATGGGCGGTCTCGTCTATCGCGGCTACGAGGAAGAATTCTCGAAGCGCATCAACGGCTACACGGTCGGCGAAACTATCTCCGTCCGCCGTCCTGCCGATTTCACCGTCCGCAGCGGCCCGACTGTCGAGATTCAGGACGTTGTGGAAGGCAAGCTGAACGTCACTGTGGACCAGCAGAAGGGCGTGGACTTCAAGTTCTCGTCTTCCGACCTCACCTTGCAGATCAAGGACCTCTCCGAGCGCATCATCAAGCCGGCTATGATCAAGCTTGCGAACGAAATCGACCGGGACCTGACTTCGCTCTACAAGGATGTATGGAACTGGGTCGGCACGCCGGGTCAAACGGTTGATTCCTTCAAGGACTTCGCCCTGGCTCCGGAGCGTCTGGACCTCGGCGCGGTACCGCAGGACAACCGCAGTTCCGTCCTTTCGCCTTCTGATCAGTGGGGTATGCTCGGCTCGCAGACTGCTCTGTATATGCAGGATGTCGCCAAGGATGCCTACAGGCGTGGACGCCTCGGCATGATCGGTAATGTGGACACCTACTCGTCGCAGAACGTGCAGGCCCACACTGTCGGCGCGGCCGCTACCACTTCGGCAGTTGCAGACGCTCCGGCCGGCAATGGCGTCCTTTCCACGACATGGGAAGCCACCAAGGACACCGGTTACATGTACCTGTCCACGGATGGCTGGAGTTCCTCGTCGCTCAACAAGGGCGACGTCCTGGAATTGAGCGATGTGTACGCGGTCAACCCTGTCACCAAGGCCAAGCTGGCGCACAAGCAACAGTTTGTGGTTCTTGAGGACACGGCTACCAGCTCCGGAGATACGGCGATCAAGATTTCCCCGCCGATCATCACGTCCGGCGCTCACCAGACGGTGGACAAGGCTCCGACCGATGGCACCACGACCATTGCCAAAGTTGGCACCGGAGGTACCGCTTACCCGCAGAACCTGGTGTTCCACAAGAACGCCTTCTCGCTGGTCATGGTGCCTATGGTGAGGCCGCCGGGTGCCGTCGATGTCTCCCGCAAGTCCTACAAGGGCTACTCGGTTCGCGTCATCCCGTTCTACGATGGAACGAATGACGTGAGTTCCTGGCGTCTGGACGTTCTCTACGGCGTCAAGACCGTTGACCCCCGCCTCGCCACCCGCCTTTCCGGCACGGCCAGCGCTTAATCAGGAGTTTTCATCATGGCTTCCAAGCAACTCTCTGACGGCGGCGCCGAAGGCACCGTATTGGGTCAGTCCGCGTCGGACCTGATTTCCCTTCACGGCGCGACCCCTGTTGCCCAGTATGGCACGGTAGTCACGCTGGCGACGGGTGCAACCATCGCAACTGCCGTCACGGTGGTCCAGCAGGTCGTCGAGGCGCTGAAACTCAAGGGCATCCTGCCCAGCGCATGAAGATGCAGGTGCAGGCTATCGGCGGCGCGTCGGAGGAAATTCTGGCGCGTCACCGGGTCCATGCCATCAAACTGGGCTTTCCCCGACTGGGGGAGGCCCGCCTTCCTGACGTTGCAATCGTTGGCGGTGGCCCGTCTATTCTAGGCCACGTCGAGGAACTGCGGTCCATCGAAGCGGAGGTATGGGCCATCAATGGGGCATGGCGCTGGTGCCGCGAGAACGGCATTGACGCGGCATTCCTGAGTGTGGACCCGCTTCCCGCGATTGCCCGCATGGCCCGCGGTGCCGAACGGGCGATCCTGTCCACGTCCTGCCACCCCGACGTGTTTGCTACGCTCCAAAACGCGGATGTTGAGGCTGTCCATGTCGGAGGCGACGACGGGCTGTTGAACGGACCGACGACCGCCACCACGGCCCCGATGATTGCATTCGAGCGCGGTCACAGGCGCGTCCTGTTCTACGGCTGCGAAGGCAATTTCGACCGAATGACTCACGCCTATGGCAACTGCCGCCCGCTGGACGACCTCGTGAGGGTCGAATGCGGCGGAAAGGACTTCCTGACCAGCCCTGACATGTTGTGTCAGGTGGACTTCCTCGCGGCGCTGCTCCGGTCGTGCCCTGACATCATGATCGACCGATCCGGCGGTCTCTTGAGCGCGGCAATCGCGCACGAGGACGTGGACGTTATCGCCCTCTCCCCCAAGCTTCGGGATGAGATATGGCCTACTCACTGACCGATCTGGCAACCCGTATGCTCAAGGACTTGGGCCTTGTGGCAGCGGAGGAAATGCCGAGCCCGGATGACCTGGCTTGGGCAAAGGAGACGGTCGAGGGTGAGGTTACTCTGCTCGCGGCCCTCAACATGCCGATTTGGAATGGGTCGGCCATGGCGATCCCTCCGGCCTACCTCACGGCCTTGTCGCGCAGGATCGGTCTGGCCATCGCGCCGTCTTTCGGTCTGATGGATCAGGCGACGGCCATGGCTGCCATGCGAGAGGCGGAACGGGCGCTGTCCAGCCTATCGGCACCGCGAGGCATTCGTCCTTTGACCCTGCGAACCAACGACGTGATGGGCCGATGACCGCCGTTCCCATCGCATTCCAGACCAACCGGGGCAAATACGCCTTTATGGGCGTGACCTCGCTGGTGAATGCGTATGCCGAGAAGCTGGGCGAGGATGCCAAGGGGATGCTTGGCGTGATGGCCTGTGATGGCACCCTGCCCTTCGCCTCCGGTCCGGATACGCCGTGCCGTGGCGCGATTTACTGCGACGACCTGCAATGCGCCTATCTGGTGCATTCGTCCAGCGCGTGGAAACTGACATCTGACGGGGCAATGACGCGGATCGGGACCATACCCGGCGCGTCGAAGGTCACGATCACGCGCAATCAGGCGACGATTCCGCAGATCGTAGTGCAGACCGATGTAGGCTGCTACGTCATTGCGTCTGACTCGGTGACGCGGATTGTTGATCCGGATCTTCCGTACGATACCAATTCCGTGGATTATCTCGTCGGATACGTCCTCTATTTCGGGAGCACCGGCCGCTGGTACTATTCCGAGCAGTCGGAAGCGACGATCATCGACGGCCTGTCGTTCTATACAGCGGAGCAACTTCCAGATCGGCTGGTGCGCGGCTTTGTCGATCGGTCCGAGCTGTTCCTGTTCGGGACCAAGGTCACGGAGGTTTGGGCACCGACCGGAGACGCCGAGGACCCATTCCGCCCGCGTTCTGGGTCCAGCACCATTCCCAAGGGCCTGCTGGCGAAACACTCGGTTGTCTCGACGGACGGCTCAATCCTGTTCGTCGGCTCTGATGGCATTGTCTATCGGCTGAACGGCTACACCCCGACACGGATCAGCAATCACGAGGTGGAGCGCGCCATCGAGGCCGATCCGAACCCGGAAGCCATCGAGGCCATGGCGTGGGCCAGTCAGGGCCATAGCTTCTACAACATCACGGGCTCGAACTGGTCCTATTCCTACGATGCCGCAACGGGCGTCTGGCACCGGCGCAGGAGCCATCAAAAGACCCGCTGGCGACACTCCAACGCCTTCCAGGCGTGGGGCAAGACCATCGTGACCGACCGCTTCGGCGGGAATGTCTACTATTTCGATTCCGACACGACGACCGAGGCCGGCGCGCCGATGATCTGGGACGTGGTGTCGCCCACGATGCACGCCTTTCCGAACGGCGGGATTGTGGATGCGATGCACTTCGATATGGCGACGGGCTATGGCCGATTGCTACCGACCGATCAGGGATATGATCCGGTGGTCATGCTGTCGTGGTCCAATGATGGCGGATCGACCTTCCCAATCACCCGCCACGTCTCCCTCGGCAAGCGGGGCCAGTATCGGACCCGCGTGACCAGCCGTCGCCTCGGCCGCTTTGGGCCTCAGGGCCGCGTCTGGAAGCTGTCCGTCTCCGACCCCGTTGCGCGCGGCCTTGTCGCCGCAGACGCCGCTGTCCGGCCGCTGAAACTGTAATGGCAACACGCAGGACGACGCTGCCGCGCGTCGATATCGATCCGAACCTCTCCGATTATCTGGAGGGGCTGGAACGGCTGATCTACGCGCTGCAAGACGCGCTCAAGGCACAGGGCGGCGGGACCGAAACCAGCCTGACTGAGATCAATCAGCGCATCGACACGCTGTCCTCTGACCTGACCGCCAAGACCTTCCCGGTGATGCCTGCCCAGCCGGACCTTGACCCGGACACCGCAGACGAGGCGGAAATCTCCACCGCCCACAACGCCCTTCTGGCCGCCCTTCGCACCTCTGGCCGTATGGATACCTGACCATGGGATTCTTTGACGTATTCTCCGGTGCCGACGCGGATAAGACCGCGCAGGCCGCGGCTGCGGACAAATACCGCAAGCAGCAGGAAGCCAACGAGCGGATGATCCTTGCCGGCGAGAAAAGCCGGGATCAGTTCGCCCAGCTCGCTGGTTCTTATGATCCATATGTCCAGGGAGGCCAGCAGGGATACCAGACTTATCTGGCCGCGCTCGGCCTGGCAGGACCGGAGGCGCAGGCGGCAGCCCTCGATACCTTCCGCGCCTCGCCGGGTTATATGGAAGGTTTGACGCAGGGCAGCAACGCCATCACGGGCAATCGAGCGGCGCAGGGCCTGCTGAACAGCGGCGGCACCCTGAAATCGCTCAACCGCTTCGGGCAGGATTACGCCACGCAGAAATTCGGCGGATGGCTGGATCGTCTGTCCGGCCTTGGTGGTCAGGGCTTGCAGGCCACGGGCGCGCAGGTTGGAACCACGGGAACGGGCCTCAACAACGAGTTCTCCGCCCGCCAGTCCGCCTATCAGGGTGAGCTTGGCGCGGCAGGCACGATTGCAGATGGCATGGTGGCCGGTGCCGGTGCGCGGGCTGCTGGCGCTGGAAATATCGCCGGCCTCGGCATGAACCTTGCCGGTATGGCGCTGGGTGGCGTCGGCGGGCTCGGTGGCCTTGGAAGCACGCTCGGCAATCTCGCCGGGGGGTTCGGTGGCGGCGGTGCCACCAATGCTCTGATGGGACGCATCTACTGATGGCAAACCAGTTCAGCATCCCGGTCCCGTCGATCCTCGACGCCCTGTCGGCTTTCGACAAAGGCTATAGTCGCGGGGATACGTGGCGCAAAGAGGGCCTGGTGCAGGATGCTGGTCGCTCGTTGCAATCCCGTAATTACGGATCGGCAATCGACCAGTTGATGGGGGCCGGTCAACTGGACGCTGGCCTCAAGGTCATGGGCTTGCAGGAGGCAGAGCGCACCCGTGGTCTACAGGCGCAGGCGGGGCAGAACTTTCTCAGCGCGTTGACCGGACAACCTTCCGCAGGAGCTTCCGGACAGTCGGCCAGTGACCCGCAATCTTGGGGCAACGCCATCGCCGGGATCGAGTCCGGCGGCAGATATGATGCCTTGGGGCCGCTCGTAACAAAATCGGGTGATCGGGCCTATGGCAAATATCAGGTCATGGGTAACAATATTCCGGAGTGGACGCAGGCTGCCCTTGGTCGGCGGATGACGCCGCAGGAATTCCTCGCTGATCCGCAGGCGCAGGACGCGGTGTTTCAACATCGCTTCGGCCAGTATGCCGCAAAATACGGTCCGGAAGGTGCTGCCCGCGCGTGGTTTGCCGGCGAAGGCGGGATGAACAACCCGAACGCCAAGGACCAGCTCGGCACGTCTGTCCAGCAGTATGGACAGCGGTTCGCTCAGGCTGCTGGCGTCACGGCGAACGACGCCGACCCGGCAGCAATCCCCCCGAATGCGCGTCCGGCGCAGTATGTCGTTCCCGGCACACCTCAGGCGAATGGCCCGACTTCCGGACAGCCCAGCGGCGGAATGAACCTGTCGCTGCGTGCCCAGCAGCTCATCGGAGCCATGGCAAATCCGAACCTCCCCGCGAATATGAAAGACGTGGCTAAAACGCTACTGGCGCAGGAGTTCGAGCAGAACAAGACACCGGAAGCTGTCAGGCAGTATTTGTTCGCGAAGGGTCAGGGTTTCCCCGGCACTTACATGGATTTCCAGCGAGACCTGCGGAAGGCCGGCGCAACGAATGTAACCGTCGGCGGCGAAAGCTTGTCGCCGGGCCAGAAGAAGATCGACGAATCTTTCGCAGACACCTATCTCCGATGGAACACGTCAGGCTTTGCGGACTCGGCCAAGCAGCTTACCCAGCTTAACGAGGCGCTGGGCATTCTCGAAAAGGGCGGCAATGTCACCGGCGCTGTTGGTGTGCTTCCCGATTTCCTCCAGCCGTTCATCAACGAGCAAGGGACCATTGCCCGGGAAGGGGTGGAGGAAGTTGTCCAGCGGTCGCTGCGAGAAATTCTCGGTGCGCAGTTCACCGAGAAGGAAGGCGACCGATTGATCGCACGCGCGTTCAATCCTCGCCTCAAGCCGGAAGAAAATGTAAAGCGCGTCCGCCGTCTTTTCGAAACCATCAAATCCATGGGAGAATCTACGCAGGCCATGGTGCAGTATTTCGAGGAACACGGCACGCTCCGGGGATACAAAGGCCGGCGCCCGTCCATGGGAGATTTCAACTGGCTGGGAAGCGAGACCGGCACGCCGAAAGATGGGGCCGTGGCGCCTGCTATCCCGACGCCGCCCGCTGGCTTTCGGATCATTGAATAATGCCTATCGCAGTCAATGACCAAACCGGGGAAACGATGTTTCTCAGTGATGACGGCAATTGGCAGAAGGCCAAAACCGCCGTTAATCCCCAGACCAAGGAAATGTTGGCCTTCGATGGCAAGGACTGGCGCCCGGTGCCGCAGCAGTCCAAGGGCGTTCTTGGCTATGTAGACGATGCGGTTCGTTCTCTGGCTTCTGGAATGACATTCGGGTGGGCTGATGAACTATCAGCCAAGGCGAATGAGCTTGCCGGCAACGGGACCTACGAGGAAAACCTCGCCGCTGAAAAGCGCCGCGACCAGCAGATCCCCACAGCTATCAAGGTGCCCGGCGAGATTGGCGGGGCTGTTGCCGGAACGCTGGCGGCTCTACCTGCAACTGGCGCAGCCGCCGCAGCAACTGGCATCTCCAAGCTACCTACCGTCGCCCGGATGATGCTGGGTGGCGCTGGGGGCGGCGCAACCTATGGAGCCGGCGAAGCGAACCCCGGCGGTCGCGCCCAAGGAGCGTTAGAAGGCGGGGCCACTGGATTAGCCGTTGGTGCAATCGTCCCCGGTCTAGCACGAGGTGTCGGCGCGACGGCAAACGCTGTTCGCGGAGCTATATCCCCGCGCGCAAATGTAGCCGCCGACCTCGGTCGGGCAATTATGCGGGACGCTGACACTCCGGCGGCTCTTATGGCTCGCACGCAGGGTTTGCAAGCGACCCGCCCCGGTGTTGCGGCGCTGGCCGATGCTGGCGGCGAGAACGTCCGTGGGCTCGTTGAACGGGTCGCTCAGACGCCCGGCGCCGGCCGGACTATTGTGGTCCCTGCCCTGACAGGTCGTCAGCAGGGACAGATGGCGCGCTTGAGCACTGACCTACGCCAACTGACGGGCACCAGCAAGACTGCACATCAGGCCATTCAGGAAACTATGGCAGAAAGGGCGAAAGCTGCCCGTCCCCTCTATGATGAAGCCTTCAACTTCAATGCTCGAACCGCCCCAGAAATCGAGCAGGTTTGGAACCGGATCACCAGCACTGGCTGGGGCCAGCATGTTCTACGCAGCCCCGATTTCCGAAGAACTCTACAGACCGAATATGGGATTGCAGACGTTAGAAACGCGCCTCTCATGGTCCAGATCGACGCGTGGAAGAAGCAGGTAGACGGTATAGTTGGAGAAGCCGTACGCAAGGGGAATGCTAATCAGTCGCGCGTCCTCTCCGCAATGCGTGATGACCTAATCGGCGTCGTCGATCAACATAATCCGGCCTATGCGAAGGCTCGTGATGCTTGGGCTGGTCCATCCAGATATTTGGACGCGGTGGAGGAAGGTCGCAGAATCTTCGATACCAAGATAGGTGCGGAGGAGCTTCGGGCGGCCTTGCAACATATGCCTGAGGCTGAACGGGAGGCTTTCCGCATAGGCGCTGTCTCATCCATGCTTGGCAAGATGGGCAATGACCCGGCGAAGCTGGGGGATATGACCAAGTATTTCCGCTCGCCCGAGATGAGGTCGAAGGTTGCCGCTATCATGCCGGACGAGGCGGCAGCGGCCAAATGGGCGGACAGACTCAACTTCGAGGTGACTTCTTCCGAATTGACCAGTCGTGCACTGGGCAACTCTGCTACAGCGCGTCGTCTCGCTGAACGTCAGGACGCAGATGGGATCGCTGGCGACCTCATTATGGATGCGTTCTCAGGAGCGCCGCCGGTTAGCCTGCTGCGGCGGGCAATCGGTACGGTTCCGAAGAAAATCCGCGACACTCTTCGGTCCAGGTCGGACGAGGTTCTCGGAGAACTGCTGACAAATCCGGATTCGATGAAGGAGCTTACCCGCGCAATTGAGGCCGTTGGCCGCCGGCAGGCGTCGGTTGCTGCACGACCAACTAGAGACGCCGCCGCCATCGCCGGGGCGAACTCCTATCTGCTGAATGATCAGCGATAGTTGGTGCGGTCGGGGTCTATGCGGGGAAGCTGGGAATTGGCGTCGTCCTCACCGTCCATATTGAAGTCCGGCCACCAGCCGTAGTGCCAACGGAAAAGGCAGAACATATACAAAGCCCCGACACCGAATCCGAGGCTGATTTGCCATCCGGCGGCATTGGCCACTTGGGCAAAAAGATAGATGAGAACTATGACGCTGGCATTCGCCAGCCAGAATGCCCAACGAGGAAGGTCAGTCATAGGATTCGCGCTTCCAGACTCTCATATAATCGGCAGCGCGAGAGAGTTCATCCTTGACCTCTCGCAACTCGCTTCCGGTGGCGTACATAGGGTTCTTCCCCCAATCCAGCATCCAGACGCGTATCAAGTGATGGATTTCCAGAAGAAGCCAGACCACAACTAACAACGCGATAAGAATACCCGCCGAAATGCTCAAAAGGGCAATCTCAAAGGTTGTCAATTCGCTCTCCAACTATTTCCAAGGCCGTCCTTCTGGGCGGCCTTTTCATAAGGAACACGTCAATGTCAGACTTGGTAAAGGTGCTGGGCAAGCCAGTTGGCCGTTTCCTGGCTGGCGACCCTCCGGAAAGCCCCTTTCCCCGTGATCTCAAGAACGATGATGCCGTCGTTATCATCAATGACGCCTTGCGAGCGAAGGACCCCTATGATGTCAGCTGGGGTCCTCGGTGTTTCAATAATCCAGATTGACTGGAGCGGCCAGCAGTAATCGACGGCGGTTTTTAACGTCTCGTGTAGTCGATACCAGTCCGTTGAAGTGACTTCGCGCCGCAGATCGTAGCTCACCACATATTTCGACATCGCGCCCCTCCCACAATTCAGGGAGGGTACCGCACCTCACAACCTAGAGTCGAGAACTAACAAGGTCGCCAGCCCGGCGGCCTTTTCTTTTGAGGTCCGCCCGTAATGGCAGTGCTCATCCGTAATTCGCTCTTGCCGGTCGTTGATGAAAACGGCTTGCCGCTCGCTGGGGCGAAACTCTACATCTACGCGGCCCAGACGACAACGCCGCTCGCGCTGTTCTCAGACGCTGATTTGGCAGTTCCGGCCGCGAACCCCATCGTGATTTCTACTTCCGGCGTCTGTCCCAAGCGATATATCGCGCCAGCCTCCTACAAGATCGTCGCCAAAAAGGCGGACGGCTCGTCCTTGGCGGATTACAGCGGCGACGACATTGACCCCGGCATTCCCCTCGGTGCGGGCGCCCTCGGCATTCCATTCGGCGGCACCGGGGCCACGGACGCCGGGACGGCCCGGACCAATCTGGGCGTGCCCTCTCAGGGCGAGGTCAACGGGCTGGCCGGAGAGGTCGCCAACGTCACCGGCCTGCTGGTCGGACCGGCCGGCACCCAGATCGGCGCTGGCACCACGGCGCAGCGCCCCGGCAGTCCCGATGATGGCAAGCTCCGATACAACACGGACAATGACCGCTTCGAGGGCTACGAGGACGGCGAATGGCAGGACGTGATGACAACCGGCCAGAAGGCCGATCAAGCCATCATGGAGGCCGCGACCGATAACGACACGTTCGTTCCCCCGGCGATGATGATCCACCACCCCGCCGTCCCGAAGGCTTGGGCGCTTATCAAGAATACGTCCAACGGCACCTATACCATCGAGCAGCAATTCGGCTTTTCTGGGTTGGTCAAGAACTCGACCGGCGACCTGACGCTGACGCTGACGAACGCAATGTCCACGGTAGTGTTCCCGGTTGTTCTCGGATATCAATCTTCCGCGACCTCCACCCGCACGATCTATGTCAAGGCGCTGACCACCACGACTGTCAGGTTCGAGATTCAGAATCCCGGAACCGGCGTCTCCGATAGCGGCACGGACTATATCACCGTGGCCGTGTGGGGTGACCGCTGATGCTGGCCCGCTCCGGATATGGCAGCGGCGGCGCGCTGATGGAAGTCAGCGGCGAGATTGCCGCGAATGCAACGTGGTCCTCCGCCATCTATTTCAGCGCGGCGGGTGTGCCGACAGACCTCACCGGCCTTTCCTTCCGGATGACCTTCCGCGCCTGCGACGGTGCAACCAGTCCCAGCCTCACCCTCTCCACGGACGATGGAAGCCTGTCCATCGGTGACGATGACGACGGCAATCCCTGCGTCCTGAATATCATGGTCCATCCGCCCATCAACCTGCGCGGCGATTACGTCTGCGACCTCGCCTCAGAGGACGCAAACGGCGTCGTGACCGCGTGGGCGCACGGCGTCGTGACCTTCCGGCCGAACCCGGTCGCCTTCTAACTCAGAGACATCGCCATGCTTCGATTCAGCCAGCCCTCGGGCGGGGCAGCTATCAGCTTGTCCTATTTCCTGCGTGGGCCAGTCGGCGCTGATGGCCCGGCCGGCGCTACAGGCGCTGGCGTCGCCACTGGCGGCGCAGCGGGCACCATTCTCCGCAAGCAGACAAGTTCTGACTACGAAACTGCGTGGGACACGGTTGATAACGTGGTCGGCGCCGCCAACGTCACGCCGAGCGACGAGAGCACTTCCATTGCGCTCAAGGATGTGGCCGCGCTGGGAAAGTTCGCGGTTAATGATGGGACAGTCCGCCGCTCAAATGAACAGCGATGGTCCGACGAAATTCGCGCCAGCGACTATGACGTTGTTGACGACAGTATCACTGATAATCAGCTGCGCATCTCGAATATGTGCGCTAAGGCAGCTCTGCTTGGCAAAAAGTCGCTGGTATTTGATTTGCCGGGGAGTATTCGGGTTGCGTCCCCCGGAGCATTTCCTGTGTTTCGTCAAGACCACACTCAGATCAGAGGAACGGGTACGACATATTTCTTGATCGACAGCAACGATCAAGGAGACTTTCTGAATTTCTCACCGGAGGAAAACCAGCACAACGTTGGTGCAATCGACCTCCGCGATTTCAACATCTACGCGACAGCGGACACAAACACAGGGCGCGCACTCGTTCTCCATGATGTCTTCGCTGCCAAAGTTCATAACGTCGGCCTGTACGCCCATTACGCCTGTATGACGCTTATCGGCGGTGGCGGTCACGAGTTCACACAGTTCCAGATGGCTTCGGACGCGGCGTTCGCTGAATACCGCGCCAACTCGTACTTACTGAAAATCGAGAAATCTCCATTCCGGGCAGGCGGTACTCTCGGAGGGATTATCCCCTCCGAAATCCACTTCGGTCTTTCCGAGTGGCGAGGGCAACAGATCAACGGGCGTTTATCCAAGAATATCTGGATCACATGCGCTGACGGCATTTGGTGGGAATCAGGCGGCCATTTCGGCATGTGCCGAGATGAAATCATTCTGATTGATCCTGCTAAAGCGTTCGATGGTGAAGCCCAGGACCACCAGATCACGGCCATCTATATGGACGGCGTGTATCTAGACAGCTGTCCTCTCGGAACCGGGCTGAAGATCACGCAGCCGGAGGATTACAACGGTGTCGCTGGCGCATTGTCCTTCGACTTCCGGTTTGTAAACGACTGCAAGATCGGAGCGGATCTAGGCATCGACCAGATCGCCCTATCAAAACTTAATATCGACGGGACGAACGGAACGGAACGGCCTGTTATTCTCCGGAGCAATGCTGGCGCCGGCTCGTGGGAAGTGAACCTCCGAGACGCGATAAGCCTCAACGAGAACAACGACGGCTCTGGCGGCGTGGATGTCCTTGAGGATTATTCCCATGCACGGATTATGACTTTGCGAGTTCGCAAAGGGCCGGGCGTCGCCCCTGAATTCGGTCTACGCGTCGCAAGCGGTGCACAGGACATCCAAGTATTCGACCCAGAATTTGAAGGCTGTACGGCCGACATCCTCGACAGTTCCGGAGGACAGCTCACCGTTTTCGAGTCCTCTGAGTGGACGAGGACGTGGACTCCAACGTTGAGTGTCGGGAGCGGCACGCCGGGCACCCTGACCGTCGCCGCTGCGCGATATAAGAAAATCGGCAAATGGGTCACTGTTCATCTCGAGATCGACAGCGCGTCAGTCGGAACAGCCTCCGGTTATCTGATGGCAACGCTTCCGTTCACCCCAAAAAACGGCACCTTCTCTCGAAACGGCATTGAGGTAAGAGTAACTGGCGCTTCTTTGCGTGCGCTGCTTGTTGGTGGCGATAACAAAGCGTACATCACCCGCGATGATACGTCGTATCCGTTTAGTGGTGACGACCAACTTGCGTATATGGACATAACCTATGAAATCGAGTGATAAAATGGTCTTCGTTCGGGTCCAGAAGCCGGCGACATTCTCCAAGAAAGATACTGACCCTTTGTCCCCGGATGCCAATACTGAGCTATCAGCATATGATGCGCGCAAACATGGGCAGGACGACCTGATAGGAATGAATAAAAAGAGTTAGCAAGACGTGTGTTTAAAGCGGATCGATAGGGAAGCGTAGTTATACAGTATAATTAATAGTTATATGCGACAATTTTCCATTGCGATAGTTGATGAGCTTCGTCTAACGTTGCGCGGGGGGGGGGATGATGTTGAAGACAGCGTTATTCATCGGCGGGTGCAATGCTCAACATGTGACGCTCAAGTTACCTGGAGCCACCCAGGCAGGACAAATTTATCGCATTCCTACCGCGATGTTTGACCCCCTTTCCCAGTTTAATGGGTCTGATCTTGCTTCCGCGCTCGGAGATGCTTATAGCGCCGTCGAAGAACACGACGACGTGTTGAAGCGCATGAGATACGAGGCATCTGGGCGCTTCACGCAAACATTAACTAACACTGACTTCGATGCTATAATCATCGACTTCTGGCGAGACAGTTATCCGTCCCTGATTATGTTGGATGGGAAGCTTCTCTCGATTGGCGTGGAACTCCACGATAAGCCAGACCTTCGAAGGCTTCTGGAGAAGCGGTTTAAACGGATCCAACCTGGTGACAGGCTATATTCGAGGGCGTTCGGCCGTGGGCTTAAGAGTCTGTCTGGCATCATCGCCAGCCATCAGCCTCATGCGAAGGTTATCCTTTTGGACTGTCCGCCTACTGCAATTTCGGTACGTGGCGGGACTATGCAGGATGCGAAGGCGTATTTGGGCGCCGAAGTATACTCGGGCTTCTACAGGGATCATTACCAGAGAGCGCTCAAGCGTTATAAGTCCGAGATTAGCAGTTCGCACATCTGTGCCTTTGGTGATGTGACGTGGACGAGTCCTGACGCCCCATGGGGTGAGGCGTCATTGCATTACGATATGCCTTTTTACGAGAGAATGGCGTGGAAGATTAGCCAAGAAATTCTGGCCTGATTTGTCTCCCGATATCTAAGCTAACAGCCGCCCCTCCGGGCGGCTTTTTCTTTGCCCGAAAGGAAGCCATGAAGCAGAACTATTCTGCCGCGCTCTCGCGCGTGCTCCGGCATGAAGGCGGCTTCGTTCACCATCCGAAAGACCCCGGCGGGGCGACCAATCAAGGCATCATTCAGACCACCTATGACGCCTATCGCCGGCAGCGTGGTCTGCCCACACAGTCCGTCCGGAACCTCACCTCTCAGGAGCGGGACGCGATCTACAAGACTCAATATTGGGACAAGATCGCCGGGGACCGGCTGCCGCTCGGCGTCGATTATGTCGTGTTCGACGGGGCGGTGAACTCGGGCGTGGCGCAGTCCGTCCGCTGGCTGCAACGGGCGCTCCGGGCAGATGGCCTATATTCCGGGCTGATTGACGGGCTGGTTGGGGCGAAGACTCTCGATGGCGTAGACCAGCACCCGGACCATGACGCGCTGATCGGGAGTATTTGCGACCAGCGGATGGCCTTCCTCCGTGACCTCAAGACGTGGGGCACGTTTGGCAAGGGCTGGACCAATCGGGTCCGGGAGGTCCGGACTGGCGGACAGGCGTGGGCCATGGGGTCCGTCCCCGGCAAGGCCACGGCCGGCGCGGGCGCTGCCAAGGCGACGGAAGCCGATACCAAGATCAGCAAGACCCCCGAAGGCAAGGTTGCCGTCGAGGAAGCCAAGTCCGGCACGAGCCTGTCCGGTCTCGGCAGTCTGGCGTGGGCCAATTTCGACACCGTGACCGCCCGCCTGTCCGACCTTGCCGCCCTTCCCGATTGGGCTGTCCGGATCGCCCTCGGCGCGGCCATTGTGGCTGGCCTCGGCTATGGCGGCTACCTGCTGGTCAAGGCCGGCCGTCGCTGGTGGCAAGCCCGGCAGGACCGACAGCCGGCGCCTGTCGCCATTCCCGATATGGCTTGAGCCATGTGGGATTCCATCTGGACCTGGTACGGCCTTGGCGGGGCCGTGATGGCGTCTGCTGGCGCGCTGGCGTGGTTCTTCCCGCCCCTCCGCAAATACGCCCTAGCCGCCGCCCTGACGGCCGCTGCGGCCCTCTCCGTCTATCACAAGGGCAACCGGGACGGCTCCCGCCGGACGCAAAGGAAATGGGACGATGCTGAGACCAAGTCCGCTGACAAGGGCCGGAAGGCCCGCGATGATGCTCGTCGGGATGTTGCTGCTGGCAGGGTGTCAGACGACAAGTGGTTCAGGGACTAGCGCGGTGTGCGCGGGTCAGGAACCAATCCGCCCGTCCCGTTCCGACACGCCAGAAACCATTCGCCAGATCATGGAGCACAACCGATTTCTTGAGCGCCGGGGATGCCTGTGAACGGCACCAATGACGGCGACCGGCCGCCGAATGTCGAACCCACGGGTCTGTTGCTGGATCTCGCCCAGGCGCTCGGCCGGATCGAGGGGCAAAACCAGCTCATCCTCAAGGAGCAGGGGCGCGCCTCCGAAAACCGGAAAGAGCAGTACGAGGCCCTTGAGGAAGTCCGCTCGAACTTGGCGGAAATGAAGCGGGACGTCACCAGTGTCACCGCCAGCGTCGCGATCATGAAGCCCGATGTCGATGAAATGAAGGGCTTCCGAGCACAGGTCGCACTCGGAATGGTCTTCGTCACCGCCGTCGTTACTGGAGCCATCAACCTCATATGGCTCGGCGTCACCAACCTGGGCCATATCAAGATTTGGCTGCGCGAATTCCTGCGCTAGGGCTCGCCTGCCGGCAATCGTGCGATAGGCAACCGCTGATCGGGGACGCTGGACTTGATCCGTCGGTCTGGCGGGGCCAGCGTCACCAGTGCGTCCACGAGCGTTCTCGCCTGCTTCTTTGTCATCCGATTCCGAACGCTTGCCCGGACGGCATCGTCGTCAAAGTAGACGTAGAAAAGCGAGCGGCCGGAGCCGTCACAAACGTCGAAGCTTTCCTCGTGTTCGGTCACGGACCACGGGCTGGGGAATTGGGTGCGAGACAGCATGAGACCTCCATATTGCAGGCTCTCTTTACCCAAGAACATTCCAAGAACATACTGTGCCCCTTTTTGTGTCGGCGCTTGACCGCAATGTTCGCGGTATGTGCGCGTCCGGCGGACCGTTATTTCCCTTGCAACACGCTGAAATACCAATAAAAACGGCCCTATTGCCGGATTAGCTCAGCGGTAGAGCAGCGGTTTTGTAAACCGAAGGTCGGGGGTTCAATCCCCTCATCCGGCACCACCCGTTTGGAAAAGCCGGCGTGGCTCCTTAGCGCTTGGTCTGGGCGACGATCCAGGCATGATAATCCGGATCGACATGCCCCACCGGCAGAACGAGCACAGCCGGCGTATCGTAGGAATGCATCTCCTTCACGGCCGCGCAGACCTCACCTTCTAGCCCCGCCCGCGTCTTGACGAGCATCACCACTTCCTCGCTGCGTTCTATTTGGCCCTGCCAGCCGTAAATCGACACCATGCCCGGCAGGATGTTGGCGCAGGCGGCAAGACCCCGCTCCACCAGCGCCCGGCCGGCCTGCTCTGCCTCGACAAGGGCGGGATAGGTCGTATAGACGAGGATTGCGCGATCCATCTGTTCCCCAAGGCAGCCGGACGCCCGACGCGCCCCTGCGAGCCGTTCCCATGACATCCGAAATCCCAAGCTACGAGCGCATTGCCTTCATGGCCAGCCCCAGCGCGGAAGCGGAGGAAGCCCGCCAACGGCTCGTGGCGCGCTACGGCAGCGCGAATCCGGACGAGGCCGACGTGATCGTGGCGCTCGGCGGCGACGGCTTCATGCTTCAGACCCTGCACCGCTTCATGACCATGCGGCGGCCGATCTATGGGATGCATCGCGGCACCGTCGGTTTCCTCATGAACGAATATGCCGAGGACGATCTGCATGCCCGGCTGACGCAGGCCCACACCACCACGATCCATCCGCTGCTCATGCGCGCCGTGGGACGGGACGGCGCGATGCAGGAGTTTCATGCTTTCAACGAGGTCTCCCTGTTCCGGCAGACCTATCAGGCCGCCCGGCTCCGCATTCTCGTCGATGGTCAGGAGCGGCTGCCGGAGCTTGCCGCCGATGGCGTTCTCGTGGCGACCCCGGCGGGGTCGACCGCCTATAACCTGTCCGCGCAGGGGCCGATCATCCCGATCAACGCCTCCTTGCTGGCGGTCACGCCGATCAGCCCTTTCCGGCCCCGCCGCTGGCGCGGCGCCCTGCTGCCGGACAGCGCGGCCGTGCGCGTAGAGGTACTGGATTCCGAAAAGCGACCCGTCGCCGCGGTGGCCGACCATGACGAGGTCCGTCATGTCCAGGCCGTGGATATCAGGATGGACCGCACCATCGGCATGCCGCTGCTGTTCGATCCCGACCACAGCCTGGACGAACGCATCCTGCGCGAGCAGTTCGTTTACTGAGAGCCTCTGCTGCCGCCGGCTGAGCAGGCCAACGGAGACCACGGACAGCGCTGCTCCACGGACCGCCCCATCCGCGGATGCTTCTTCATCGGTGAGCAAGTCTTGCGATGAGCAAGTCCGCCAATTGAAAAAGCCCGCGACCGGCGCGGGCTTTCCCGTTTCGTGACAAACCGCCTTAGAGCATGATCCCGAAAAGTGGGAACCGGTTTTCGGAAAAGATCATGCACAAACAAAAAGATAACCGACGGGTCTGATTCAACGCAGTTGGATCAGACCCTAGGCCGCGGCGGCGCGGCCCCAAAGCTGCTGGCTGGCGAGCTTCGCGCCCTCGGCAAGCGCCTCGAACTTCGCCCACATCACGGACGGATGGACGCGGCGGTGGAACGGCCCCTGCGCAAAGCCGCAGTCCGTGCCGGCGATGACATTCTCGCGCCCCACCAGTTTGGCGTAACGCACGATGCGTTCCGCGATCAGCTCCGGATGCTCGACCACGTTGGTCGCGTGGCTGATGACGCCGGGAATGACGACACGGCCCGCCGGAAGTTTCACGGTCTCCCATACCTTCCATTCATGCTCGTGCCGCGGGTTCGCGCCCTCGATCACGTAGGCGCCGGCCTTCACCCGCAGGATGATATCGGCGATGTCCTTGAAGGGAATGTCGGTGGTGTGCGGGCCAGGCCAGCTACCCCAGCAGACGTGATAGCGCACCATGTCCTCCGGAATGCCCTCCAGCGACGCGTTGATGGTGTCGACCTGATGCTCCAGCCACTTGAGGTAATCGCTCTTGGTGGCAGGCGGCACCATACGGTCGTAAGTCACGGCGGCGCGGGCGTCATCGAGCTGCACGACGATCCCAGCATCGACGATCTGCTTATATTCCGTGCTCATCGCCCTCGCGATCGCCTGGAACAGCTCCTCATCGTCCTTGTAATATTCATTCTTGCGGTCAGGGATCACGCTGGAGGGCGCGGCAACCGGCAGGAAGCCTTCCTCAACCCCGGCGGCCTTCATCGCCGCCTTCATGTTGTCGATATCGCGCTGGAGCGCGGCCTGCCCGGTATATTTCACCTCGCCCACCGCGACGGAGTCGCTCGGATTGGAGATGCCGTCCTTGGCGTCCAGCTCCGCATAGAATTCCGGAAATCTGGTTCTGTCCGCGCCCCGATTGAAAGGATTGGCATCGCGCGCCACTGGCCGGCGCTCGAAGCCGCTGAGCCGGTCGAGCGCATATTGCGACCAACTGATCGCCTTGCCGAACTCCCCGTCGCTGGGGATATCGATACCCACCTTCGCCTGCTGGGCGACCACCTCTGCGACGGTGCGCGTCAGGCATTCCGCATAGGCTGCTTCGTCGTAGGACTGCTTTTTGCGCTGAGCATCAAGGAATTTCAGAAGCTCATCGGGACGGATCAAACTGCCGACATGGGTGGTCAGGATACGGTCAGTGCTGCGCTTCATGACAAGGCTCACGTTGACGGGAACCGAATTGCTGCCAGACCGACCGGGGGAAATCAATTGCAAAGGCCCGCGCCACCACTTTTAGGTGCAGCGCAGCAATGGCAGCGCACTGCAACTTTTCCTTAAGCGCCCGGCCCTAGTCTGCCTGCGGCTGTTAACGGCTTCTTCCTGTCCCTGGCCGGATGGGCGGCACATGCTCATCGGCGGCGGCCCATGCTGCGTATCGAATTCAACAAGCTTCGCTTTCTCGTGGTGGACGACAATGCCCACATGCGGCGAATCGTCCGCACCCTGCTGCATGGCTTCGGCACCCGCGAGGTCTATGAAGCGGAGGACGGCGGCGCGGGCCTGGAAGCCTTCACCCACCATATGCCGGATATCATCATCACCGACTGGGTGATGCCGATTTTCGACGGCCTTGAACTGACCCAGATGATCCGCCAGCCGGGGGCGAATTCGAACCCCTACGTACCCATCATCATGCTGACGGGCCATTCCGAGAAGCGGCGCGTCATCGCCGCCCGTGATGCCGGCGTGACGGAATTCATGGCCAAGCCGATCTCCGCCAAGGCGCTTTACGAACGGGTGTTGAACATCGTTGTGAACCCTCGCCCCTTCATTCGAACAAAAACCTATTTCGGGCCAGACCGGCGACGCACGACGAATGCAAATTATGTCGGACCGGAGCGCCGCAACGGCGGCAAGGCTGATGTCGTCAAGCCGATCTCGCTGCTCGACAAGGCGAAGATCGCGGATTGAGGAGCCAGACCATGTCAAATCCCGGCAAGCCTTCGATCGTGACCTATGGAGACTATGAAGTCATCACTCCGCCCCACACGCTGCGCAGCGCCGTGACGGAACTGCCGCCAGGCGCGGAAGCGGACGACGCGGTTGCGCGGGCCGAACTCGCCCTGTCCGAACTCTCCGAGAATTTTCCCGCCTGGATGAATGCAGAATGCGAGCGTCTGGAAGACGCGCGCGCCGCCATTCACAGGTCCGGCTTTCTGCCGCAAACGAGGGATGGGCTGTTCCACGCCGCCCACGACATCAAAGGCGAAGCCACCACCTTCGGCTTTCCCGCGGTAACCGACATCGCCCGCAGCCTCTGCCGACTGATCGAGCACACGCTGGAGATGAAGGATATTCCCCGCGAACTGGTAGACCAGCATGTTGATGCGATTCGGGCCATCGTGCGCGAGAGCGCGCGTGGCGACGTGACCGATCTGGCGCTGGCCCTGACGCGACGCCTTCGCGACGTGACCGAGGAGTTTCTCGCGACCAGCAACCGGCACCGGCCGGACTATCTGCGGGACGTCATCCAGACCGGTTGAGGACGGCCGGACGGCGGCCATCGCCGCCGAAGGCGCGTCAGGCCACCAGCCGCATCTCGGCATCGATGCTGATCGCATCTTCCGCAACGAGATCGTCGCAGAACGTCCGCGCCTCGTCGCGCGCCGCTTCCGTGGCGAACTTGCGCAGCAGCACGAGCAGCGGCTCGACTTCACCCGGCATTTCCTGCTCGCAATGCACCAGCACGCGCTCGACCATGCGGCGACGCAGGCGGGAGCTTCCGGCTTCATCTCCGACAAAGCCCTGCTCCCGGATGGCCTCGATAGCCGCGTGAAAAGCGGGGTAAACCGCCGGCGGCAGCCCTGCCCTGTCATAGACGGCGCGCAGCCCCGCCCCGTTTCGGGCATAGACCAGCGCGCAGATGCGGCTGACCGGCAAGCCGCTCAGTTCCGCCAGCGCATCCTCGAACATCATCGTATTGCCGGAGAGCAACGCCCGCAGGATCAGACCGGCGGTGAGTTCGCCATTCTCCCGGAGACGGCCGACCAGCAGCCGCATTTCGCCCGGAGCGGTCGTTGCGGCAACAGTGACCGTGGCCTTGTCGCGAGCTTCGCGCGCGATGCTCCGGGCACGATCCGCATCGAGCCAGGCTCGCCCTGTCACAAATCTTGCCAGGGTGTCGGAAAGCTGGGTCAGCAGCGCCTGCCGCGTCGTGGCGGGAAGATCTTCGCGCTCCAGCAGATTCTCGCGGATCGCCGCCAGATGGCCATGGCGCGCCACGATGCGGTCCAGCGCGAACTGCAACAATACGGCGCCGGCATTCTCGAGCAGTAGCAAACAGGCTTCGGCCGAACCGACCTCGGCAATGGCGGCGCAGACCGCGCGCGACAGCGTGGCGCGGCGCGCGATGGCCGCCTGGACGGCAGCTTGTCCGGCCCCCAGAGCATCCACCAGATCGGCCTCCGCCAGACATGGCGAAGATTCATAGATGATCGCGGCAATGTCCGGCTGATCCGCCGCCAGCGCATGGATCAGCACCGGCGGCGCATCTTCGCTCGAAGCCAACGCCTCGGCCAGCGCCCGGCGCACCAGCGGCGACGGATCGTCGAGCAGCATCAGCATCGCGCCTTCGGCGGCGGCGCGATCGTCAACCGAGAGGTTCGAATGGAGAAAAGCCCGGACCAGCGCCGAAGCTGCATCGGCCCGCTCGACCGCGCCTGCTGTCCGGATCCACTGGAGGAAATGTCGGACGATCATGGGGACGCCACGCTACTCGGATCACCAACCCGCCGGATAAAGCACCGACGAACAAAGCCTATCAGCCAGCGCTTAACAAAGCGTTCAGCATGAATGTTTGCGTCCGGTTAGCCATGATCTCGCGCGGATGCGCTGGGAATTCCGGAAGGATCAGTTGCGCGCAGTCTGCTGGAGGCCGTCATCACGAAACAGGTCGAGCGTCCCGCCGGTTGTTGCGGGCTGCGATTGCGAAGATGCAATGGTCGGGCTCGACCACAGCGCCGCCACGACCGGCGCCACCGTCCGCTGCTGGGACGTGCGGAACAGTCCGTGAAAAGCCGGCCCGGAATCGCCAAGGGTGAGCGGCGGTTCGTCCATGGCCGCAAGCGTCGTGGACGAGGCTATCGGCGCGGGGCGTGCTCCAGCGACTACCGCTTGCGCATCGCCGCCCGTCACGCCGGAGACAGCGGCGCGTGCGGAATCATAACGGCCGACGAGCCGCTGATAAACATCGGCAGCGCCGCGCGCGCTGCCCTGACGGTCGTAAAAAATCGAACGGTTGGCAGCGGCCGCTTGGGGAAAGGCCGCGGCCGCGGAAGCATCCGGCTCGTTGGCGGCCAGCGTGATGAGCCGGCCGGCCCCGCCCGCGCCGAGGAAATGGGCGATATACAATTCGCCCCCCGTTGCGGAGCGCCCAAGCTGCCGCGCAAGCGTCTCCGCGTTGCCCTGCGTGAAGGCGCCCGCCATGGCGGTGCTCGCCGCCGGATCGTCCCGCAGCGCCATGATCTCGGCGCGCGCAGCCGGGTCGGGCACCACATAGGCACCGGACGCCGTGCGATCGATGGCATCCGCATAGCGGGCATAGCCCAGCGCCGGCCCGGCGTCCTTCATGGTCGCGAGCCAGGTCTGGTCGATGAACTGAAACAACCCGCGCGCCGAAGAGGTCGGCGCCTGCGCGGCAGTATTGAGGCCGGATTCGACACGAGCCGTCGCGAGAAGATGTTCAAAGCTCGCGCCGGCAGCCTGCGCCGCCTTGCGGATCGTTCCCACAAGGCCCGAGATAAACGAGGGAGAAGACGTCGCCTCGACCGTCATATGCCCGCCCCGATGTCCGTCCGCAGCGCCACATCCTGCGATACATGGTTAGTCAGCTAGAGGCATTATGGTAAACCAGACGTTAACGACACTTGGAGGACGCCGATGACTGCTCCCGCCCCGGACACCGCACACCGCCATCCGCGAGGCGGGTTGTATCTCGAAGGCTTCGTCGCCGGCACGCTGTATGACCATCGGCTGCGCCGCACCGTCACGCAGATGGACAACATGCTGTTCTCCAACATGACGCTGAATCCGCAGCCTTTGCATATCGACCGCGTGTTCTGCGAACAGGAGACCGAATGGGGCCAGCCCCTGATGAATTCGCTGTTCACGCTGGGACTGATGATCGGCATTTCCGTCACGGACCTCACGGTCGGCACGACCATCGCCAACCTCGGCATGACGGAGGTGAAATTCCCGCACCCGCTGTTCGAGAACGACACCGTCCGCTGCACCACGGAGATCCTCTCAGTGCGCGAATCGAAATCTCGGGCGGACGCCGGCATCGTCGAATTCCACCACCGCGCCTATAACCAGAACGACAAGCTGGTGGCCGAATGCCGCCGTCAGGCTTTCATCAACAAGCGGCCGGCCGCGTCATGATGCGCTCGCTGCTGTTCATTCCGGCGGATTCCGAACGGAAGATGGAGAAGGCCCTCGGCTGCGGGGCCGACGCGCTGATCCTCGATCTGGAGGATTCGGTCGCGACCGCCGCCAAGGCGACCGCCCGCCAGCGCGCCGCGGCCTTTCTGGAACATGCAGGGCTCGCGCCGGAGCGGCCGCGCCTCATCGTGCGGGTCAACCCGCTCGACAGCGATAATATCGAACTGGACCTCGCCGCCATCGTGCCGATGCAACCCGATCTGATCCTGTTGCCGAAGGCCGTCGGCGGCCAGGCGGTTGCCCATCTGGACGCCAAACTCACCGTCCACGAAGCGCAGGCCGGGCTGCCGGAAGGCTGCGTCGGCCTTCTCGCGCTCGCCATCGAGACCGGGCCTGCGCTGTTCGCCGCAGGCAGCTTTGCCAACGCCAGCCCGCGCCTCGCCGGCCTCACATGGGGCGCGGAGGACCTCGCCGCGGACCTCGGCGCGCAGGCCAGCCGCCACGCGGACGGGTCCCTCATCGAGCCCTGCCGCCTCGCCCGCAGCCTCTGCCTCGCCGGCGCCGCCACCGCGCAGGTGCCGGCTTACGAAACCGTCTATGCCCGCCTGGGCGACACGGACGGGCTGGCCGCCATCGCGACCCAGGCCATGTTCGACGGCTTCGCCGGCATGCTGGCGATCCATCCCGGACAGGTCGCGACCATCAATGAGGCTTTCACGCCGAGCCCTGCCGCCATCGGCGAGGCACAGGAGATCGCGGCCGTCTTCGCCGCCGCGCCCGACGCCGGCGTGGTCAGCCTTCACGGCCGGATGATCGACATGCCGCATCTGAAACGGGCGCAGCGCGTGTTGGCACTGGCGCGGCAGGCGGAAGACAGCATGCGGGACCACGGCCGGTGAAGCCGGCGATCGATCAGGTCTGCGGCTTGTCGCCATAAACCCGTGCGGGATCGAAGCCCCTGTCGGCATCGACAAAGGCCAGCGTGATCGGCCCGCCGCCCCGCCCCGCGGATACGCTACGATAGAAGCAGGAGCGCCGGCCGGTGTGGCAGGCGCCCGGCCCCTCCTGACGGACCTTGATCCAGATGGCGTCCTGATCGCAATCGACCCGCATCTCGGCCACGGACTGGACATGGCCGGAGCTTTCGCCCTTGCGCCAGAGCGCCTTGCGGGACCGGCTGTAATACCACGCCTGCCCGGTCTCGATGGTCCGGCGCAGCGCCTCGGCATTCATATGGGCGACCATCAGCACGTCGCCGCTGGCGACATCGGTCGCGACGCAGGTCAGCAGTCCGTCCGGACCGAACTTTGGGCTGAGAACGAGTCCTTCCTCGACCTCAGCAGCCGAACCCGGAAGCGCAAAAGATGAATCTGCCACGACTGAAATCCTGAACGCGGCCGGCCGCGCCGCGCTTGTCGTCAGCGCGGACGCACCAGCGAGAGGAAACGGTTCTGCTGCTCGGCCTGTTCGCGAAACACCCCGGTGAACTGGGTGGTCACGGTCGAGGCGCCGGCCTTTTCGACCCCGCGGATCGACATGCACATATGCTCCGCCTCGATCATCACGGCGACGCCGCGCGGCGCCAGCGTTTCCTCGATCGCGGTGACGATCTGCGAGGTGAGATGCTCCTGAGTCTGGAGCCGGCGGGCGAAAACCTCGACAAGCCGAGCGAGCTTCGACAGGCCGACCACCCGCTCCACGGGCTGATAGGCAATATGCACCTGCCCGTAGAACGGGATCATGTGATGTTCGCAATGGGACGAGAAACGGATGTTCCGCACCAGCACGAAATCGTCATAGGTGCCGATCTCGCCGAAGGTCCGCTGAAGCACCTCCGCCGGCGACTGGCGATAGCCCCCGAAGAGCTCCTCGTAGGATTCGACGACACGGCGCGGCGTATCCAGCAAGCCTTCACGATCGGGATTCTCGCCGAGATAGGCGATGAGCGTGCGCACGGCCGCTTCCGCCTCTTCCCGGGACGGGCGCGGCACGAGAGGGCCGGCAGCATCGACGGCGGCCGTCGCAGCAGAAGAGCGCAGTTTCGACATGGCGTCCATGATCGTCTCCGTTCGACCGGCCGGAGCCGGAGGTGTCACCGGTTTTCGCGTCGATCACATGGCCTGCACCCGCCCGGCGGATGCGGCGCTATCGGACGCCCTGTGTCATCCGGATCGCCCGGCGACAGGCCGAGCGGTCCGCATGGCGGGAAGACCTGTGCAACCCGCCATGCGGCTTCTATATAAGGGTTCCATGCGCCAAGGCAATCTGCGCCCGGTGGGCAGCAATCGGTTTGATTTCCCATGCTGAACGACGTCTACAACACCCGCATTCTCGAACTCGCCGGCAACATTCCCCGGCTGGGACGGCTGGAAAATCCCGACGCCAGCGCCACGGCCCATTCCAAGCTCTGCGGCTCCACCGTCACGGTCGACCTCCGGATGGATGGGGATACCGTCACGGATTTTGCCCATGACGTGAAAGCCTGCGCGCTGGGACAGGCATCGTCGTCCATCATGGCGCGCAATGTCGTGGGCGCCCGGGCCGGGGAGCTGCGCGCCCTGCGCGAGGCCGTGCGCCGCATGCTCAAGGACAACGGCCAGCCGCCAAACGATCCGCGCTGGAAGGACATCGCCGTGCTGGAGCCGGTGCGGGACTACAAGGCCCGACACGCCTCCACGCTACTCACCTTCGACGCCGTGGTGGACGCCATCGACCGGATCGAACAGGCCCGGACATCCGGCGCGGAAACAAAGCCTGCCGCGGCAGTCAGCGGCTGAGCCCAGCTCGCGGAACCGCTCAGTTCGCGAGTTGCGCGCTTTTGGAGGGAGCGAGGCCGGCGCAATCCGCCGCGAATTGCGGGAAATTGCCGGTAAGGCCGCTGGTGCCGACACGGATGGAGGTTCTGCCCCCGCCCGCATTGGCTGTCGCCACCGTCAGGACCCGGCCCGAGGATTTCGCCAGTTCCTGGATCGCATTCAGCGCCACCACGCCCTGCGCCCGGCTGCTGAGCCGGGCCGGACGCTGCGGCTGGGTGGAAGCGATATCCAGCTTCACCGTGGTCCGCCCCAAACTCATGGTGACCTCCCGCAGCGCCGCCGGAGGCCGGCTGGCATCCTGCCCCGAGCGCGTCTCCGTATAATGCACCGCGATCTGATCGCGGCTGGCGCCGCAGGTGAGGACGATATCGAAACGGCCGATATTCTCTCCCTCCACCGTCAGCGGATGGCGGCGCGCCAGCATGCTGCCTCGCTCCCCGCGCACCAGCGTCCAGCCATGCTCGTTGATTGTGCCCCCGTGCAGCGCGGCGGGAACCACCGCAGCGGCGGGGGCCGCATTCGTGGCAGACGCGGGCGGAGCTTTCTCGAACGGCTCGTCCACCGTCGACAGCCGCATCCGGCCGACCTCGTCCCTGCTCAGGGTGCGCATGGGTTCCCAGGGCGGGATGCGCAGGGCGGTTTCCAGCAGATCGATATCTCCACCCATTTCGACGGTATATTGCGCGAGACTGCCGATGTCGCGCTGAACCAGCACAAGGTCCTCGGCGGAATAAGTGGCGGCGACGGCGTCGCTGCGCCGGTCACCGAGCCAGATCTGATGGACCATCACATGCGCCTCAGGCGGAACATGGCGCCGCGCGCCGCCCAGCAGCGCAAAGCCGCACATGGATTCGCAATAGGCGTCCGGCAGCAGGCGGGAGCGCCGCTCGCCCTGCTCCTCGGGCAGCCACACGCTGCGTCCGATGGACGTCGTCATGGCGAGCCGGCGGAAGGCCCGGCCCAGCGCCAGCGCGCCAAGAACCGAGCCTCCTTCGGAGTCCAGCACCACCGTCGCGCCGCGCACGCGGGCGTCCTTTGCGAAATTCTCGAAATCCCGGGCGGTATCCGCGGTGATCGCACCGATGGCGGATATCCAGGTGCGGCAGTCCGCTCCACAATCGGCCACGGGTCCTTCCCGCCGCCATTCGAATATCATGGCGCGCGAGCGCGCGTCCGGCAAAGCCATGGCGGCCTGCGGTTCCAATGTTTTTGCGACAGCGGGCTGCGCTTTGGAAGCGGCGACCGCGAGCACCTGCTCTGCGGCAGAAAGGTCGGCGGCGCTGCACAGCAGCGCCAGTCCGACAAATGCACGTCGGATCATCATTCCCCCTTACCGCCTGACCTTCCGCCGGCCTTCTTCGCGACCGATCAGAATTTCCGCGGCTCGTGGACCCCAATTCTGGACCCCATCTTAAAAAAAGTTAAATGCAGGGCAGAGTTGCGTCTAGTGCGCAAATGGCACAGCGGCGGCGGGAATTTCTCCGCATCGCCGCCGCGCCGGAAGCAAATGGGAAGTTCCCATGAATGACGGAAATCCTATTGAGCATCTCTGGCGCGCGGCCGAAAAAGGGCCCCGGATGGCGGCGCGCGGCGCAGTGAAGGTCTATCAATACACGCTCTCGCCGCTGATCGGATACGAATGCCGCCATCTGCCGACCTGCTCGGCCTATGCCGACGAGGCATTGCAGCGCCACGGCCTTTGGGCCGGCGGCTGGATGACACTGGGCCGGCTCTGCCGCTGCCATCCCTGGGGCACGTCCGGCCTCGACTTCGTGCCTGAATGCCTGCCGGCGGACGCCTCCGCCGTAACGCCCTGGCGCTATGCCCGCTGGCGCGGCGTGAATACGGTTCCGCCCGCCGGCCCTGCCGAGGCGTGATGCTGCCACCTTTGCCTGCGGTGTTGCGTCCGCGCTGTCGCTCCATTAATCCAGCCGCCGACGCTTACCTGCATTCGTAGGCAGCGAGTGAGCAGAGGAGATCAGCATGGTCGCAGTGACCTTTCCCGACGGCGCGCGCCGGGACTTCCCCAACGGCATCACCGGATTTGAAATTGCGCAGGACATTTCGCCCTCGCTCGCCAAGCGCACCGTCGCCATGGCGCTGGACGGCGTGGTGACGGACCTCGCCGACCCTATCGAGGCCGATGCGAAAATCGAGTTTCTCAACCGCGACGACCCCCGCGCGCTGGAACTGATCCGGCACGACTGCGCCCATGTGCTGGCCGAGGCCGTGCAGACCCTGTGGCCGGGCACGCAAGTCACCATCGGCCCGGTGATCGAGAACGGCTTCTTCTACGATTTCTTCCGCAACGAGCCATTCACGCCCGACGATTTCGACGCCATCGAGAAGAAGATGCGCGAGATCATCGCGCGCGATGCACCCTTCACCAAGGAAATCTGGTCCCGCGAAGAAACCAAGCGCGTCTTTGCCGAGAAGGGCGAAGCCTTCAAGGTCGAACTGGTCGACGCCATCCCGGCGGACCAGACCATCAAGATCTATAAGCAGGGCGAGTGGTTCGACCTCTGCCGCGGCCCGCATATGACCTCGACCGGCAAGGTCGGCAACGCCTTCAAGCTGATGAAGGTGGCCGGCGCCTATTGGCGCGGCGACGCCGCCAACCCGATGCTGACCCGCATCTACGGCACCGCCTTCGCGAAGCAGGAGCAGCTCGACGCGCATCTCAAACAGCTTGAGGAAGCCGAGAAGCGCGACCACCGCCGCCTCGGCCGCGAGATGGACCTGTTTCACTTCCAGGAGGAAGGCCCCGGCGTCGTCTTCTGGCACGCCAAAGGCTGGACCATCTTCCAGGAGGTCATCGCCTATATGCGCCGCCGCCTGACGGGCGAATACAGCGAGGTGAACGCGCCGCAGATCCTCGACAGCGTGCTGTGGGAAACCTCAGGCCACTGGCAGTGGTATCGCGAGAATATGTTTGCCGCACAGTCCGCCGGCGACGATGCCGAGGACAAGCGCTGGTTCGTGCTCAAGCCGATGAACTGTCCCGGCCATGTGCAGATTTTCAAGCATGGTCTCAAGAGCTATCGCGACCTGCCGCTGCGCCTCGCCGAATTCGGCGTCGTGCATCGCTACGAACCCTCCGGCGCGATGCACGGCCTCATGCGCGTGCGCGGCTTCACCCAGGACGATGCTCATATCTTCTGCACCGAGGAGCAGATGGCGGAGGAGTGCCTGAAGATCAACGACCTGATCCTCTCGGCCTATTCCGATTTCGGCTTCGACGGCGAATTGACGATCAAGCTCTCGACCCGGCCGGAGAAGCGCGTCGGTTCCGACGCCGCATGGGACCATGCCGAAACCATCATGGGCGAGGTGCTGGAGCAGATCGCCGCCAAGGGCGGCAATCAGATCCGCACCGAGATCAATCCCGGCGAAGGCGCGTTCTACGGACCCAAGTTCGAATACGTGCTGCGCGACGCCATCGGCCGCGACTGGCAGTGCGGCACCACGCAGGTGGACTTCAACCTGCCGGAGCGGTTCGGCGCGTTCTATATCGACAGCGACAGCGACAAGAAGATGCCGGTGATGATCCACCGCGCCATTTGCGGCTCCATCGAACGCTTCATCGGCATCGTGATCGAGCATTTCGCAGGGCACTTCCCGCTATGGCTCGCGCCGGTCCAGGCCGTGGTCTGCACCATCACGTCCGATGGCGACGACTATGCCCGGGAAGTCGCGGCGCTGGCGGCGGCGCGTGGCCTGCGTGTCGAACTCGACTTGCGCAACGAGAAGATCAACTACAAGGTCCGCGAACATTCGCTCGCCAAGGTGCCGGCGCTGCTCGTGGTCGGCCGCAAGGAAGCAACGGACCGCGCCGTCTCCATTCGCCGCCTCGGGCATCAGGGCCAGCAGGTCATGGGCCTCGACGAGGCGCTGGCGGCCCTCACCGAGGAAGCCCTGCCGCCCGACCTGAAGCGGAAGAAGGCCGCGAGCCTCCCCTGAGTCCGCCCCGACAGGTCATCCTCCAACGCCGGCCCTCGCGGCCGGCGTTTTCCTGAGGCAGGAACAAAGACGAAAGGTTTCGGCGCTAGTTGTAAGGTGAATATTCGCAACTTTCGGATGATGCCGATGACCAACGATGCCACTCCGCGCGGCAATTCCAAGCGCCGCGTGCTCGTCGCGAGCATGATCGGCACGACCATCGAATTCTTCGATTTCTATATCTACGCGACCGCAGCCGTTCTCGTCTTTCCCCATCTATTCTTCGCTGCCGGCGATTCCACCACGGCGCTGCTGCAATCCTTCGCGACCTTCTCCATCGCCTTTTTCGCCCGCCCCTTCGGCGCGGCGGTGTTCGGCCATTTCGGCGACATCGTCGGCCGCAAGGCCACGCTCGTCGCCTCGCTGATGGTCATGGGCATCTCCACCGTGACCATCGGCCTGCTACCGACCTATCATTCCGTGGGCGTGCTCGCCCCGCTGCTGCTGGCGCTATGCCGGTTCGGACAGGGTTTCGGTCTCGGCGGCGAATGGAGCGGCGCGATCCTGCTGGCGACGGAGAATGCGCCGGCCGGCAAGCGGTCCTGGTACGGCATGTTTCCCCAGCTCGGCGCGCCGGCCGGCTTCCTGCTCGCCACCGGCACGTTCCTGATCCTGACCGAAACGATGTCGGAGGCGGATTTCATGAGCTTCGGCTGGCGCATTCCCTTCGTCGCCAGCCTCGTTCTCGTGGTCGTCGGCCTGCTGATCCGGCTGCGCATCTCGGAGACGCCGGAATTCGTCGCTGCCATGGCAAAGGCGGAACGGGTCGCGGTGCCGCTGCTGGTGCTGCTGAAGAACTACAAGCTGAGCCTGGTGCTGGGTACATTCGCGGCGCTGGCCACTTTCATGCTGTTCTACATCATGACGGTGTTCTCGCTGAGCTGGGGCACGCGCGAACTGGGATACAGCCGCGAGCAGTTCCTGATCCTCCAGATGGTCGGCGTCGTGTTCTTCGCGCTGACAATGCCTTTCTCCAGCGGCTTTGCAGATCGTATCGGCCTGCGCCAGGCCATGATCGTCGCCACGGTGGCGATCCTGCTGCTGGGCCTCGGGACCAGCGCGCTGCAGAACGGCGGCACGCCGGGCATTCTCGCCTTCCTCGTTCTCGGCTTCGCCGCCATGGGCCTGACCTATGCGCCGCTCGGCACGGTGCTCTCCGCTCCCTTCCCAACCGCGTTGCGCTATACCGGCTCGTCGATGACGTTCAATCTGGCCGGCATTCTCGGCGCTTCGCTCGCGCCATATATCGCGACCTGGCTCGCCTCGACCTACGGCGCCGGCGCCGTCGGCGCCTATATCGCCGTCTCGGCGGTCATCACGCTGGTGGCGCTGATGTTCCTGCCGCTGGCGACGAATGCAAATACGGGAAAGGCAGGCGGGGTCTGAACGGGCGCAACCCCGCGCTGCGGCGCTGCGGCATCAACACTAACGCGCCAGCACCTCGACCTCGCCATCGACACCGGTGATGACGCGGAATTCATGCTCGAACATCTTGCCCTCGTTGCGGGCAAGGGCGCGGTATTCACCCTCCGCCAGCACGAAGCGCGGAAAGGCGCCGATGGCTTCCTTGATGACGTCGCCGCCGGGCGTGATGACGGACCATGCGGTATTCGCGAGCGCCTCGCCGCCGCTCTGGCCGACCAGCTTGAGCGTGATCACCGCCGCGCGATGGGTGACGGTGATGTCGGTGAGCCGTCCGATCTGGACCCGGATATCGGAACGCACGACGGAGTTGCCGTCGCCATAGTTGGAGACGATGTAATAGGTCCCCTCCGGCAACGGCACCACATCTCCGGAAGACATGTTCTGCGCCAGCGGCCGCCGGTCGTAGCTGTCGGTGCCGTCGAACTGGCTGCCCTGATAGAGATCGAATGAAATCTGGTTCTCCGGGATTTTAACGTCGCCCACGCGGCCCTCGATACGCAGAGCGCCGGCCGGCACGTCGAAGGTTTCCCGAATCTGCTCGTTGGCGCGCACCTGCACGGGCTTGGCGGTGTTGGCGAGCCCGAGCGCCACATGCACGAAATAGCTGCCCGGCGGCAGTGCCAGCGAAGGCGCGGCCGCTTTTTCTTCCCGAATGAGCTTGAAGCTGCCGTTCGGCTCGGCCCGGCCGTCATAGATCCGCCAGACCAGCCCGCCGGTGATGGTCGGCTGGTCGCGGCCGAAACGGGCGGCCATGGTCAGCATGCCCTGCCCGCTCGGCACCGGCGGCAACGCCTGCTGCGGGGGCGCATCGGGAAACTGAGGCGGCTGAAGCGGCGCCGGAGCCAGCACGCCGGCCGGCGGAGCAAGATTCTGGATCGGCGAGTCCGGGCTGAACCCCGGAGCGCCACCGGAGGGCGCGCCCGTAAAGGCCGCGGCGCCGCCCGGCCCCATCTGCGCAAGGGCCGGCAGGACACCCGTGGCCAAGGCAAGTGTCAGCGCCGCCAGCGACATGGGGCGACAGAGGGCAGCCTTTGCGATCATGGGCGGGTTGTGTTCCGGAATCGCGGCGATTTCAAGCCGCGAAAAGCGCCGCAATCCGGACAACCGCCCGTCCATGCGTTAAGGCGATGGCTGCCCGCGTCAACATGTATAGAACAGGCCCTTGTCTCGTCATGTCTTGGAACCGATGATGCAGACACGGAGGATATGGGGTCTTGTTGGGTAGCTTTCTCGGCCATGTCCGGGGCGATCGAGCCGTGGAGGCTTCGCAAACGGCAACGCCGCGTCGGCCAAGCATCGGCCTTGCGCTCGGCGGCGGGGCGGCGCGCGGCTTCGCCCATATCGGCGTCATCCGGACTCTCGTCGCCAACGGCATCAAGCCTGATGTGATCACCGGCACCTCCATCGGCGCGGTGGTCGGCGGCTGCTACGCGGCGGGCCAGCTCGATGCGCTGGAGCAGTGGGCGCGCTCGCTCACCCGCCGCAACATCATCCAGTATCTCGACGTCAGCTTTTCCGGCTCCAGCCTCATCAGCGGCCAGCGGCTGCTCCGGCATCTGGAGGCCGGTCTCGGCGACATCCGCATCGAGAAGCTGCCGGTCCGTTTCGCAGCCGTCGCCACAGAACTCGAAACCGGCCACGAGGTCTGGCTGACACGCGGACGGCTGGTCGATGCCCTGCGGGCCTCCTATGCCCTGCCGGGCATCTTCTCGCCTGTGCGCATCGCCGACCGCTGGCTGGTGGATGGCGCGCTGGTCAACCCGGTTCCGATCTCGGCCGGTCGCTCGCTCGATGCGCGGCTGATGATCGCCGTCAATCTCAACGCGGACCTGATCGGCCGCGGCGGGACCCTCGCCGCCTATGGCGAGGACGAGCCAGCCGACAACGTCTCCGATATCGAGCCCGAGCCCGAGCCCGCAGGCTGGCGCGGCATCGTGAATGTGGAACGGTTCATCAAGCGGAAATTCTTCAGCCGCGACGGCTCACCCGGAATCCCGGCGGTGATGATCGACGCCTATAACGTGATGCAGGATCGCATCACGCGCGCGCGCCTCGCCGGCGATCCGCCGGACATCATGATCCAGCCGCGCCTCGGCCCCATCGCGATGTTCGAGTTCAACCGCGCCGAAGAGGCCATCGCCCAGGGCGCCGAAGCGACCGAGCGCGCGATGGAAGCCATCACCCAGGCCATGGAAGCTCTTGGGTGACCCATTGAGAAGCGCCTGGGTGAGCATGGCCCGCGCGAGCACCGGCTTCGGTGATCGTCCGCTCGCAAGATCGGCTCTCGCGAGATCGACTTTCGTGGCCGGCTGCCGCGAACAGCGCTAACGCTTTGAAGCAAGGCGGATCGCGTCAGGAAAACGCTGCAAAGAAATAAACCGAAGAAATAAAGCCCCGGCTTGCTTCGATGCTTCAATCATCATTCGATGTTTCCATCAAAGCCGAGGCTTCGGCGCATCGCGGTTGCTACCGCAAGCCGCATCGGTCAAAGCTTGTGGACGGGTAGCCGGGCCGCCCGTCCACGATCCGTCTCAGGCGGAGCGGATGTAAGCCTGTAGCGCGGCGGATTCCTGCTCCATATCGGTGACGCGCCGCTTGACGACGTCTCCGATGGAGATGATCCCCACCAGCCGTTCGTGTTCGAGAACCGGCAGATGGCGCACCTTGCGCTGCGTCATGACCTCCATCAGTTCTTCCGTCGCAAGGGTCTCCGAGACCGTGATGACTTCACGCGTCATGCAGCCGGACACCGGCTCATCGAGCGTTGCCGCGCCCCGCTCAGCGATTTCCGTAACGATGTCCCGCTCCGAGATGATGCCGACCACGCGCTGGTCGGCGCCGAGCACGACAAGCGCTCCGATGCGGCGCGCCGTCATGAGCGAAGCGGCCTGCTGAAGAGTGGCCGATGGCGCAATGGTCACAACATCGCGGCCCTTCTCGCCAAGAATAACCTTCACGGTCATGTTTGCCTCCCTTGTCCTTCCGTCTCACGTCAACATACGGAAGTTGATTGGGATGCTAACACAACGCACGCGCGTGCCAATGCATGCGCGCGAATGCTGGCCTGCAATTCCGCAGGCCGCAGAATGGAACCAAACCCGCGCTCCGCGCGCGTCAATCGCGGCCGACGGGATCGAACATCGGGAATAGTAGAAGTCCCGCCGCAAAACCACCGATATGGGCGATCCACGCGACCGTCTGACCTTCTTCCTGCACGCCGATGCCGCCCAGACCGAACACGATGTTGACGCCGAACCAGACCGTCACGAACAGCAGCACGCGACTGTCGCGCAGATTCTCCCGCAAGGGCTGCGCCGGAACCGCATAGGAGCCGCCATCCAGGCCCGGCCGCAGCAGGCCGAGCGGACCCCCGCCATGGAAGACGAACCGCAGCGCCGCCGCCATCGCGCCCGAGATAGCGGCCGACGCCCCGACCACCGGAACGAAATCCCCGGGGTGGACCGCGAGATGCAGCGCCGCGCCGGCCGCCGCCGTCACCGCGAAGAAAACCAGAAACCGCTGCGTTCCGAAGCGCCGCGCCACGGGAGAACCGAAAGCCAGCAGCCAGACGGAATTGAAGAAGAGATGGCTGAAGTCGGCGTGCAGGAAAGCGTAAGTGACGAAAGTCCAGATATCAGCACCGCTGCCGCCCGGAAGGATGCCGCTCGGGATCGCGGCAGGATCGTAGCGGGCCGGAATGAAGGCAAAGCGGAGCAGAAAGGCCGTGGCCTCCCGCTCCGGCAGGACCATCCAGAACAGCACATGGACGGCGACAAAGGCCAGGATGAGGGCCAGAATCACCGCCGGAACGTTCAGAACGGGCTCACGTCCCGAAACGGCAGGTCTGGTCGGTTCCACCGGGCTCTTCCGCAATTGGCTGGCCGCGACATAAAGCGGATGCCGCAGCGGAGCAAGCGCCCAGCCGCCCTGGATCAGATTTGTTAACCTTACCTAAACGTAACCGGGGACGGTCGATCCCCTGCGGTTGTCAAGGCACGCCGCCTGCTCTGTCCCTGTCATGAGACGTGGCCGCTGCCGAGTCGTCCCATCGGGGGACGGATTCTGCGCCGGCGCGCGACAACAGGGACACGGCGTGGAGATGAGACATCCGGCCATCCGCCAGGTCTTCGACCACTGGGATCGGCAGCGCGGCTCGCAGGCCGCACCCGACCGGGACGCGATCGATCCCGGCGCAATCCGGAGCGCGCTGGCGGATACCTTCATCCTCGCCGGCGGCCCGGGCCGGCCGGCGCTGTTCAGGCTCGCCGGCACCCGCGTCTGTGCGCTGTTCTGCCGTGAACTCAAGGGCGAGGATTTCGTCCGGCTCTGGCACACCGCCAGCCGCGAGGAGCTGGATGTCATGCTGGCCTCGGTGGCCGAGGACCGCGTCGGCGTGGTCGGGGCCGCCACCGCGGCGGCAAGTGAAGCGCCAGCCGCCGGCGGCGGCACGGCACATGTCGAGTTTCTTCTGCTTCCGCTGCGCCACGACGGCCATGTCGGCAGCCGCATGCTGGGCGCGCTGGCCATTTCCGGCCCCGTGCCTTACTGGTCCGGCGCGCGGCCGGCATCGCAGTTGATGCTTGAGGGCTTCCGTTTCGTGGGCGCTCATATCGACCCGCGACGGCCGCTCTTCGCCATCGGCCCCCAGCCGCGCCCGTTCGAGCGAATCCTCACGGGACCCGCGCTGCACCTCAAGAGGCGCTTTGCCCAAGACCGGCTCCCGCCCCCGCCCCCCGGCGACAGCGACCGGCGGCGGCGCAATTTCATCGTTTATGATGGGGGACGACAAACCTGAGCGATAAAGTTAACGGTCATGACACCGTTAAACACACCGTTAACAATGCAGCCTTAGGGTGTTCGCCAAGCGGAACACTCCCAGGCAGCGGTTACGCATGACCTTCGCGCAAAAAGCCCCTGTCACATCAAGCTCACCGAGCGAGCGCCGCCGTCACCAGCGCGTGGCGGTGAACCTGCTCGGCCGCTACATGTTGCAGGATCGCCGCGAATTCCCCTGTCAGGTGCGTGACATCTCTCCCGGCGGACTGGCCATCATCGCGCCGGTCATCGGGGAGATCGGCGAGCGGGTGATCGCCTATGTCGATCACCTCGGCCGTCTCGAAGGGCGCATCGCGCGCCACATCGACAACGGCTTTGCGATGACGATCCTCGCAACGCCGCGCAAGCGCGACAAGCTGGCCGCCCAGCTCACCTGGCTCGCCAACCGGGAAATCCTCGATCTTCCGGAAGATCGCCGCCACGACCGCACCATGCCGGGAAGAACCGCGGCGCGGCTCACGCTTGCGGATGGCCAGCAGATCACGGGCCGGCTGATCGACCTGTCGCTTTCCGGCGCCGCCCTCGCCGTCACCATCCGGCCGGAGATCGGCATGCTGGTGAGTCTCGGCAAAGTGCCCGCCCGTGTCGTCCGCCATCTGGAGGAAGGCATCGCGGTGGAGTTCACGCGGCTTCAGCATCCGGACTTTGTCGAAGACAGCGTGACCGAAACGTAACCGCGCCGGTCGCCATACGCGCGCCATCCGCGGGATTTCCCCGCGCCGTTTCGCCCCGAAACGCCATGCCGCATGGACCTTTCCGGCGCAGAACTTAAAGCCCCTCTCCCCGTCCGTCCCGTCCAAGGCCCGCCATGCGGGCCTTTTGGTTTTGGCACCGGGCTGCGCGCCTAAAACCGATGCGTAAAATTTGAATCAAATTCTATTCAAAGTAATCGCGCAAATGGTTTCCGGTTTTACTCAAGCATTGCTCAAAACAACTATGGCGACTTAGCGGCAACTCAAAGCATCCCTGCCACATTGCTCCAGTCAAACGGGACTGGGGCGTATAATGACAACAACGGGCAAAAGCCTGGCGATGAGATGGGGCGGCGCACTGGCGCTGCTCATCGCCTTCATCGCGCCGGCGGCGGCGGAACGGCCGCTCTATGTGGCGGTCGGGGAAGCCTCGCGGGCGCCGATCGGCTGGGTGGAATTCTGCGCCGAGAATCGCAGCGAATGCACCGCCGGCCGCACCGCCGCGCGCGACGTGGTGCTGACGAAGAAAGCCTGGCGGGATCTCTCCAGCATCAACGCCTGGGTCAACACCAACGTGAAGCCCATGACCGACCTGGAGCACTGGAACACGGTCGAGAAGTGGTCCTATCCGGACGATGGCTATGGCGATTGCGAGGACTATGTCCTGCTCAAGCGCAAGATGCTGATCCAGGCCGGCTGGCCGCGCGAGGCGCTGCTCATCACCGTGGTGCGCGACACTCGGGGCGACGGCCATGCCGTGCTCACCGTGCGCACCGACAAGGGCGAGTTCATTCTCGACAACCAGAACGACGAAATCCTGCTGTGGTCCGACACCGGCTATCGTTACGTGAAGCGGCAGTCGCAGACCGACCAGAATGTGTGGGTCTCGCTCGGCGACAGCCGTCCGGAAGTCGCCACCGCAAGCTCGCGCTGACCAACGGCTGAACCCGCCGGCCCGTGCCGGCGCCAACGACAAGGACACCCCTAGAGACACGTGATCCGGTCACACTCCCCTCCCCCGTCCCAGAACCGGGTCACGGGCGGCCGGCCTTCCCCGGGGCCGGTCGCCTTTTTTATTCCTCGCCGTCACGCCGGCATTCCGATGCCCGGGCGACAAGCGCATCGACGCTGAACGACGCGCGCGACGTCTTGCAGCGTGGCAAGACGGTGAAAGACGCGCGAATGTGCGACGCCGTGTGGTTATAGTTGCGGCAGCGATACGTCCGGCGGCCATATCCGCCGTTCATCCATCCCGGAGACTGTCCCGTGAACGCCACCGCCTTGATGCCGCTTGCGATCATCCTCCACGCCCTCAGCGCAGTGGTCTGGGTCGGCGGCATGTTCGTCGTCTATCTCTGCCTGCGGCCCTCGCTGGGGCTGCTGGAGCCGCCGCAGCGGCTGCGGCTGATGCGCGGCACATTCGGCCGCTTCTTCCCCTGGGTCTGGGCTGCCGTGATCCTGCTGCTCGCCACCGGCTACTGGATGATCTTCGCGGTGTTCGGCGGCTTCAAGAACGCAGGACTGCATATCCATCTCATGAACGGCACCGGGCTTGTGATGATGGGACTGTTCGCCTGGCTGTTCCACGGCCCATGGCTCGCCTTCAAGCGCGCGGTGGACGGGCAGGACTGGCCGGCCGCCGCGGCGCGCCTGAACCGCATTCGCGGCATCATCGCCGTCAACCTGCCGCTGGGCCTCATCACGATCGCCCTCGGCACCGCGGGCCGCTACTTCGGCTGAGTCTCCGCCTCAGCCGAGACGCTTGAGCGCGCGCGCATAGAGCTGCGACTTCTTCACATACGAAGCCGCGCCGAACGCGACCATGGCGTGGGCCGCCTCGTCGGTCGGGCGCAGCACGCGCGCGGGCGAACCCACGATCAGCGAATTGTCCGGAAACTCCTTGCCCTCGGTGATCAGCGCACCCGCGCCGACCACGCAATTGGCGCCGATGCGCGCGCCGTTCATCACCACCGCGCCCATGCCGATCAGCGTATTCGCGCCGATGGTGCAGCCGTGCAGGATGACGTTATGGCCGATCACGCAATCCGGGCCGATGGTGAGCGGGAATGTCGGGTCCGTATGGGCGGTGGCGTTGTCCTGGATCTGCGACCGCTCGCCGATCTCGATCCATTCGTTATCGCCGCGCAGCACCGCGCCGAACCAGACGCTGGCATCCTGCCTGAGGCGGACACTGCCGATGACATCGGCGCTGTCCGCGATCCAGTAGCGGCCATCCGCCGGCAGCTCCGGGCTGCGCCCGTCGATCTCGTAAATCGCCATGAAAATGCTTCCCCCGTTCGGCCGGGAAACTGCCATGGCGCGGCGTATTTTGCGAGTGTTTCAGTGGCGGTGGCGGCGGCTTATCCGCCTGCGACAAAGCTCATCAGCGGGCGCGCGAGCATCGTCACGGCCGTGCCGGACATCAGGCTCCAGCAACTGGCGAAGATCGTCGTTCCCATCACAAGCTGGAAGCGCCGGAAGTCGCCCGCACTGGGGGCGCAAAGCGTGGCGCGCATGATCACGAAGGGCGCGGCAAAGACGAGGAACGGCACCGCCGCGAAAGCTCCTCCGCGGGGAGCCTGCTCCAGCAGTGCGAAGCTCGCCGGCCGGCGCGCAACAAGCTGATAGCCCGTCGCCAGCACGCCCGCGACGGCAAAGCCGAGCGCGACGGTGGCGAAGGATTCAAGCGCCCCAGGCGACAGCGGAAACAGGGTCATGGCGCGATCCCAACGACGACACGCGCGACATTGTTCTCCCGGAAGCGGCCAGGCGCCAGCACATCCTTAATTTAGGGTAAACACACGGCCCGGCGCGGCCCTGTTAGCGGAACCGGCGATCCCGTGGATCGCACGGCAGGCGGCGCTCGACATAGAAGGGATAGACATGCTGCCGGCTGGGCATGGTCGGCCGATTCGCCTCAAATGCCTTGTCCAGCACGTAGCAGGACGGCTGCACCTCGACGATCTCCCGGCGCACATGATGCTCGCTCGCCACCTGACGCGCGGCGCGCTGCTGGGAAACGGGATAGTCCGCCGCCAGAGCGAGCGGACCTGCTGCTATCGTGGTCATAAGAACGGAACCGGCTACCACTATGCTGCGCATCCTGAACATCCTCCGAGCGGCATGCCAATAGGCGTCATCTTCCCGCCGAAATCAACGCAAAGCTGCGCCGTATGAGTGGTGGACGCGGAAGCGCGAATCGTGTGGCCTGCCGCCGCTCCGATATCGCCGCAAGAATGTGGCTAATGTGGTTGCCTGAATGCCGCCGGCCAAAGCTCCCCGCCATAACCACCGGCGCCGTGCGACATCCAGCCCATGGCTGGTCCTGCCGCTGATCCTGCTGATCGCCGCCGCGGTCTGCGCGATCGGTTTCGCGGGTTATGTGTTCTGGCCGCGCTGGCCGAGCGCTCTGGTCGCCCAGGATGCGCCGAGCCTTCCCGTCACCGTCGGCGGCGTCGGCTTCAACATTCCCCCCGCCGCGATCCGCCAGTCCGTCCAGCGCAATCCCGGGAACCATGCGCGGATGGACCTGACCTTCATGTGGCCCTCCCTCGCGCCGCCGGATGCGGCGGCCCAGACCAACATCAGCAGCGAGACGCCGCTGGAGGAGATCCGCGCGCCGGACCGCGTGTTCATGACTATCGCGGCCGTTGCCGGCACGCTGTCCCCGCAGGAGCGCCGGCGCACGATCTATCCGCGCTATGTCGCGGCGGAGCGAAGCGCCGGCCCCGGCGGCCTGATCCTCATCCCGTTCCGGGACGATACGCCGTATCGCGGCGAGGATTACATCATCGAGGCGGACCGGCCAGATGCCTTTGCCGTGCGCTGCACCCGGCCTGCCGCCGGCGGTGTGCCGGGCACCTGCCTGCATGAGCAACGTATCGGCGAGGCCGACATCACGATCCGTTTCCCGCGCGACTGGCTGGACGACTGGCAGGAGACTGCCGCCACGATCGAGAAGCTCGTTCAGTCGATCCGCGCGCATCCGCATTAAGACCCGCCCAAGGACAACAAAAAGGCCGCCGGCTCTCACAGCCGGCGGCCTTTTCATGCGCTGGATGGCTTCGAGATCACAGCTCTTCGAGGTCGGTCTCCAGAATGGCCATCTGAAAGTTGAAGGAGCGGTCGTCGTCCTCGTCATCGACGAAGATCACGCCGATGAACTCCTCGCCGACATAGACCTCGGCGGAATCGTCTTTCTTGGGGCGCGCCACGACACGCACCGACTTGTTGTTGAACAGCCGCTTGAGATAGCTGTCGATCTTCCGGATATCCTGAGCGTTCACAGAAACTTCCCCTCTCGCAATCGCTGCGTCACGGATTGGTATCGTAAAACATCTGGTTCATGGCGCGCGACGGTTCGGGGCAACCGGCCTCTCCGATGACCTTGGCCGGGATGCCCGCCACCGTGGAATTCGGCGGCACCGGCTTGAGCACCACGGAGCCGGCCGCGATCCGCGCGCAATGGCCGATCTCGATATTGCCGAGAATTTTCGCGCCGGCCCCGATCAGCACGCTATGGCCGATCTTGGGATGGCGGTCGCCATCCTCCTTACCGGTGCCGCCCAGGGTCACGTCCTGAAGCATGGACACGTTATCCTCGATCATCGCCGTCTCGCCGACGACAAGCCCCGTGGCGTGGTCGAGAAAGATGCCGCGGCCGATGCGCGCGGCTGGATGGATATCGGTCTGGAACGCCGAGGACGAGCGGCTTTGCAGATACATCGCGAAGTCGCGCCGGTTCTGGTGCCACAGCCAGTGCGCCAGCCGATGGGTCTGGATCGCGTGAAAGCCCTTGAAATACAGAACCGGGTCGAGGAACCGGTCGGCCGCCGGGTCGCGGTCCACCGTGGCGACGATATCGGCCCGGAACGCCATGCCGATGGCGGGCTCCCGCGCCAGCCCATCCATGAACACCTGCCGGATCAGCTCGCCGGAAATGTCCGGGCGGTCCAGCCGTTCCGCGATGCGATGGACCACCGCCGCTTCCAGCGTGTCGTGGTGCAGAATGGTCGAATAGATGAAGGTCGCAAGTTCAGGCTCGCGCCGCACGACCTCCTCCGCCTCGACGCGAATGCGCGCCCAGACGGGGTCGACCTTGTCCAACGCTCCTGTCGGCCGGGCGGATTGCTGTGCCATGGCGCTCTCCGGAGAAAAACGATGTCGCCTGAGGATATTCCGAAGAATGTCCGGCGCGTCGCGAGGATATAAGGCGAAAATTCTGCCGTTCCAACCGGCGGCGGCGACTTTATGGTCCCGCCGGGGGAGCCATCCCACTATCTGCGGAGAAATTCCAGCACGCCCTGCTTGTAGACCTTGTCGCCCACCGCCAGCATGTGGTCCCGGTCGGGAATATCCAGCACCGCACCGTCCGGAAACACCTCCGCAAGCTGGGCGGCCGGGCCGGCCACGCGGTCCCTGGTGCCCACCGCGACCAGAACCGGCATGGCGATGCCGGCGATCTCCTCGGGCGACAGGCGCTGGCGCGAGCCGCGGATGCAGGCGGCCAGCGCGTTGAGGTCGGAGCGGGTCTGCTCCGCGAAGCTGCGGAACACATGGGCCTCCGGATCGGTCACGTCCGCCCTCGACGGCGCTTCAAGCCCTTCGGCAATCTTGGGGCTGAGGCCGACGCTGTCGATGAGATGATAGCCGAGACCGCCGAGCACGGCGCGGCGCACGCGGTCAGGCGCGGCTTTCGCCAGAAACGCCGTGATGCGCGCGCCCATCGAATAGCCCATCACATCCGCGCTTTCGATCCGCAGATGATCGAGCAGCGCGCGGACATCCCCCGCCATGAGATCGGTGTGATAATCCGACGGCTCATACAGCTTCGAGGACTCGCCATGGCCGCGATTGTCGAGGGCGATGACACGGCGGCCATCCTTGACCAGCACATCCACCCAGCCGGGCCGCACCCAGTTCACCTCCTTGTTGGAGGCGAAACCATGAATGAGGAGGATGGGCTCGCCCTCACCCTCGTCGAGATAGGCGATATCGATATCGTTGTGAGAAAAGCTCGGCATGGGCGACTTGCTATCACGCCCGCACGTAAGTCGCCATCTGCGTGGCGGCGGCAGCCGCAGCCATGCGGCGCGCCTTCTTGCGCCGCAGATGCCGCAGCATCAGCCGCTCGGCGGTGCCTTTCATGGACGAGCACAGGCCGAGAATGCAGGCCAGCGCCCAGAACACCCAGCTCACGAGATTGAACAGGCCGCTGGTGAGCACGATGGCGCTGCGCCCCGCGACCTTGAGGATGGCGCGGGTCTTGCCGCCCTTGGCCTCCGCCAGCTTCGCGAGCCGGGCGACGTCACGCGGCCCTTCCGCGATCTTCAGGCCGTCCAGCGCCGCCCGCGTGCCGGCGCGGCCCTGAATGCGGCCGACATCTCCGGCGACGCGCAGCAGGTCTTCCGCCTTCTCGACCTTCACCGCCGCGCGGGTCGCCCGCGCCACTGCCGCCGGGTCCGCCAGCGTCGCCTCGCCGGCGGCGCGGCGCAGGGCCGCCCAGTCCACCACCTCGCGGACGGAGCGCGTCAGCCACGACGCCATGCCGGCGCTGAGACGCCCGGTCTTGCGCGCCGCCTTGGCGACGGTGAGACCGACCCGCGCCGGCGTGCCCGCCCCGAGGGTGGCATAGGTGCCTGCGGTGATCGCGAGGCCGACGCCGGCAAGGCCGAGCACGAGTTGGTCCACCTCCTGTCCCGCCACGAAACGGGAGCCCTCCCGCACCACGTCGCGAATGTCGCCGAACACGAACAGATCGCCGGTCAGCGTGCCGGCAAGGCCGGCCAGGTCCTCCGGCTCCCCGGTGATCAGGCCCTGCGCGAAGCTGCCGGCGGAGCGGCCGGCCACGGCCGCCGCGCCGTTCGCTTCCGTGACGCGCCGGCGTAGCATGTCCGGAATGGCAAGCCCTCGCTCGTCCGCCAGTTCGACGAAGCTCGCGGCAAGCTCGGCGTCGTCCGCCGCCAGCGCAGCCTCGGTCTCGGTTATGGCGGTTCCCGCGTCGAGCCGGGCGGCCACTTCCCGGTCCGCCAGCGCCACCGGATCGTCCTGAATCGCCAGCCACCGGCCGGCATCAACGGCGTGAGGGCCGAGCCATGCCAGCGCGCCGGCCAATGCGAGCGCGATCAGCAGCGGCACCGCGACACGCCGCTGCCTGCCCTCCATGCCGGACCGGTACCGTAACGCCCGCCTCACGGCCTGCATCTCCCGTCTGGCGGCCGCGCCTTCCGGCCAGCCGGTGAAACCGGCGTTTTTCTCCAAGCGAAAGGCTATCGTTGCGCTTGAAGAAAACGCGGCAAATCAAAAGCATAGAGCCTCGGCCTAGATCCCATCAAAACCGAAAAGGCTCTAGAAATCGGTTAATTGGGTGGATATGGTCCGGCCCGACGCAGCGACAACCGGCGGCAGGCCACGCCCTTCCTGCCGCGCAAAGGCAGCTTTCCCATGGCGGACCATATCGTTCCCCATTTCCACAACGACGCCGGTGTGCCGGTCATCGAGATCGGCGCCCATGAATTCATGTGTGTCGGCGCCAAGCCGCCGTTCGACCATCCCCATGTCTTCCTCGACATGGGCGACGAGAACGAGATCATCTGCCCGTATTGCTCGACGCTGTACCGGCTGAATCCGAAGCTCGATCCCCACGACGCCATCCCGGCCGACTGCGCGCTGCGCGACGCCGCCTGACATACCCGCCGGACAGGCGGCGGAGGTGGCCGTGAACGATCCTCCCCGCACCGTCATCGTCGCCGGCGCCGGCATCGGCGGGCTGACAGCCGCGCTGGCGCTGACCCGGACCGGTTGCAATGTCACGTTGCTGGAACAGGCTCCACGCCTCGATACGGCCGGCGCGGGCATCCAGTTGTCTCCCAACGCCACCCGCGTCCTGATCGCCCTCGGGCTCGGCGATGCGCTGGCCGCGGTCGCCACGACGCCGGACAGCGTCACCATCCGCGACGCCCGCTCCAATAGCGTGCTGGCGCGGGTGCCCCTCGGCGCCGCCGTGCAGGCGCGCCATGGCGCACCCTATTGGGTGCTCCACCGCGCGGATCTTCAGGCCGTGCTGGCGGAGGCGGCCGGGCGCGATCCGCGGATCGCGCTGCATCTCGGCCAGCGCGTTACCGGCATGGCCCTTGAGACGGACGGCGTTTCCTGCCGCACGGACACCGCCGCGTTTCAGGGCACGGCGCTGATTGGCGCTGACGGGCTGTGGTCGGAAGTCCGAAGTCTCCTGCACGGGCGGCAGCCGCCCCGCTTCGCCCGGCGGGTGGCGTGGCGGGCAACGCTGGATGCGGCGCAGGTCCCCGCGGGTCTGCGCGGCATGGAGGTCGCGCTCTGGCTCGGCCGCGACGCCCATGTGGTGGCTTACCCGGTGCGGCAGGGCCGCGAGGTGAATGTCGTGGCAATCCGCGCCGACGTCCGCGCGCCGGAGGGCTGGAGCAGCGCCCGGACCCGGGAGCAGATGCAGGCGGCCTTCGTGCCTGTCCGCGCCGCCGGGGCGCTCCGTGACCTGCTGGACATCCCAGACGCCTGGCAGGTCTGGGGACTGTACGACCGGCCGCCGCTGCCGGTCTGGGGCCGCGACGCGGCGACCCTGCTGGGCGACGCCGCCCACCCCATGCTGCCCTTCCTCGCTCAGGGGGCCGGCATGGCCATCGAGGATGCCGCCGTGCTCGCCACCTCCCTCGCCGGCTACCGCGACCCGGCCGCCGGCCTGCGCGCCTATGAGCGGCTCAGGCAGCGGCGAACGGCGGCAGTCCAGTCCGCCGCGCGGCGGCAGGGACGCATCTACCACCTCGGCGGTCCCGAGGCGCTCGCCCGGAATATCGTCATGCGGATGCTGGACGGGCCGCGCCTGCTGGCCCGGCAGGACTGGATCTATCGCTGGATCGAATGATGATCTAATCTATCAGAATAATCTGATAAAATACTGATATTAAAATCAAATATATCATTCTTAAAGTGAATTATCAGCGACCGGCGCGGGCCAGAACTTCCATCAGTTCCGCCACCTTGATGCGCTGCTCCCTCTGATCCCCGCTGCGGATGGCGTGCTCCACGCAATGCGCAACGTGGTCCTGCAACACTTCCTCCTCCACCTTGCGCAAGGCGGCGCGCACGGCGGCGATCTGGGTCACAACGTCGATGCAATAGCGGTCGTCCTCGACCATGCCGGCGAGGCCGCGCACCTGCCCCTCGATCCGCTTCAGCCGTTTCAGACAGGAACTCTTGACGTCATTCTGCATGGAGAATAGATACCCCCCCAGGGTATAAAGATCAAGCGCCAGACCCGACCCACAGGACCGAGGACCACCCGATGAGCCAAACTGCGCAGACCCCCTCCTGCTGCTCCGGCGGCCATCACGCCGCGCCCGAACCGGCAGCGGACAAGGTCCTCGACCCCGTCTGCGGCATGACGGTGGACCCGGCCAAGACCCCGCACCATCACGACCACGGCGGCACGACCTTCCACTTCTGCTCGGCCGGCTGCCGGACCAAATTCGCCGCCGACCCGGACAAGTATCTCTCGCCCCGCGAGCCGGAGCCGGTCGTCGAAGGCGCGATCTACACCTGCCCGATGCATCCGGAAATCCGGCAGGAGGGTCCCGGCTCCTGCCCCATCTGCGGCATGGCGCTGGAGCCGGAAATGCCCTCCGCCGACACTGGCCCCAATCCCGAACTCACCGATTTCACCCGTCGGTTCTGGATCGCGCTGGCGCTTGCCCTGCCGGTCTTCCTGCTGGAGATGGGCAGCCACATCATCGGTATGGAGCGGGTGATAGCCCTGGGCATCGACGGCCGCACCTCCGCGTGGCTGCAATTCGCGCTGGCGACCCCCGTGGTGCTGTGGGCGGGCTGGCCGTTTTTCGTGCGCGGCTGGCAGTCGCTGGTCACGCGCAACCTGAATATGTTCACGCTGATCGCCCTCGGCGTCGGCGTCGCCTATGGCTACAGCGTGGTGGCGACCCTGCTGCCGGGCATCTTTCCGCCGGCGTTCCGGGATCACCACGGCGCGGTCGCGGTTTATTTCGAACCGGCCGCCGTCATCACCGTGCTGGTGCTGCTCGGGCAGGTGCTGGAACTGCGCGCCCGCGACTCCACCTCCGGGGCGATCCGCGCCCTGCTCGACCTCGCGCCCAAGACCGCGCGCCGGATCCGGGACGACGGCAGAGAGGAAGATATCGCCATCGACGCCATCGTGGCGGGCGACCGCCTGCGCATCCGCCCCGGCGACAAGGTGCCGGTGGACGGCGAGGTGGTCGAGGGCCGTTCTTCCGTGGACGAGTCCCTCGTCACCGGCGAGTCGATGCCCGTCACCAAGGAGCCCGGCGCGAAGGTCATCGCCGGCACCATCAACCGCTCGGGCGCGCTGGTGATGACCGCCACCCGGGTCGGCCGCGACACCCTGCTGTCCCAGATCGTGCAGATGGTGGCGAGCGCCCAGCGCTCCCGCGCGCCGATCCAGCGCATGGCGGACCGGGTCTCCGGCTGGTTCGTGCCGGCCGTGATCGTGGCGGCGCTGGCCGCCTTCGCCGTCTGGGCCGGCGTCGGGCCGGAGCCGCGCTTCAGCTTCGCGCTGCTCGCCGCCGTCAGCGTGCTCATCATCGCCTGCCCCTGCGCACTCGGCCTCGCGACGCCGATGTCGATCATGGTCGGTGTCGGGCGCGGCGCGCAGAACGGCGTGCTGATCCGCGATGCCGAGGCGCTGGAGCGGCTGGAGGCGGTCGATACGCTGGTGGTGGACAAGACCGGCACCCTGACCGAGGGCCGCCCCACCCTCACCGCGATCCGCGTCGCGGACGGCTTCGACGAGGCGGACATCCTCGGCCTCGCGGCCGCCGTGGAGCGCGCCAGCGAACACCCCATCGCGACCGCCATCGTCGCGGCGGCGCAGGCGCGCGGCCTCACCATCGACCCGGTTACGGATTTCGACTCTCCGACCGGCAAGGGCGCGCTCGGCACCGTGAACGGCCGCCGCGTCGTGCTCGGCAACAGCGCCTTCCTCGGCGAGACCGGCATCGGCACCGCCGCGCTGGACGCCGCCGCGGACGAGATGCGCCGCGACGGCGCGACCGCGATCTATATCGCGGTGGACGGCAAGGCCGCCGGCGCGCTGGCGATCTCGGACCCGGTCAAGGCGTCCACGCCGGGCATGATCGAGGCCCTGAAGAAGGACGGCCTGCGCATCGTCATGATGACCGGCGACAACCGCACCACCGCGCTGGCTGTGGCGCGCCGGCTCGGCATCGACGAGGTCGAGGCGGATGTGCTGCCGGAGGGCAAGAGCGCCGCGGTGGAAAAGCTCCGAAAACAGGGCCGCGTGGTCGCCATGGCCGGCGATGGCGTCAACGACGCTCCGGCGCTGGCCGCCGCCGATGTCGGCATCGCCATGGGCGCGGGTTCGGACGTCGCCATCGAGAGCGCCGGCGTCACGCTGCTCGGCGGGGACATGAGCGGCATCGTGCGGGCGCGGCATCTCTCCGCCGCGACCATGCGCAACATCCGCCAGAATCTGTTCTTCGCCTTCGTCTACAACGCCGCCGGCGTGCCGATCGCGGCGGGGCTGCTCTATCCGACCTTCGGCATCCTGCTGTCGCCGGTGATCGCCGCGGCGGCGATGGCGCTGTCGTCGGTCAGCGTGGTCGGCAACGCGCTGCGGCTGCGGCGCGTGGAACTGTAGTCGCCGGCGATCGCTATGTCGGGCGCGGCGGCCAGTGCCGTGCCCGACACGGCGGAAGCCGCGCCTCGGGCCGGGGTGTGCTCACGTCATCAAACAGCCCGCTTCAGCGGCGCGGGCTCGAACCCAAGATCAGGCTCTCGGCCCGGCGGGGCCGGCATCCCGCGCGGCAGGAGAGCCCAGCGGCGGCCGTCCCTCCAGCGCATCCTCGCGGTCGCAGTCGCGGTCGCGGCGGGCTTCGTTGATGTATTTCAGGCGGCCGGTGGTGGCGAGATAGTCGCCGCGATAGGCCACCGTGCTGGCGAGCACGCCGCCGGGCGCGCGTTCGGCGCGGACCATGAGCGCCCACAATTCGGCGCGCCGCTGGCTCTGCGCGCGATGGACCTGGGCAAGCTGGACGCAGGAGTAATAGCGATACTCCCCCGGATCGGCGAAGACGGTCGCAAGCCCCTCGCCGCCGCCATTCTGCGTCGAGGCGCAGCCGGCGAGCATCCCGGCCAGCGCCAGCGCCGCCACGGTCCCGGCGCCCGGTACGATCCGCTTGCGAATGCTTGTCATGACACCTCGATGAAACGGGCAGTTCGGGGGGCGAATATCGCATCGACCCATACCATCCGGACCGCCGTCGTCCAATCAGCTCGAAATGATTTCAAGTTGTGCGGGATTGCCGCTAAGAACTGGCCGCACTGCCCCCTTGATGGAATTGGTAGACATACAAGACTTAAAATCTTGAGTCCTTCGGACGTGCCGGTTCGAGTCCGGCAGGGGGCACCACGCCGCCGTTATCCATCAGGCCGGCCTCCGTCAGCTTCCGCCGGCGCGGATCGGCGGCTGGAACGCCAGCCCGGTATCCCACGGGAAGAAGATCCAGGTGTCCTGCGACACTTCGGTGATGAAGGTGTCCACCAGCGGCCGGCCCATGGGCTTGGCATAGACCGTGGCGAAATGCGCTTTCGGAAGAATGTTGCGCACCACCCGCGCGGTCTTGCCGGTATCCACCAGATCGTCGACGATCAGCACCCGCTCGCCGCCGCCGCTGCTGAGGCTCTCTGCGACCCCTTTCAGGACGCTGAGTTCGCTTTGCTGGACCTGGCCCTGATAGCTGACGATGCAGATGGTCTCGATCAGCCGGATATCCAGTTCCCGCGCGACGATGGCCGCCGGCACCAATCCGCCCCGCGTGACGCAGACGATGGCCTCGAACGGCCCGGCTCCCGCCAGCCGCCAGGCCAGCGCACGGGCGTCGCGATGGAACTGATCCCACGACACTGGAAAGGCTTTCGGCGGAAGCCCGCCGTCATGAGGCTCGTCAGTCATTGCTGCATCCAGACACTTTCCGGCTGTGTCAGCACGAAGAAGCCGGGCGCCGCAAGCGGTCTCGTGCTTCCAGCGGCGGCCGTCAACAGCCCGCAACCGCCCGAACGGGACTCAGGCCGGCCCGTCGCCGCCCGGCGAAGGGTCGGCCAGCAGCGGCACCGGCTGCCGGTCTGGACCGATGGCGACAAAGACGAACCGGCCCTCGGTCACTTTTTCCTCGGCGTGGCCCGCCGCCCGCTCCACCAGCGCCTCGATCTTCACGGTGATGCTGGTGCGGCCGATCCGCTCCGTGGTCGCGTAGCAGACGAGGCAGTCACCGACATAGACCGGGCGGTGGAACACGATGTTGTCGATGGCGACAGTCACGACCCGGTGCGCCGAGAGCTTGCGGGAATGCAGATAGGCCGCGAGGTCCATCTGGCTGAGAATCCAGCCGCCGAACATATCCCCGGCGGGATTGGTGTCGCGCGGCATGGCGACGACGCGGACCACCAGCTCCCGCTCCGGACCGGCATCGGGTGCGGCCGCCATCATCGCGCCTTGACCTCCGCCAGCATCGTCACCACCGCCGTCCGCGCGGCTTCCAGCCGCATGGGATCGCGGGAGCGGATGACCAGGTTGGTATTGGGGCCGCCCTCGTCGGTGAAAGGATAGCTGCCGATCATCACATCCGGATGCGCCTCGGCGACGGCGCGGAGTTCCGTGCCGATATCGCCCTCCCGGGCATCCGCCCGGACAGTCTCCGAGAGGATTTTCGCGCCCTTGGCGAGCTTCGGCACCAGCCCGGCCAGCATGGTCTGCATGATGCCGGGCACTCCGGCCATGACGATCACATTGCCGATCCAGAAGCCCGGCGCGCCCATGCCCCCAGCATCCACCAGTTCGGCGCCCTCGGGGATGCGGGCCATGCGCAGCCGGGCCTCGTTCATCGGCCGGCCGGGGAAGCGCGCCTCCATCATCGCGACCGCGCGGGGGTCCACGTCAATCGGCACCTGGAAGGCCCTGGCGACGCTGTCAGCGGTGATATCGTCGTGGGTCGGCCCGATGCCGCCCGTGGTGAAAACGTAACTGTAGCGGCTCCGCAGGGCGTTCAGAGCGGCAACGATTTCCTCCTCGATGTCGGCGACCACGCGGACCTCCCGCAGGTCGATGCCGACCGCCGTCATGGTCTCCGCGAGGTGGCCGATGTTCCGGTCCTTGGTCCGTCCGGACAGGATTTCGTCACCGATCACCAGCATGCCGGCTGTGACGATTTCGGCGGGCGGAATGTGCGCTGGCATGATGGCGAGGTCCGATAATGAGCGGAAATTGAGTCTGTCCGGCCGAATCCTGCCATTTTGGCCTGCGCCCCATCAAGCCGGCCGACGAGACTCCGGCGGACTGCCGGCAGATGCCCGCCGCCTCCGACGCACGGCGCCATATGCAGGCCATTGTCCGTTGCTCGGGCCGGCGCGGCGCGGCTATAACGAACCGCCCCTGTCGCGATCGGATAATCATGACCTATTGCTGCGGAATTCTGGTCCACGACGGCCTTGTGATGATCGCGGACACGCGCACGAATGCGGGCCTCGACAATATCTCGACTTTCCGCAAGCTGCATGTCTTCAGCGAGCCGGGCGAGCATATCATGGCGCTGGCGACCGCCGGCAACCTGTCCATGACCCAGTCCGTCGTCAGCACGCTGATCGAAGGCACGCCGAATCCGGAGACCGGCGAGATCGAGACGCTGACGAACGCACCCACGATGTTCCAGGCGGCCCAGCGTGTGGGCCATGCCATCCGCGCAGTCTATGCCGTCGAGGGGCCGGCGATGGTTGCGGCAGACGTCAAATACGACGTTTCGTTCCTGTTCGGCGGGCAGATCAGGGGCGGCCCGCTGCGGCTGTTCATGATCTACTCGGCCGGCAACTTCATCGAATGCACCGAGGACACGCCCTATCTGCAAATCGGCGAGCATAAATACGGCAAGCCGGTGCTGGACCGGGCGATCACCCACGACCTCGATCTTTATGACGCGCTGAAGATCGGGCTGGTGTCGGTGGATTCGACCATGCGCTCCAACCTCGGCGTCGGCATGCCGATCGATATCATGATCGCGCGGCGCGACGCCTGCGCGGCGGAACTCGACTACCGGATCGAACCCGGCGAGCCTTACTTCCACGACCTGCGCGAACGCTGGTCCGCCGCCCTGCGCGCGGCCCACAACAGCATTCCCCGGCCGCCCTATCGCAACGCGCCCGCCGATACGGGGCAGCCGGCCTCCGACACCGTGGCCCGCAAGACCGGCGGCACGAACTGAATTCGAAGCCCACCGGCGCGCGATCCGCTCCGGAATTCGGCAGGCAGGGTTAACCCTGCGCGCCGCGCCGGCCGCATCAACGATGGAATATTGCCCATTAAATTCAGATACCTGGCGGGATTTCGACTTGCCCGCCAGCAGAGCCTGCCGCCCGCTGCACACTCGCCGCCGGCGCGTTCTGCTAGCACTCGACCGGCTTGAGTGCTAAAAATTCCGCCCGAGGGTCTTGCGTGCCATCCCTGCCTCCTTATCTCGCTCGCGAGTCGGGACTGGATTTCGCGCCCGGCCATCGATCGTTTCAGTCAAGGATCAGGGAGTTCCCCATGACATTCCGTCCGCTTCACGACCGGGTCGTCGTCAAGCGCCTCGAAGCCGAGGAAAAGACCGCCGGCGGCATCATCATTCCGGACAACGCCAAGGAGAAGCCGAGCAAAGGCGAAGTCATCGCCGTCGGTCCCGGCGCGCGGGACGAAGCCGGCAAGCTGGTTCCGCTGGACGTGAAGGCTGGCGACCGGGTGCTGTTCGGCAAGTGGTCCGGCACCGAGGTGAAGATCGACGGCGTCGATCTCCTCATCATGAAGGAAAGCGACATTCTGGGCGTGCTGACCCAGGACGCCCCCCGCAAGAAGGCCGCCTGACGCGCGCCCCCGATCTGCATAAAAAGGATTTACGCAAATGGCTGCCAAGGACGTCAAATTCTCGGTCGACGCGCGCGACAAGATGCTGCGCGGCGTCGATATCCTCGCCAATGCCGTGAAGGTCACGCTCGGCCCCAAGGGCCGCAACGTGGTGCTCGACAAGAGCTTCGGCGCGCCCCGCATCACCAAGGACGGCGTCACCGTCGCCAAGGAAATCGAGCTTGAAGACAAGTTCGAGAACATGGGCGCGCAGATGGTGCGCGAAGTCGCCTCCAAGTCCGCCGACCTCGCCGGCGACGGCACCACCACCGCCACCGTGCTGGCCCAGGCCATCGTCCGCGAGGGCGCCAAGTCCGTCGCCGCCGGCATGAACCCGATGGACCTCAAGCGCGGCATCGACCTCGCCGTGGAAGCCATCGTCGCGGACCTCAAGAAGAACTCCAAGAAGGTCACCTCCAACGAGGAGATCGCCCAGGTCGGCACCATCTCCGCCAACGGCGATCAGGAGATCGGCCGCTTCCTTGCCGAAGCCATGAAGAAGGTCGGCAACGAGGGCGTCATCACCGTCGAGGAAGCCAAGTCCCTCGAAACCGAGCTGGACGTCGTCGAAGGCATGCAGTTCGACCGCGGCTATATCTCCCCGTATTTCGTCACCAATGCCGACAAGATGCGCGTGGAGATGGATGACCCCTACATCCTGATCTATGAGAAGAAGCTCTCCGGCCTTCAGGAAATGCTGCCGCTGCTCGAAGCCGTGGTGCAGACCGGCAAGCCGCTGCTGATCGTCGCCGAGGACGTGGAAGGCGAAGCCCTCGCTACGCTCGTCGTCAACCGTCTGCGCGGCGGCCTCAAGGTCGCGGCCGTGAAGGCGCCGGGCTTCGGCGACCGCCGCAAGGCCATGCTTCAGGACATCGCGATCCTGACCGGCGGCCAGGCGATCTCGGAAGACCTCGGCATCAAGCTCGACAACGTGACGATCAACATGCTCGGCCGCGCCAAGAAGGTGATGATCGAGAAGGAGAACACCACGATCGTCAACGGCGCCGGCAAGAAGGCCGACATCGAGGCCCGCGTTGCCCAGATCAAGGCGCAGATCGAGGAGACCACCTCGGACTACGACCGCGAGAAGCTTCAGGAGCGTCTCGCCAAGCTCGCGGGCGGCGTCGCGGTGATCCGCGTCGGCGGCGCGACGGAAGTGGAAGTGAAGGAGCGCAAGGACCGCGTGGACGATGCCATGCACGCGACCCGCGCGGCCGTCGAGGAAGGCGTGCTGCCGGGCGGCGGCGTCGCCCTGCTCCGCGCCACCAAGGCGCTCGCCGGCCTGAAGCCGGAGAACGATGACCAGCGCACCGGCGTCGAGATCGTCCGCAGGGCGATTCAGGCTCCGGCCCGCCAGATCGCCCTGAACGCGGGCGAGGATGGCTCGGTCATCGTCGGCAAGATCCTTGAGAAGGATCAGTATGCCTTCGGCTTCGACTCCCAGAGCGGCGAATATGCCAACCTGATCACCAAGGGCATCATCGACCCGACCAAGGTCGTGCGTGCAGCGATCCAGAACGCGGCGTCCGTCGCCGCGCTGCTGATCACCACCGAGGCGATGATCGCGGACGCGCCGAAGAAGCAGTCCGGCCATTCCCACGCCGGCCACGACCATGGCGGCGGCATGGGCGGCATGGACTTCTAAGAAGTCCGCCGCCCAAGCGAACCTGAAATGCTGAAGCCGGCAACAGCCGGCTTCAGTGGCGGCATGGACTTCTAAAGTTCTTGTTCGAGCATGATCTGATCCGAAAACCGGTTTCCACTTTTCAGGATCATGCTCCAGGAAGTCCGCCGCCCAGCAGATCAGAACTCATCAGGCCGGGCTCTGCCCGGCCTGACTTTTTCCGCATGATCCGCCGGATTTTCCGGCCATCCCTGCCAAACTTCGATAGCCGCCCTGCGATCCGCGCGCTTCTGGCGCAGGAGGACCGGGCCTATCATCCGGCCATGGCAAAGAAGCCCCGCCTTTTTACCATCGGCTACGAGAAGACGCCGCCCGCGCCGTTTCTCGACGAAGTCTCGGCCGCGAAAATCGATCTGCTGGTGGATGTCCGCGCGATTGCCGCCTCGCGCCGCCCCGGCTTCTCCAAGCGCCAGCTCGCCGCCGAACTCGACACCCAAGGCATCGGCTATCTGCACCTGCGCGGCCTCGGCACGCCGAAGGACGGCCGGCTTGCGGCGCGGGCCGGCAAAATGGACGAGCTGTTCCATATCTACGCGGCGCACCTGAAAACGCCGCAGGCCCGTGAACAGATGGATGAACTGGAATCCATCGTGCGGTCCGGCCGGCGGGTCTGCCTGCTCTGCTACGAGCGCGACGCTCATCATTGCCACCGGCAATGGATCGCCGAAGAGATCCAGCGCCGCACGGGCGCGACGACAACGGACCTCATCGTCGCACCGACGATCTAGAGCACGATCCCGAAAAAGCCCCCCGACTTGAGCCGGGGGTGGGGAAAAGCCCTGGCGACAACCTCTCATCGTCCAGGCGGACTCATGCGGACAAGCATCAGGTCTGACCGAATGAACGTGCATCGATCGATATCGCCACGGCGCGCCTGCTCATCATGAGACATACCGGCAGGCGTGCCGGCGGACGCATCGACCGCGCCCGCCCGAACTGCCCAACGCCGGCCAGCCTGCCTTCCGGCGCGCCGTGTTGACTACACCGTTTCCGCGATCGCTTCCTCGACCACCGGCGCAAGCTTGACCTTGTGGGCCTGAAGCCGCGGCAGCACTTGTTCCGCGAAGCGGCGGATCTGCTCCATGAACATCTCATGGGGCATGGCCCCGGTGTTCATGCGCACATGAACCGTCTCCGCGCCGGCACGGTCCGCCGCCTCGATGATGCGCTCGGCGACCTCGTCCGGCGTGCCCCAGGCCATGTCCTCGGCACGGCGCTCGACATCCGCCATGGTCATGTTGCGGAAATTCTCGCGCAGGCGCGCGGCCTGCGGCAGATTCTCCGGCCGCACATAGTCATGGGACGCCGCGCTCATGTAACCGGTCTGGCGCTGCAACGCCGTCTCCGTCACGTTGCCATGGCTGAACAGGGTGCGATTGAAATACAGCAGATAAGGCCCCGCCTCGCGCACGGCCTGCGCCTTGCTGTCGGCGATATAGGCGCTTTGGGCGATGCTGAGATGGCCCGTGGTCATCCTGTGCCCGGCCTGCGCCAGACATTTCGCATAGTAGCGGATGATGTCCTGCTGCAAGCCCGCGACGCTCGCCGTGCTCTCGCCCGGCGTGATGGGCATGTTCTTCAGGCCAGCGAATTCGATGGATTCCTTGCTGCCGGTGATCGGCGTCCAGATCGGCGGATGCGGCTGCTGCACAGGACGCGGCCACAGCGAAATATCCCTGTAGCTGTGAAACTTGCCCTCGTAGGAAAACACCTCCTGCGTCCAGGCGCCGACGAGAATGTCATAGGCTTCCTCGAAACGCGCGCGGGATTCCGACATCGGGATGCTGTGCACCGCATATTCGCGCGGAATGCCGCGCGCGACGCCCGCGATCAGCCGCCCGTTGGAGAGGCAGTCGATCATCGCCAGTTCTTCGGCGAGGCGCAGCGGCTGATGCAGCGGCAACAGGTTACCGTAAATCAACAGCGACAGGTTCTTCGTGCGCTGCGATGCGGCAGCCGCCATCAGGTTCGGCGAATTCATCAGACCATAGGGCGAGGTGTGGTGCTCGTTGAAGCCGACGCCGTCATAGCCGTACCGGTCGAGGGCTTCCCATGCCTCCAGATGCTCCGCATAAGTCCGCACCGCCACATCGGATTTAAAATACGAGCCACCGAGCGGATACGGCAGCGCGGAGCCGGTTTCCAGCGCATCCAGATGTTCTCCATAGGGCAGAAGATCGAACACAAAGACTTTCATTCATTCCCCCTTGGCCGCACTGGCGAACATTCGCCCCGGCTCGCATTGAGCCTCTGTTTAACAGCCAATGGCCGCGCCTTCCACTCGATCATGAAGCTTATCGAACACAGAGCTGATCGGACATATCGGGCGTTAATGGCCAGACCTGCCTGCGACGAGCGGTTCGCGTTCCTGCACTTGCATAAAGATTTTCATCAAGCTTTAATCTTTCTGACAGGTGGCTTGCGGTCGTGTGATGTGTGTATCAAACCAGGCATCCGCATATCGGCCTTGCTGCTGACCGCATGGGTTATGCCCGCGGAAGCTGACGCTCCCGATGTGTCACGTCAGGCGCAGCAGCATCATCTCCTGTTCAGCGGAGCCGAACTCTGGCGCGGCGGCCATGCGCTCTATGGCGGCCTGCTGTGGTCTCCCGGCGGCCTCGATGCCCCGGGCTTCACCTTCAAGCTGCTGATGGGCGGCGGGCTCTATGGCTATGAAGCGAACGGCGCGCCGGTCTACGGACGCCACCGCTATGTCGCAGCCTTGCCCGGCTGGCGGCTCAAGGCCGACCGCTTCGAAGCCTTCGTCTATGCCGGCCCCGAAACGCAGACGCATCGCCTGTACCCGGACGACCCCGCCAACCGCATGCGCGGCGACCATACCGGCTTGCGGTTCGGCGCAGACGTCTGGTTCGAGCCGACCGAAAGGCTGATGGCCACTGCAACGGTTTCCGCTTCCACCATCGGCATGGGCTATTCGGCACGGCTGGCGCTGGGTTGGAAGTTCCAGCCGCTCGGCTGGATCGGCCCGGAGATTCAGAGCAGCGGCGATGCGGTCTATCGGCAGATCCGGTTCGGCCTGCATCTGACTGGCGTGACGACCGGCGCGCTCGAATGGTCCACCGCCGCAGGCTATCTCAAGGAAGACGGCAGACCGGGCGAACCCTACATTCGCCTAGGCGTTCTCATGCGGCGCTGAGACGGAAACGCGCGCGCCGCGATCGCTGTGGCCCCGGACGGCCGCAAGCGCCTCGGGGGTATCGACATCGATGGCCGTTGCGCTGCCATCCATCGCCACTTCAAGCACCGCCTCGCCATAACGGGCGATCAATTCACGCGCGCCGATGTCGCCCGAAATCGACATGAGTTCAGGAAAGAAGCGTCGTGCCCAGACCACGGGGTTGCCACGCTGGCCGTTCACGGTCGGCACGACGGCGAGCGCGCCGCGCGCCGGGGCGAAGGCGCCGACCAGCCGGTCGATCAGCGCCGCATCGACCTGCGGCATGTCCGCGAGGCAGACGATGGCCCCATCGGCTTCCGCCGGCACGGCCGCGATCCCGGTCCGCAGCGACGCGCCGAGCCCGTCCGCATAATCCGGATTATGAACGACGCGCACATCGAGCCCGTGCAGCGCCTCCGCGACCTGGATCGCCTGATGGCCGGTGACGACGACGACCGGCTTCGCGCGGGACGCCACCGCCGCCTCGGCCGCGATGCGCACGAGCGGCTTGCCGCCGATGTCCGCCAGCAGCTTGTTGGGGCCGCCCATCCGCGTTGACTTGCCGGCCGCAAGCACCACCGCCGCGACATGCGGCTGATCGGCCGCCACCGGCTCGTCGCGAGGCTGGGGCCGCGTGATGATCTCCATCAGAAGCCCGCCGACACCCATGCCGGTGACCTGCTCGCGCGGCACCGGCAGGCCGGCCAGCAGCCGCGAAAGCACCCAGTCGAAGCCGTTCTCCTTGGGGCTGCGGGCGCAGCCCGGCGCGCCCAGCAGGGGGCGGCCGCCGATATCGGCGATCATGAGGAGGTTGCCGGGATCGACCGGCATGCCGAAATGTTCCACGCGCCCGCCGATGGCTTCCACCGCCGCCGGGATCACGTCGCGCCGGTCCGCGATGGCGGAAGCGCCGAACACCAGCACCAGTTCCGCGCCTTCGCGCAGCACCTCGGCGACGGCCTTCGCCAGCGCTCCCTGCTCATGCGGCACGCGCCGCTCCGCGACGATCACCGCCTCCGCCGGCGCGAGGCGTTCGGCGGTGACCTTGAGCGTCTTGTCGATCACCTTGGGCGAAAGGCCCGGCAGGATGGTGGACACCACGCCGACCTTGCGGATGCGATAGGGCGCGACCTTCATCAGCGGCCCGGCGTTGCGGATGACATCCAGCGCGCGCTGCTGCACCGCAGCTTCCACCGCGAAGGGGATGATCTTCACGGTGCCGATCATCTCTCCCGCCACCACCGGCTTGAAAGCGGGCAACGTCGCGAAGGTCACGGCCTCGTCGACACGGTTCAGGGCGTCGATGGCGTCCTTGTCCACCACCAGCACGCCCGCCGCATCCGCGAACAGGTTCGAGCGTCCCGTGAACGGCCGGTCCACCCGCACGCCTTCGCCGGCCAGCGCCTGCGCGAGCACGCCGGCGGCCTCGTCCTCCGGCACGTCGCCGGGATCGAGCCGCGCGATCACCACCTGGCCGACACCGGCCTCCTTCAGCGCCGCGATCTCAGCCGCGCCGATGGTGGTGCCCTTCTTCAGCACGAAACCGCCCTGCCGGATGGAATGCACCGCGACGCCGCCTTCGGCCTCCCCCAGTGGAACGGGTCCGAATTTCATGCCGCCTTCTCCACGGCGGCCGGGGCCTTGCGCAGGGTCTCGGTGATCTGCCCGATGATGGAGACCGCGATCTCGGCCGGCGACACCGCGCCGATGTCGAGGCCGATGGGCGCGCGGATGGACGCCAGCGCCTCCGCGCTCGCGCCCTGCTCCTTCAGACGGTCGAGCCGCCGACCATGGGTCTTCCGCGAGCCGAGCGCGCCGATATAGAAGCAGCCGCGCTCAAGGGCATGGAGCAAGGCGGGATCGTCGATCTTGGGATCATGGGTCAGCGCGGCGAAAGCCGTGTAGCGGTCCACGTTCAGCGGCGGCAGCGCCGTGTCCGGCCATTCGGCGATGACCTTCACATCCGGAAAACGTTCCGGCGTCGCAAAGGCGGTGCGCGGATCGACGATGGTGACGTCATAGCCGAGCAGCTTCGCCATCGGCGCAAGCGCCTGGCTGATATGCACCGCGCCGACGATGAGCAGGCGGACGGCCGGCTCATGCACGGTGAGGAACACGCGCCCCTCCGCCGTATCTTCCATGCCGCTCTTGCCGCTGCGCAGCCGCGCCGCGATCACGTCCGCCAGCGGGTCCTGCGCGGCGGCGGCCGCCGTCACCAGACGCTGAGCGCCGGTCTCGGGATTCGTCACCACCACGGCGGCGCGGCGGGCGGCCCGTTCGGCATTCAACTGGCGCAGCACATCAAGGCGCATACGGAGATCCTCAAAAACAAATCAACGCTGACTGACATTTCCCAGGTCAGGGAAACGCGCGGATCAATCCACCTTCTCGACGAAGACGCGGATGGTGCCGCCGCAGGACAGCCCGACCTTCCAGGCGGTGTCGTCGGCCACGCCGAATTCCAGCGTCTTCGCCTTGCCGGTCCCTATCACGTCCAGCGCCTCGGTCACGACCGCGCCTTCCACGCAGCCGCCGGAGACCGATCCGAGGAAATTGCCGTCCTCGTCGATCACCAGATTCGACCCGACCGGACGCGGAGCCGAGCCCCAGGTCTCGATCACGGTGGCGAGCGCAACGCCACGTCCGGCCTTGCGCCAGTCCTCGGCGGCCTGAAGGATATCGTCGTCGCGCGCGAGCATGCTCATGGGATCACCTCGTCTGATCACGCCGGCCAGCAGGCGGCGCTCAGGTCGTCCGGCCGGATGAATATACCAGATATGGGCCGCCGCGGGCCGTCCGGCAATCTCTGGACAAACCCGAGGCTCAAGCCACCCGCTTCAACCAGGCCCTCGCCTCGTTGGACCGGCCGCCATCCGCCGACAGCGCACGGACGAGTTCACTCATGGAATCCAGATTATGGATCGCCCGCAATTCGTCAACATGGGGCAGCATGGTGCGGATGCCCTTGGCCTTGGCTTCGAAGCCGTCGAAACGCAGCAGCGGATTGAGCCAGATCAGCCGGCGGCAGGAGCGGTGCAGCCGGTCCATCTCGAAAGCGAGGCGCTCGTCGGGATCGCGCTCCAGCCCGTCGGTGATCAGCAGCACGACGGCCCCCTGCCCGAGCACACGGCGGCCCCACAGCCGGTTGAACAGATGCAGCGAGGTGCCGATGCGCGTCCCGCCGGACCAGTCGTCCACGCTGGCGGAACACGCCTCCAGCGCCTCGTCGGGGTCCTTGTGCTGCAAGGCCCGCGTCACATTGGTCAGCCGCGTGCCGAACAGGAAGGTATGCACGCGCCGCCGCGCGTCCGTGATGGCGTGAAGGAAATGCAGGAACAGGCGGGTATACTGGCTCATCGAGCCCGAGATATCCACCAGCGCGACGATCGGCGGCGGCCTGGTGCGCGGCGCAAGCTTCTGCAAATCGATCAGCGCACCGCCAGCCTTCATGCTGGCGCGCAGGGTGCGCCGCAGATCGACCTGGCGGCCGTGGGGACTGGACCTGAGCCGCCGCGTCCGCACCTCGTCGATCGGCAGCACGAGCCGCTTGATCGCCTCCCGCGCCTGGGCGATTTCCAGCGCCGACATCTGGGCGAAGTCCTTGCGGCGAAGCACCTCGCTGTCCGACACCGTCAGCCGCGCATCGACTTCCACCTCGTCCGGCTTCGGCGGCTGCGGCTCGTCACGTCCGCCGAGCAGCGCTTCGGCGACGCGCTGCGCGCCGGCCTTGGGCGGCTCGGGCGCTTCCGGCTCGGCCTCCGGCAGCATCGCCGCCATCATATGGTCGAGCACGTCGCGGCGGCGAAAGAACAGCCGGAATGCCTGTTCGAACAGAATCGAATGCTCACGCCGTTTCACGAACACGGCATGCAGCGTCCAGTAGAAATCCTCCCGCGTGCCGACGCCGGCGGCCTTCACCGCCGCCAGCGCATCGAGGATGCTGCCCGGCCCCACCGGAAGGCCGGCGGCCCGCAGGGCGCGGGCAAAATAGACGATGTTCTCGGACAGCCGGCCGTCGCCCGCGGATCGACCGGCGTCATCAGCGGATGGCGCGCCGGGCGCCATCACCGGCTCTTTAACTCGGACTTCAATTCGCCGATCATCTGCGCGGCCTTGCCGCTGTCGATGCGGACGATGTCGTCCTGATATTTCAACAGCACGCCGAGCGTGTCCGAAACCTTTGCGGGATCGAGCGCCTTCACATCGAGTTCGGACAGGGCGCTTGCCCAGTCCAGCGTCTCGGCGACGCCGGGAGCCTTGAACAGGTCCTCCTGCCGCAGCATCTGGACGAAGCCAACGACCTGCTCGGACAGCAGCTTACCGATGCCCGGCACCTTGGCGCGCACGATGGCGAGCTCGCGATGCGCGTCCGGATAGCCGACCCAGTGATAGAGGCAGCGGCGCTTGAGCGCGTCATGGATCTCGCGCGTGCGGTTGGACGTGATGATGACGATGGGCGGCACCGGCGCCTTCACGGTGCCCAGTTCGGGGATCGTGACCTGATTGTCCGCAAGCACTTCGAGGAGGAACGCCTCGAAAGCTTCGTCCGCCCGGTCGAGTTCGTCGATCAGCAGCACCGGCGCACCGGCCGGGTCGGGCTGGAGCGCCTCCAGAAGCGGGCGGCGGATCAGGAACCGGTCCGAGAAAATATCGCCCGTCAGCCGGTCCCGGTCCACCACGCCCTCCGCTTCGGCAAGACGGATGGCGATCATCTGGCTGGCATAGTTCCATTCGTAGACGGCGGAGCTGACATCCAGCCCCTCATAGCATTGCAGGCGGATCAGCCGCCGGCCCAGCGTCGCGGACAGCACCTTGGCGATCTCGGTCTTGCCGACGCCGGCCTCGCCTTCGAGAAACAGCGGACGGCCCATCTTCAGCGCCAGAAACAGCACCGTCGCCAGCGGGCGGTCGGCGACATAGTCCGCGCCGGTGAGCAGCTTCAGCGTGTCGTCGATGGAGCCCGGCACGGCGGCAACCTTGGTCATGAATGGCAATGTCCCGTTGCCGGCGGTTCCGGCCTGGAGTGGATACGGCGCCCGACAAAGGAAATGCCCGGCGCGGAGGCCGGGCATTGCGATCGGGGCCAATCACAATATAGGTCCCGGCGCGGAGGAGGACCACTCCCGGACGGGGAAACCGGCTCAGCCCCGCTTCTCAGCCCTGATTCTCAGCCCTGTTTTTCCATGGCGATGCCGGCGTTGGCGGCATTGACCGCGCGTTTCGTCATCACCCCCACCAGATGGGCGCGATATTCGGCGCTGGCATGGATGTCGGTATTCATTTCGTCGGGCGACACGGCGATGCCTTCGAGGGACTTCGCATGGAACCGCTTCGCCAGCGCCTCCTCGAATTCCGGCACGCGGAACACGCCGTTCGAGCCCGCGCCCGTCACCGCGACGCGGACCTCGCTGCTGCGCCTCGCAACGAACACGCCGACAAGGGCGAAGCCGGAGGCCGGGTGCTTGAACTTCTCGTAAGCCGCCTTCTTGGGGATCGGAAACTGGACCTTGGTGATGATCTCGTCCGGCTCCAGCGCGGTGGTGAACATGCCCTGGAAGAACTCATCCGCCGGAATTTTCCGCCGCGAGGTGATGATGGTCGCGCCGAGGCCGAGGCAGGCCGCCGGATAATCGGCGTTCGGGTCGTTATTGGCGATGGAGCCGCCGATGGTGCCGCGATGGCGCACCGCCGGATCGCCGATGCCGGCGGGCACGCCGGCCAGCGCCGGCAGCGCCTGCTTCAGCTCCGCCGAATTGGCGACTTCCGAATGCAAGGTCATCGCGCCGATGGTGACGGAGCGCGGGCCGACCTCGATCCCCCGGATACCTTCGACCTTGGACAGATCGACCAGCATGGTCGGGCCGGCGAGCCGCTGCTTCATCACCGGAATGAGGGAATGGCCGCCGGCCAGAATCTTGGCGTCCTCGTTCTTGGCCAGCAGATTGACGGCCTGGCGAACGGTGGTGGGGCGCTGGAATGTGAAAGCATACATGGTGGAAATCTCCCGCCCGCGCCTTATTCGGCTGCCTGAAGCTTGTCGTCGGACCCCTGCCCGGACGTGCTTTCCATCGCCTTCGCACCGGCCGCGATGGCCTTGACGATGTTGTGGTAGCCCGTGCAGCGGCAGATGTTGCCTTCAAGCTCGTGACGGATGGTCTTGTCGTCGAGATCGTGACCCTTGCGGTTCACCATGTCCACGGCGGTCATGATCATGCCGGGGGTGCAGTAGCCGCACTGGAGGCCGTGGTTCTCGCGGAACGCCTCCTGCATCGGGTGGAGCGGGCCGTTCGGGTCCGCCAGCCCCTCGATGGTGGTGACCTCTGCGCCTTCCCACTGCCAGGCGAAATTGGTGCAGGACTTGGTCGCCTTGCCGTTGATGTGAACCACGCAGGCGCCGCACTGGGAGGTGTCGCAGCCGATATGCGTGCCTGTCAGACGCAGATGCTCGCGCAGATATTGCACCAGCAGCGTCCGCGGATCGACATCGGCGCTGACGGCTTTTCCATTCACCGTCATCGACACAGCAACCATCGCCATCTCCCCTATGGATGCGGCTCCCCGCACCTCAAAATCAGGTCTGCAACGCCGCCGGAGCCCTCCGGCTCGGCGACGCAACTTGCAATAACTCAAATCTGGACCGCGTGCACCTGCCCGGTCAAGTTCCGGCCGCTACCGGCAAGATATGCACCGGAGATGCTGGCGGGAGGCGTCAGGCGCCTTCCTTCACCGCATTGGCGAATTTGGCGAAAAACTCGTCCGCGGTCTTTTTCGCAGCGCCGTTGACGAGACGCTGGCCGATCTGCGCCAGCTTGCCGCCGATCTGCGCCTCGACGTCGTAGGACAGCAGCGTGCCGCCGTCCTTTTCCGCGAGTTTCACGGTCGCACCACCCTTGGCGAAGCCGGCGACGCCGCCCTCGCCTTCGCCGGCGATGCGGTAGCCGTTCGGCGGGTCGAGATCGAGCAGCTTCACCTTGCCCTTGAAACGGGCCTTCACGGGACCGACCTTCACGGTGGCGACCGCCTGGAATTCGTTTTCCGCAGTCACGTTCAGTTCCTCGCAGCCCGGGATGCAGGCTTTCAGGACTTCGGGGTCGTTCAGCTTGGCCCAGACCGTCTCCCGGCTGGCGGGGAGCTCGACCTCGCCCGTCATCGTCATCGCCATCGCAAATTCTCCGCAAATATCGGCCTGCGCCGTTCGCCGGCGCGTCGCCCCCGGCTTAACGGGTTGAACTGCGCCTGGGAAGAGGCTGGGTTCCACCCGGCCGGCCCGATCCCACTCCGCGCCCGGCCGCTGCCTCGCACCCCAGTCTTGAACCTTTTCAAATTTCGGGACTTGTCGGCTCCGAACCCGACGCGGAGGCGACACGATGCCACCCAGAGTCCGCAAGGACATGCCGAGCGTCCAGCTCGACAGGACGGAATTCATCGCCCGCTACCGCGCTCGCTTCCACGACCCGGCATTCCGGAACCTCGAAACCGAGATCTCCGCCATCGCCGAAGTGGCCTGGGAAGCCTATTCCGAATACAGAAAGGCGCCGGTGACGCGCAAGGCCGGGCCGGGCTATGCGGATCCTGACTACGATCTCGCGGTGGAATGGATCGAGGCGAGCGAGCGCATCCGCGAGGCCGAAGCCGCCCAGAAAAACCCGGCCTCGCCGTCCCGAATTCTTCTCGTCAACGGCGCGAGCCGCAGCAACCAGACCTGCCCCGGCGAAGCCTCCAAGACCTGGCGGCTCGCGCAGGCCGCCCGGGACATATTCGCGCGGCAGGACGGCTGGGACATCGAGGATCTCGATCTCAGCCGTCTGTCGTCGGAATACGGCCGCCATATCCATCCGTGCAAAACCTGCGTCTCCACGGCGATGCCGCTCTGCCACTGGCCCTGCTCCTGCTATCCGAACCATGCGCTCGGCCAGGTGCAGGACTGGATGCACGACATCTACCCGATGTGGAGCGCAGCCCATGGCGTGATGATCCTCACGCCGGTGAACTGGTACACGAGTTCGAGCGCCCTCAAGCTGATGATCGACCGGCTGGTCTGTGCCGATGGCGGCAATCCCGACCCGACCTCGACCCACGGCAAGGACCCGGCCAAAGCCAAGGACATCGAACTCGCCGGCTGGGGCTATCCGCGCCACCTCGCCGGACGTGTCTTCTCCGTGGTGGTCCATGGCGATGCCGTAGGAGCAGAGGGCGCCCGCGCAGACCTTGCGGCCTGGCTCAGCGACATCGGCCTGGTCGAAGCCGGCCACCTCTCCCAGCTCTCGGGTTACATCGGCTACAAGAAGCCTTACGCCACCAGCCATGAGGATCTGGATCGCGACGAGGCGACATTCGAGGAGGTCCGCAACGCGGCACGAGCCCTCGTCAGCGCGGTGCAGCAGATGCGCGCCGGACATGGCTGGCGGCCGGACATCGCCCTGAAGGAGCCGCGTCCGAAATAGGCGGCCGATCCCGGACCCGGCGGGAGGCGCGGCGCGTCGGCGTCAGGCCGCCCGGCCAACCGGGACGCCGTCCAGCCGCATCGGCAGCGGACGCTGCTCCGGGTCCAGCGAGAAGCGAACGGGCTCCAACAGGTCTTCTGCCGGCATGGCCAGCCGCTGCACCATCACCACGATGACGGCGCCCGAGATCATCAGCGCCTGTGTCGCGATGAGCCGCATCATGGCCGCGTCGCCGGCGGCATAGAATGGAATGGACCAGACCAGCAGACCCAGCGCGCCGATGAGAAGCGCGACATTCACCGTCGCTTCGTCGCCCTTCCGCCCGATGACAATGCCCCTCACCACATCGATAATCAGCGCGAGGAAGCCCGCCGCCATCACCAGCTTGATGCCGCCCAGCACGCTGGCGACCCGCGCCAGCCCGCCGGGCGCGAGATCGAAAAGCTGACGATAGAAAACCGCCACGGTCACGAAGTCGGGATCGGTGAGGCCATAAACCGGAGAGGTCAGCGCAGCGACGGCTTCACGGCTGCACAGCGGCAGAAAATATGCCGCCACCAGCATGGCGTTGATCTCACCGACAGATGGCTTCCGGATCATACCGCAGCCCCCAAAAGTATCCGGACCGAGTCGCATCACAAACGCGATGCTAGCCAGAACGGACGGGGCTGCCTCAACGTAAACCCTTTGTTAACCTTAATTTTTTAATATTCTGTTAACCACGACCAATGGCGGACCGGCAGATGCGCGGCACCGCACTTACGAAAAAAGCCCCGCATTGCGGGGCTTTTCCTCGACGGCCTGATGCCGGTCAACGGTTCTGCTGACCCGACTGCTGACCGGGCTTCTGGCCGGACTGCTGCTGCTGCTGCTGGCCGGACTGCTGCCCGCCGCCCTGCTGCTGCTGACCCGGCTTGTTCTGCTGGTTCTGCTGCTGCTGATTTTGCTGGTTCTGCTGGCCCATGACTCTCTCCTTGAAGCCACCCTACCCCACATCCGGTGGACGCTCTCGCCCGCTCCGGAGCCTTGGGACTTGCGCCCTGCCGGCAATTGACAACTTTCCGTCGCGGCCTTCGTTCCCGATGGAACTCGCTGGAACGATCATAGCAGGGTGGAGCTTCCGAACAGGTATGGCGGTATTGCTCCGACCACCGGGAGAAGCGCCTATACCGGGCGGTAGCTTCGGTCGTAATAGACCAGCGAGGGTCCGGCAGTGCCGATATGAACGGCCTGCACGGCGCCGAAGATCACATTGTGGCTGCCCACCGATTTCATGCCGGTGATGCGACAGTCGAACGCCGCCACCGCGGAAGACAGCACCGGCGCTCCCGTCACCAGCGGAGCCCACTCCGCGCCCTGGAGCATGGCGGGCTTGTCGACATCGCGCTTGGCGAAGAAATCCGCGATGCTTTCCTGTCCGAAGCGAAGGGTATTGACGCAGAAAACGCCGTTCCCCGACAAAATCGGGGCGCTCTGGGCGCGCTTGTTGACGCAGATGAGCAGCGTCGGCGGCTGGTCGGAGACGGAGCAGGCCGCCGTCGCCGTCATGGCGGTCAGCCCTGCCGGGCCTGCCGTGGTGATGACATGGACGGCGGCGCCGAGGCGGCTCATGGCCTGGCGGAACTGGCCGGCATCCGCGGTCGGAATATGATCTGCCGCGACGGCGGAGAATGCGCCATCCATCGCGTCATCGGGCCGTTGATCGATCCAGCTCATCGTATTCGTTTCCAGAATCATTCAGTTTCCGCGCTCTTTTCCACGTCCATGATATGCGACATCGTCCGGATCGAGCCAGGCGTCCGACACCCAGCCATTCTCGTCATAATCCGCCATGCAGGCTTCGGCGAGGCCGACCATGTCGTCCAGCGCCCCCGAGCCCCGCGCAGACCACAGGGCCTGGATGCGGATATCCTCGTGGTTTCCGGCGTAATTGCGTTCATAAAGCTCATGGCGGCCGCCGAATTCCGTGCCGATCGAATCCCACAACAGCTTCATGATCTTGATGCGCTGGCGGTGATCGATGCCGTTCGAGCCGCGCAGGAACCGCGCGAGATACTTGTCGATCTCCGGATTCTTGAGGTCCTCCGCCGAGGACGGCAGGTAGATCAGCGCCGAGGCGACGATCTTCTGCACGATCTCCTTGACGCGCCCATAGGCATCGCCGGCAAAGACCCGGTAGCTCGATCCGGCCTGATTGTTCGGCAGCACCGCGCCATCGTGCCAAGGCGTCGGGCTCATGGCCATGCCGTCCGACAGCGCCCAAAACAGGTTCCGCCAGGCGACGATTTCGCCCAGCATCGCCTGATTGCCGCGGAACTCATCGGCGCCGGTGGTGCGCAACGCCTTGGCGATGATGCCGACGAGGAAGTCCAGCTTCACCGCCAGCCGCGTGCAGCCATGCAACTGATAGCCGGCGACGAAACCGGATTGGGGAAAGAAATTCTTGAGCTTCTCAAGGTCCCGATGCAGCAGCACGTCTTCCCACGGGATGAAGACGTTATCGAACACGAAGATCGCGTCGTTTTCGTCGAAGCGCGACGACAGCGGATAGTCGAAGGGCGAACCCATGACGCTCGCCGTCATCTCGTAGGAGGTGCGGCAGAACAGCTTCACGCCCGGCGCGTTCATCGGCGCGATGAACATCACGGCAAGGTCCGTATCGGCGATCGGCATCGCGGCATTCTGGCCGAGGAAATTGTAATGGGTCAGCACCGACGAGGTCGCGACGACCTTGGCGCCTGAAATATAGATGCCGGCGTCGGTCTCCTTCTGGATCGAGATGAAGACGTCCTTGACCTGATCGGCCGGCTTGGCGCGATCCACCGGCGGATTGACGATGGCGTGGTTCATGAACAGGACGTTTTCCTGCGCGCGCGCATACCAGCGGCGGGCATTGTCGCCGAATTGTTCGTAATAGGGCGCGTTGGCGCCCAGCGTGTTCATCAGTGCCGCCTTGTAGTCCGGCGTGCGGCCCATCCAGCCGTAGCTCATGCGCGCCCAGGCGGCGATCGCGTCGCGCTGGCCGACCACATCCTCCCGGGACCGGGCGACGCGAAAGAACTTGTGGGTAAAGCTGCCCCCACCTGTGTCCGTTGGGCAGGTCAGCTCGGCCTGTCGTGCGGGGTCGTGCAGGGTATCGTAGAGCCGGGCGATGGAGCGGGCGGCGTTGCGGAAAGCGGGATGGGCGGTGACATCCTTCACGCGCTCGCCGTGGATATAAACCTCCCGTCCGTCACGCAGGCTTTCGAGATATTCGGCGCCGGTGAACGGTCTTCCGCCGGAACCGATCACGTCTTCCGCTTTCATGCGCTGCATGGTCCCCCCAGTCGTCCCACTTCTCCCTGCCCACAAAAAGCGCCGGACGCCACAAAGTCAAATGCGGCCTGGCCATACCGCAAACAAAGAGGCCGCCGATACCGGCGGCCTCTTCTGCTTTCGTCGCGCTCGCCCCCTCAGAAGCCTAGCGGGCATTACCCACCACGGGAGCGCTGGGCTCCGTGCTCAACCAGCGATAGAGCAGGCCGCCGAGCCCACCGCCGATCAGCGGCGCCACCCAGAACAGCCAGAGCTGGCCGAGGGCCCAGCCGCCGCCGGCGAACAGTGCCGGACCGGTGCTGCGCGCGGGGTTCACCGAGGTGTTCGTGATGGGAATGCTCACCAGATGGATCAGCGTCAGCGCAAGGCCGATGGCGAGCGGCGCGAAGCCGGCCGGAGCCTTGCCATGGGTCGCACCCATGATGACGAACAGGAACATCATCGTCATCACCACTTCCATCAGGAAGCCGGCATAGAGGGTGTATTTGCCCGGCGAGTGGTCGCCATAGCCGTTGGCGGCAAGCCCGCCGTTGGGATCGAAGCTCGGCGCGCCCTTGGCGATGACATAGATCAGGCCCGCCGCAACGATGGCGCCGATCACCTGCGCGACGATATAGGGCACCACTTCTTTGGCGGGAAACCGGCCGCCCATCGTCAGCCCGACCGTGACCGCCGGATTGAGATGGCATCCCGAGATATGGCCGATGGCATAGGCCATCGTCACCACCGTGAGGCCGAAGGCCAGGGACACGCCCAGCAGGCCAATGCCGACATTCGGAAAGGCCGCTGCGAAAACCGCGCTGCCGCACCCGCCGAACGTCAGCCAGAATGTGCCGATCGCTTCCGCCGTATACTTCTGAAAATTCATCGCGACTCTCCCCCAAAGTAGAATGACACCTCAACATACGGATCGGGACTGTCAATTT
>DATMEW010000122.1:0-26450 GCA_035556495.1 Xanthobacteraceae bacterium | reverse complement strand
CGAGATGCCGGCGATGGCGTATTTGGTGGCGGCATAGACGCCGCCCAGAGCCTTGGGCGTCAGCGCCGCCATCGAGGATGTATTGACGATATGCCCAGCCTCGCCATGGGCCTTCATATGCGGCACGAAGATGCGCAGGCCGTGGATCAGACCATAGAGATTGACGCCGATCACCCAGTCCCAGTCGGACAGGGAAATGGCGTCGAGCGCCCCCGCGCGGGAGACGCCGGCATTGTTGCAGAGGACATGCACGTTGCCGAAGGTGGCGAAGGTCTCGTCCGCTGCCCGTTGCAATGCTTCGCCGAGCGAGACATCCGCGATCACGCCCGCCACCCGGTCGCCGTGGTTGGAGAGCGAATGCAGCGCGGCGTCCATGGCCTCCCGCTCCACATCGGCGAGCATCACGTTCATGCCGCGGTCGAGAAAGGTGCGCGCCATCGCGAGGCCGATGCCGCTCGCGCCGCCGGTGACGAAGGCGGTTTTGCCCTGAAAGTCCTTCACGCTGCCTCCCGTTGATGATCCGGCCCGGCCGGGAACCGTCACACCTTGGCTTCGATGATGCTGACGCCGCGGATGCGGTCGATGAGATAGATCAGGCCGCGCGAGTCCATCGTCACGTCGTTGGCGGAGCATCGCTGCGCGCCGGGCGCGGGGTCCGGCTCGTAATGGCCGACTTCCTTCGGCGCATAGGGGTCGGCGATGTCGAACAGCCGCAACCCGCGCGAGAACCATGCGAACGGGATGATCGTGCCGCTGAACACCTCGGAGGGCTGGTGGCAGCCGGTCTGGCTCGGCTGCGGCGTCACGTTGTCCATGCCCGGCACCTGAATGGTGGCGATCGGCGTCGGCAGCGTCTCCTCGGTGATGTCGAACACCCAGGAGAAAGCCGGCGGCGCGGAGCGCAGCTTGGCGACGTCCTCGTCCGCCACCACCATGATGCGCCGGCCCTTCAGCAGTTGCGGGATCACGAGGCAGGTATGGGTCGGATGCGGAAAGGCCGGGCTGCGGCGATGTTCGGAGACGAGCTTCGGCCGGCTCATGTCTGAGATGTCGAGGATGAACAGGCCATGATGCCAGTAGCTGACATAGAGCCGGTCGCCCACACGCAGGGGATGGTGGCATTTCGGTTCGACGAAGTCGTCCCATGGATAGGGCTCGCCGCCGGCCTCCCACTGGCCGGGAATCCACCAGCTTCCGACCTCGCGGGGCTGCGTCGGGTCGGCAAGGTCGAGGATCACGACGATGTTGCCGATATAGCCGTCCTTGGTGGCGGAAATATACGCATAGCGGCCGTCGAAGTCGTAGCGGTGGACGCCCGCGCCGCCGGTCTCCCATTTGCCGAGCCGGCGCGGGGTCTCGGGTTTCGACACGTCATAGACCGCGAGCCCGCCCTTGAAGCCGTTGGCCATGCCCTGGCCATCGACCTCGTGGTTGACGATCATGATGCCGTCTTTCGCGCGCACCTTGTGGGAATGCCAGCCCGGCGGCAGCTCGATCCGCGCGAGCTGTTTCGGATTCTTCGGGTCCGCCACGTCGACGATGGTGGTGCCGGTCGGCGCGCGCATATGGCCGATGAACAGCGTGGTGCCGTCCACCCAGACCTGTCCGCCGCCGGGGCAGTCGATATGGGCGACCAGCGAGGCGTTGCGCGCATCGGCCATCAGGTTCCTCCCGGTATCGTTGCAGTCCGCCGGCGCTTCAGTCCTGCGCGGCCATCGCCTGTTTCAGCACGGCCATCAGCGCTTCGGGCGCGGTGACGTTCGGGCTGTGGCTGGAGTCGATCTCATAGGTCTTCCAGCCCGGCTCCTGCTTCGCCCTTGCGGCGAACTGGCCGAACGGACCGTGCGGATATTTCATCGCCTGGATATAGCTGCGCGGCAGGGTCAGCGGGCCGTTCTGGAGCCTGAGCGGCGTGGCGAAGCATTTCACCGATTGCGGCAGCCGCTTGGCTCCGATCCACGCCTTGTCGGCCTCGGAAGTGTCCTCCGGGGTCGGCGCGGGCGGCACGCGCCAGCCGTCGCCGGCGGTCATGCCCTCCATCATGCGCTGGCGCTGGGCCTCGGGCAGATAGTCCATCAGCGCCTTTCCGTCGTCCGGCACGAAGGCGTCGAGATAGATCAGATGGCGGATGCGCGCGCGCGCCCGGTCCGCGACACCGGTGCCGACCATGCCGCCATAGCTGTGGGCGAGCAGGACGACATCATGCAGGTCCTCATAGTCCAGCACGCCGAGCACGTCGCGGATGTGGGTGTCGAGATCGTTGTCGGGGCTCGCCAGATGGGCGCGCTGGCCGAGGCCGGTATAGGTCGGGGTGAAGAAGGTGTGGCCGGCCTGCGCCATCAGCGGGCGGACCTTTTTCCAGGCCCAAGCGGCCGACCATGCACCATGCGCGAGTACGATTGTCGCCACCTGAAATCTCCTCGATGTCGTTTCTTGAAAGTGAGCCTGCCCGGCGGCTCTATGGCAAATCGGTGGCGGCGGCAAGCCGCGGTTCCCGATCCGGCGGCTGCGCGGAAACCGCGCATGCGGAAACAAACCGGGAATCCGGCCTCCGGAACTTTGTTCTAATTTTGTTCAAAATGTGCCGCAAGGAATGCGGAGCAAGGAACGCAGGGTCTGAAGGCGGCTGTCCCGAGGCTGCCCGGAGACTATCGGATCAGCGTCACGATGTCAAGAAAATAATCCTATAACGACGCTTTCCGGATCCTCCGGTGCGCCAACTAGGCATGCCGGCCCCTTGCGCCGGGTCAGTTGATCCACCTTCTAAAGAGGACTAACGGTGCGGCGTATGGAGCGCCCACGTATGGAGTGCTCACGCCGGCTTTGCAGGTGAACCAGCTTGCGGTGAACCAGCGTGCAAGTGGGAGCTTCGATGTGACGGCAGGGGGAAACGATGGTTGAGACCCGCGAGCGCGCAGAGCAGACCCGCCAGTCTGCCGGGCCGGCGGAACGCTCCGCTGGCGGCGACAGCATCTTCGGCCATCCGGCCATCGATTGCGACCTGCATCCGGCCGTGCCCAACACCCAGGCGCTGATGCCCTATTTCGACGATTACTGGCGCGAGCAGTTCGTCAACCGGGGCGTCGACCGTCTGAATTTCGCCATGTCCAGCTCGCCGCCCAATGCGCCGTTCTCCGCGCGGCCGGACTGGCGGCCGAAAGCGGGGGTGCCGGGCTCCGATTTCGAGATGCTCAAGGCGCAGGCGCTCGACGGCTTCGGCGTGAAATATGCCATCGCCAACGTGATCCATGGCGCGCAGGCGATGCACAGCGAGGATATGGCGGCGGTGTTCTGCCGGGCGGTCAACGACTGGCTGGCGAAGGAATGGCTCGACCGGGACGCGCGCCTGCGCGGCTCCATCCTGGTGCCGACCGAGAATGCCGAACTGGCGGTGGAGGAAATCGAGCGCCGCGCCGGCGACCGGCGCTTCGTGCAGGTGCTGCTGCCCGCGATGGGCGAAAAGCCGCTCGGCCGCCGCGCCCATTGGCCGATCTATCGCGCGGCCGAGAAGCACGGCCTGCCGATCGCGGTTCATGCTGGCTCGACCTACCGCCATGCGCCGACCTCCACCGGCTGGCCGTCCTATTTCCTAGAGGATTACGTCAACCAGTCCGGCGCCTTCGAGAGCCAGCTCCTGAGCCTGATCTCCGAAGGCGTCTTCGCCAAGTTTCCCGATATCCGCTTCGTCTTCTCGGAATCCGGCTTCTGCTGGGTCCCGGCCTTCATGTGGCGGGCGGGCAAGACCTGGCGCGGGGTCCGCGCCGAGGTGCCCTGGGTCAAGACCGCGCCGGCGAATCTCATCCGCGAGCATGTGCGCTTCACGCTCCAGCCCGTCGATGCGCCGCCGGACTCGGATATTCTGGAGCAGATCGTCGAACAGCTCGGTTCCGACGACATGCTGATGTTCTCGACGGATTACCCGCACTGGCATTTCGAGGGAACCGACGCGCTGCCCCGGGCGCTGGCCGGCGATCTCGCGCGAAAAGTGCTCCACGATAACGCCATGGCGACGTATACTCGGCTGCACGACTAATTGTGCCGGGTGGGGACGGGACCATAAGGAGGTCGATATGACCGACGTTCTCGATCGCGTTCAGGACAGCAAGACGCAGAGCAAGCCGGGCCGCGCCGCGCCGAAGCCGCAGCGTCCCGGCATCGTCGATTGCGACATTCATCCGCTCGCGAAATCGGCGGCCGAGTTCAAGCCGTTCATGTCCGCGCGCTGGTGGGAGCACATGACCACCTATGGCAGCGGCGTGCGGCAGGCTTTCGCTTCGACGCTGGCCTATCCGCGCATGGCGCCGGAGGTCTCCCGGGCCGATGCCTGGCCGCCCGGCGGCGGCCCTCCCGGCTCCGATCTCGACTTCATGCGGGCGCAGCATCTCGACGCCAACGGCATCGCCCATGGCGTGTTGATCCCGCTGCGCATGAATGCCGGCAACCAGCGCAACCTCGAATTCGGCGCGGCGCTGTGCCGGGCGATCAACGAATGGCAGATCGAAAACTGGGTGGTGCCGGAGCCGCGGCTGCATGGCTCGATCCAGGTTTCCGCCGACGATATCGACTTCTCCGTCGCCGAAATCCGGCGCTGCGCGCAGGACAGACGCTATGTCCAGATCCTGATCCCGCCGCGCAACAGCGAGCCGCTCGGCCGCAAGCGCTACTGGCCGATCTTCGAGGCCGCGGTGGAAGCCGGCCTGCCGATCGGCATGCATGTGGGGGGCGTGTCGGGCTTCCCCGCCGGCGCCGGCACGGGCGCGGTGTCCTACTATTACGAGGAGCATCAGTCGCTGGTGCAGGCGATGCAGGCGGTGATCGTCAGCATGATCCTCGAAGGCGCATTCGAGGCGTTCCCCTCGCTGCGGCTCACCTGCATCGAGGGGGGCTTCGGCTGGGCGCCGTCGCTCGGCTGGCGCATGGACAAGCACTGGAAGGCGTTCCGCTCGGAAGTGCCGCATCTCAAGCGCGCGCCGTCCGAATATCTGCGCGAGCACGTCTATCTGACCACCCAGCCGGTCGAGGAACCGGAAAAGCCGGAAGATCTCGCGCGGCTGATGGAATGGATCGGCTACGATCGCCTGATGTTCTCGTCCGACTATCCGCACTGGGATTTCGACGATCCGGCCTATGCCTTCAAGCATCGGATGACCGACGAGCAGAAGCAGAAATTGTTCGCGGGCAATGCGACCCGGTTGTTCAGGCTGGGGGCGGCATGAGCTGGCATGTCGTCGCCCGGGCCGACGAGATCGGACCGGGGCAGAGCAAGCTCGTGACCGCGCGGGGTCGTGAGATCGGCATCTTCAATGTGAATGGCGACTATTTCGCGCTGGCCAACAAGTGTCCGCATGAGGGCGCCTCGCTCTGCAAGGGCCGCATCATCGGCCTCGCCGAGGCGGACGAGCCGGGCCAATACCGCCTCAGCCGGCAGGGCGAATTGCTGCGCTGCCCGTGGCATGGCTGGGAATTCGACATCCGCACGGGCCAGTCCTGGTGCGACCCGGAGAACACCCGCGTGCGGGCCTATTCCACGCGCGTGGAGAGCGGCGAGGAACTCGAGCAGGCGGCCGCCGAGGCGAAGGCGGAGGCGATCAAGGATGGCAAGGCCAAGGGGCCGTATGTCGCCGAGACGTTCCAGGTGTCGGTGAAGGACAACTATATCCTCGTGGAGGTCTGACCGGCGGGGCGCACCCGGCACCGCATCCGCGGTCGGCGAGGGGGCCTGCCTCTCGCCCCGGTGTGCAGCGCAAAGCGGAGATTCTCGCCGCAAGGGATGGAATCGAGAGCCGGACCCGATGGTGCCCGGCCGTCGTCATGCCCGCTTGACCGGGGTATCCTTGACAATATCCGGACGCGATCAGAGAATCATTCCAAAGCGGATGCTATCGGACATTCCGGCGGCAGAGGCAGTTTGGAACGGGATCTGCCTGATGCCGGCTTCATGCAGGGCTGGCGGCTGTCCGATCATATGCTGCGGTCATCTGCCGCTCCGATAGCAGGCGATAGCGAAACGGGCCGCGCGGACACGCTGCGGCCATTCAGGGAGCCAGGGCGGTGACAGTCGCAACACAACTCAAAACCCAGGATTTGAACTCCGATTTCAAATCTCAGGATGAACTGGCGGCCGAGGCCGGCCGCATCGCCGTCGCGAAAGTGACGCCGGGCATGAGCCACGACGAGAAGGACGAACTTCTCGAAACCGCCATGATGGACGTGCTCGACCGCAATGTCGCGACGCCCTGGTTCGCGGATGTCGCGACCTTCGCCAAAGGCGGCGCGCCGGCCGTCCCCGGCCGCTTCCTGATGCATGACGAGCCGCGGCTGCCGCAGATGCCGGAGAAGCCGACGCTGATGGACTATCTGAAAAAGCGCGTGCTGCTGAACAAGCGCGGCGGCAGCCATCTGCTGCAAAGCGCCAAGCTCGCGCAGAAGAACGGCCTGCCGGAGAAGCTGGTCCTCGCCTGTCTGCTGCATGATATCGCGGTGGTCTGCCATATCCGCACCGACCACGGCTACTACGGCGCGCAGATGATCGAGCCCTATGTGGACGAGGAAACCGCCTGGGCGATCCGTTATCATCAGGCCCTGCGCTTCTTCCCCGACCCCAGCGTCGGATACGAATATCCCGAACTCTATACGCGGGTGTTCGGCGAGGATTACGAGCCGCCGGCCTATGTGAAGAAGGCGTATGACGACGCGCGCAATCACAAATGGTATATGTCGGCGCGGCTGGTGACGCTGAACGATCTCTACTCGTTCGATCCCAACGCCAAGGTTGATGTCGAGGATTTCACCGACATCATCGGCCGCAACTTCCGCCAGCCCGAGGACGGCCTGGGCTTCGACGACAGCCCGTCATCCCACATGTGGCGCAGCCTGATCTGGCCGAACAACTTCCTCTGACCGCACTGCGGCGCAGACAAAAGGCCGGCGGAGGTTTCCGCCGGCCTTTTGCTTTGTTTCGATCGCGACGTGCGCCGGCGTGCGTCAGCGGTTGTCGGCAACATCCGGTTGGATCGTGTCAGATCTTGATCTTCGCGGGATGCGCCTTCAGCGCCTCCTCGTTGACGTCGCAGCCCCAGCCCGGTGTGGTCGGCACCAGCAGTTCGCCGTTCTCGATCACCGGTGCCACGGTGACGAGGTCGTCCTTCCACGGCACGTCGTCCACCTCGATCTCCATGATGCGGAAATTCGGGATGGCCGCGCAGAAATGCGCGCTCATCATCGTGGCGAGGTGGCCGTAGAAATTATGCGGGGCGCAATCGACCTCATAGGCATCCGCGAGCGTCGCGATCCGCACCGATTCCCAGAGCCCGTTCCATGGCACGTCCACGACGGAGACATCGACGGCGTAGTTCTGGAAATAGGGGCGATAGGCGCGGGTGCCGTGCAGCGACTCCAGCGACGTAATCGGCGTCGTCGTGGAGCGGCGCACCAGCGCCAGCGCCTCCGGGTCGTGCATGTCGATTTCGAACCATGTGAGCTTATAGGGCTCGGCCATCTTGGCGACCCGCAGGAAGCCCTCGGTGCGCAATGCGAAGTTGATGTCGAACATCAGGCCGGCATGAGGTCCGAGGCCGTCGCGGAAGGCGCCGAGCACGTCACCCATCTCGTCCAGCATCTCGTTGGTGTAATGCCGGTCGAGAAAGCCCGGCGTGATGCGGAAGCCGGAGTTGAACGGGCGGTGCTTCGCCCCGAAGGTCATGGGATTGGTCTTCACGGCCTTGAAGCCGCGCGCCACGGCGTCCTTCGCCAGCGCCGTGAGGTCGTCGAGCGAGCGGATCGGAGAGAAGCCCAGTTCCTTCTCGAAATAATCCGGCCGCCAGGCGCGGAAGCTGCCGCAATGGGACCAGTAGAGCGGCAGCCGGTCCCGGAACGGCCCGCCGAACAGGGCGCAGACCGGCACGCCGGCGGCCTTGGCCTTCACGTCGAGGCAGGCATTCTCGATGGCGGCGATGGCCTGATGGTTGAGGCCGCCGGCGGCGAGGCGGGTGGTGGACTGAAGGCTCGCGGTGATCTTGCCGACCTGGCGCGGGTCCATGCCCTGCACGATCGGCGCGAAGTTGCGGATGATCTGCGTGACGCCGCCGGCGCCGAAGCCTTCGGCATATTCCGCCCAGCCGACCAGCCCCTCATCGGTCGTCAGCTTGAGGAAGGAGAAGGTCCGCCAACCGCCATCGGCGTGGAAGTCTTCGAGCTTGGCGATCTTCATGCCTGAGCGTCCCTCTTGGCTTGATGTTGTGCGATACGAGGCGAGTCGTGCGCTAGCGCGTTGTAGCGATCTCCTCGCGGATGTCGAACCGGATTCTCACGTCGGTTTCGGGAATCCGGCGAGTCCAGTGCTCCTGCCGGAAGAGGACCCGCGCCCGATCGGCGCGGATGGACAGTTCGGTTCCGTTCACCCATGCGATGGACAGGTTTTCGATATGGTCGGCGCGGGCCACGGGGCGGCTCGACGGCTTCATGCCGGCCGGCACGAGATAGACCGCCCATAACGTCGCGGCAGGATTGTCTGCCGGCACGAAAGTGACCACGGCGTCGAGCGCTCCTGCCGGACTGGACATCCTGTGCGTTTCTTCAGGTGCGGCCAGAAGATGCAGGCTTGCGATCCAGCCGGCCAGGATCGCGACGGTGAGCCCGGCGGCCACCATCAGCGCTGTTGCGGCGGCGCGCTGCGACAGCATCGGAGCGGCGGTCGGCATCATTGGCGTTCCGGCGCCATGGCGGGACGCGGTGCCAAGGGCGCGAGGGCGATGTCGTCGCGGGGGTTCTTGCCAGTGTTTTTGCCACTGTCCCTGGCGCAGGCCGCGCGCAGATGCGCGGCGAACAGCGCGGCGGCGGGCGAAAGCCGGCGGCGCGGCGAGAAGACCTGCCGGATGTCCAGCGTCACCGGCGCGGCTTCGACGGACAGCATCGCCAGCGTGCCCTCGCGCACGTCACGTTCGACGCTCGGCCAGGCGGCGCAGGCGATGCCGATGCCGGCGAGCACCAGTTCGCGAATGAACTGATATTCCGTCGCCTGAAGCGCCAGGCGAATCTCGCCGACGCCGATCTGGCGCAGCAGCGCCGCCACCTGCCGGCCGAACATGGAGCTGCCGGGCGAGCCCACGAAAGGAAATGCTCGCAGCTCCGCCGGCGCGATGCCCTCCCGGTCCGCCAGCGGATGGCCCGGCGCGGCGATGAAGACGAGCTGCTGGCGGCCGATGACGGCGGAGGTCAGGTTCGGCGGGTCCTCGTTGCCCAGCAGGCAGCCGAAATCGGCGAGACCCTGCTCCACCTGGGCATGCACATCCTCCTGCATGCCGATACGCACCACCACCTCGATGCCCGGCTGGCGATGGGCGAAATCGGCGAGGGGCGCGGAAAAGACGTAGTTGGCGAGGGATCGCTGGCAGGCGAAGACGATGCGCTGCGTGGTCTCGTCGCGCTGGCGGTCGAGGTCGCTGGTCAGTTCGCCGGCATCCGCGAGCATCTGCCGGGCGTGAGCGAGAAGGATTTCGCCGAGCGGCGTCAGGCTGGGCTTGCGGCCGCGCGGGCGCAGGAAGAGCGGCCCGCCGGCCTTGGCTTCCAGCGCCTGGATATGGGCGCTGACGGAGGGCTGGGCGATCCCGAGGCGAGTTCCCGCCGCCGCGAAGCCGCCGGTTTCGGCCACGGTCACGAATACTTCCAGCCGCCGGAGCGTGAGGCTGAGCATGATGCGTGATCTCCTTCCCCGCAGGATATAGCTATATCGCTATCAAGGCTATCGTCTTCCCGCCCCTTGCTTCGGCTTCGCGCTTCGGCGGACACTCAGGGCAGAGCCGGCCGCAGCGCCGCGGGGGAAGCGTTTTCAGATTCAAAAAGAGAAGCCAAAAATCGAGAAGCCCTTTGGGCATCAGGGAGGACTGACATGACCGATTTCGACAGACGCTCAGTGCTTGTGGGCACACTCGCCGCCGGCGCGGCGCTGGCCATGCCCCATGTGGCGCGCGCCCAGCAGCCGGTGAAGATGCGGATCGCCAAATCCGTCACGACCTCGTTTCCCTTCTCCGGGCTCCAGCTCGGAGAGGAAGCGGGCATCTGGAAGGCCGAAGGCATCGACGCCGAGATGATCTCGTTTTCCGGCGATGCGCGGATGCAGCAGGCTTTCACCGCCGGCTCGATCGACATTGGCCTCGGCTCCGGCCCCGGCATGGGCTACGCCATCAAGGGCGTGCCGGCGCGGGCGGTGGCGGCGCTGGCCGACAAGCCGCAGAACATGGCGCTGGTGGTCGGCAAGAACAGCGGCATCAAGAGCGTGGACGACCTGAAGGGCAAGCGCATCGGCGTCACCACCGCCGGCTCGCTGACCGACTGGCTGGCCCGCAAGATTTCGTCCGAGAAGGGCTGGGGCCCTGACGGCGTCGAGATCGTGCCGATGGGCGACATGCGCTCGCGTATGGCCGCGATGGAGTCCGGCGATCTGCCGGCGAGCGTTACGGCCACGGAGCAGGCTTATCAGGTCCAGGCGGACGGTCAGGGCAACGTGCTGATGACTTTCGGCGAGATCGTGCCGCATTTCCACACCCATGTGATCTTCGCCCATAACGACATGACCCAGAAGCGGCCGGATGACGTGCGCCGCTTCCTGCGCGCCTGGTTCAAGGTCGCGGCCTATATGCGCGACAACAAGGACGCCACCATCAAGTCCGTCGCGCGGACGATGAAGCTGAGCGAGAAGGTGATTGCGGACGCCTATGATGTCGAGCTCAGCATGATGTCGTTCGACGGCAAGTTCGACCCGCAGGCGCTGGAGGTCATCCGCCATTCGCTCAAGGAGCTTGGCGTGCTGGATGAGGTGCCCAAGGCTGAAGACCTTTACCTCAAGGGTTTCGCGCCCGTCTCCATCAACTGAACCGAACACGCCGCGCCGGCGCATCATGCGCCGGCGGTGCCCTTGTCTCTCGTGGAATGAACGACGCAATGCTCGATACCGGAGCTGAACGGCCCGTGGCCGTTTCCGTACGCAATGTCACCCAGCGTTTTGCCGCCCAGGGCGCCGCCGGCACGGTGGTGGCGCTCAATGACATCTCGCTGGACGTGAGGCGCGGCGAGTTCGTCTGCCTGCTGGGACCCTCCGGTTGCGGCAAGAGCACGCTGCTGAATATCATCGGCGGGCTGTTCGATGCATCGGAAGGCAGCGTCACGGTCGCGGGCCAGCCGGTGAAAGGCCCGTCGCCGAAGCGGATCTCCTTCATCTTTCAGGAGAGCACGCTTTATCCCTGGTATTCGATCCGCGAGAATTTCGACGTCTCGTTCAAGTTCCAGGGCGTTCCGAAGGCCGAGTGGGAGGGCCGCACCCGCGATGCCCTGGCGGCCGTCGGCATGTCGCGTTTCATCGATCATTATCCGAACCAACTGTCCGTCGGTATGCGCCAGCGCGTCAATCTCGCGCGCGGGCTCGCGCTCGACACCGACATCATCCTGATGGACGAGCCGTTCGCGGCGCTGGACGAGCAGACCCGTATGGTGCTGGGCGAGGATCTGTCCGAACTCCTGGCCAAGACTGGCAAGACCATCATCTTCGTGACCCACAGCCTGGCGGAAGCCGTATTCCTGTCCGACCGTATTTTCGTCTGGACGGCCCGGCCGGGGCGCATCAAGGCGATCATCGAGGTTGGCGAGGCGCATCCGCGCTCGCCGGACTTCATGCTGACCCAGCGGTTCGGAGAGTTGCGCAACGAATGCTATGCGCTGCTGCGCGACGAAGTGCGCCAGGCCATGAGCCTGGAGCGCGACGCCGGCGCGCCTGCTTCGGCGGGAGCGTAACGCCGTGAGCGATGCGTCCACCTTCACGACGCGGTCGATTCAGATCGCCTTCGTGGCGATCATGATCGGGGTCTGGTACGGCGTGACCACGACCGGCAGCGTCACCCCGCTGTTCCTGCCGCCGATCGATGCGGTGAAGTCGGCCTTCATCCGCCTCGTGCAGACCGGGCAGTTCTGGTCCGCCGTGCGCGTCACGCTCACCACCATCGCCCAGGCGTGGCTGATCGCCGTGGTGTTGGGCATTCTCGTCGCCTATCTGGTGACGCGCTCGAAATTCCTCGTCGCGGTATTCGAGCCGGTGATTGCCTCCACCTTCGCGATTCCGCTGACGCTGCTGTTTCCGCTGTTCATTCTGTTCTTCGGCATCGGGCCGAACTCCAAGGTCGCCTATGCCGCGACCTACGGCTTCTTCCCGGTGGCGCTGAACACCATCGCGGGATTGTCGTCGGTCAACGAGCATTATCTGCGCGCGGCGCGCTCCATGGGTGCGTCCGGCTTCGATACCTTCCGGCATGTGCTGTTTCCCGCGGCTTTTCCGGTGATCCTCACGGGCCTGCGTGTCTCCTTCTTCATCTCCTTCGCCTCGGTGCTGGGCGGCGAGACGCTGTCTTCCGCGGCCGGCATCGGCAAGAATATCGCGCTGGCGGCGGAGCTGATGGAGCCGGCGCGGATGTATGCCTGGATCGTGTTCGTGATCTGCATCACCGTGACGCTGAACTTCGTGGTCTCGGCTTTCGAGAACCGCCGGCGGGAATATTGAGGGCCGTCATGAAAGTCGCCAGCCTCAGGGATTTCGTATCATGACCGCGGCTCAAGCCGAACTGCCGGCGCACCGGGCGCCAGCCGCACGACACGGGTTTTCCTACGCCACCCGCGTGCGCCTGACGCGATGGATCATCTTTGCCGGCCTGCTGCTGGCGTGGGAGGTCTATGGCCAGACCCTTGCCAACCCCCGCCTCATCAGCCCGCCCAGCGGCGTGCTATACGCGCTGTTCTCCGAAATCCTTGCCGACGGCCGCATCGTTACGGCCATCTTCGAGTCGTTTCGGGAGGTGATCGTCGCCTATGTGGCATCGATCTTGCTCGGGCTTGCGATCGGCCTCGGCGTCGGCTGGAGCAGCTTCGGCCGCCGCAGCTTCTTTCCCATCGTGCTGCTGCTCTATGCCATTCCGCAGGTGATCCTGCTGCCGCTGTTCGTGCTGATCTTCGGCATCGGGCCGGCCTGCAAGATCGCCTTCGGCATCAGCCACGGCGTGTTCCCGATCATCGTCAACGTCATCGCCGGGATGCGCAACGTCAATCCGCTGTATCTGCGCAGCGCCGCCTCCATGGGCGGTTCGGCGGTGGATGTCGCGCGGCACGTTTACTTTCCGCATATGGTGCCGAGCCTGTTCACGGGTCTGCGCCTCGGCATGACGATGACCTTGCTGGGCGTCATTCTGGCGGAACTGTATGTCTCGACGCAGGGCATCGGCTACTGGACCAAGGTGTATGCCGAGAACTTCGATCCCGCGCCGCTGCTGGCGTTGATCGCCGTGCTGGCGCTGATGGCGATCATCCTCAATTCGCTGGTGCGCGTGGGCGAGCGCCGCTTCACGCGCTGGCGGAACTGAAACTCGTTTGTGTGTTGGACTGGGAAGATACGGAAGACAATGAATATCGTAGGCGTTGATATCGGCGGCACTTTCACCGACCTCGTGGGTTGCGTCGATGGCAAGATCGTGACCTCCAAGACTTCGACGGTGCCGGCTGACCCGACCCGCGGCGTCGCCAACAGTCTGGAATTGGCGCACTGCGACATGCCGCTGCTGGGCGAGGTGCTGCATGGCTCCACCATCGCCATCAACACCGTGCTGGAGAAGAAGGGCGCGCGCACCGCGCTCGTCACGACCGAAGGCTTTCGCGACACCTATTATATCGGCCGCGGCAACCGCATCGAGGCGTTCAACCTGTTCTTTCACCGGCCCAAGCCGCTGATCCCGCGCGAGCTGACCTTCGAGGTGCCGGGCCGCATCACGCCGGCCGGCGAGGAGCTTGCGCCGCTGGACGAGACGGCGGTCGCCGCGCTGGTGGACGAGCTGAAGCGCCACAAGGTCGAGGCTGTCGCGGTCTGCCTGATTCATGCCTATGCCAATCCGGCCCATGAGCGGCGGGTCGGCGAAATCCTGCGCGAGGCGATGCCGGAATTGTTCGTCACGCTGTCCCACGAGATCCTGCGCGAATATCGCGAATACGAGCGCACCTCGACCACGGCGCTGAATGCTTTCGTCGGCCCGCGCGTACAGGGCTATCTGCGCAAGCTGGAGGACTATCTGCGCGCCGAGAAATTCGGCGGCAAGATCCACATCATGCGCTCCAACGGCGGCGTGATGTCGATCGGCCTCGCGCAACATCAACCGGTCTCGATGATGGAATCCGGCCCCGTGGCGGGCATGATCGGCGCCGGCCGTCTCGCGGAGGAGATGGGCCTTGAGAAGTGCATCGGCTTCGACATGGGCGGCACCACCGCCAAGACCAGCCTGATCCTCGACGGCGTCGCGGCCATCGAGGATGGTTATGTCATCGGCGATCACGCCAGCGGCCAGCCGATGCAGCTTCCCGTGGTCGATATCGTCGAGGTCGGTGCCGGCGGCGGCTCCATCGCCTGGTGCGACGCCAACGGCGCGATCCATGTGGGTCCCCAGAGCGCGGGCGCCGATCCGGGCCCGGCCTGCTACGGCAAGGGCAACCCCGATCCGGTCGTGACCGACGCCAATCTCATCCTCGGCCGCATCAACGGCCGCCGCTTCCTGAACGGCAACATGTCGCTGGATGTCGCGGCATCCGAGGCGGCGATGGCGGACAAGGTCGGCGGCCCGCTCGGCCTCGGCGTGAAGGAGGCCGCGCTCGGCGTCGTGCGCATCGCCGATGCGGCGATGTCGCTGGCGGTGCGGGCGGTCTCGGTCAACAAGGGCGTCGATCCGCGCGACACCACCATGATCGCCTTCGGCGGCGGCGGGCCGCTCCATGCCTGCGCCATCGCCCGGGAGATTTTCATTCCGCAGGTGCTGATCCCGAAGCTGCCGGGCACGTTCTCCGCCCTTGGGATGCTGATGGCGTCGTGGCGGCAGGACTTCGTTCGCACGCTGATCGGCCGGCTCGGCCATCTCGACGCCGCGCAGGTGAAGGGGATTTTCGAGGAACTGGCGGAAGCCGGCCGCGAGCATCTCGCCCGCGACGGCATCGCGGAAGCCAAGGCGGATTTCCGCTTCTATGCGGATCTGCGCTACATCGGCCAGGAACATGCGATCCCGATCCCCGTGCGTATGCCCGAAGAGATAACAACGGATTTCGACGGCCTGCGCAGGCTGTTCGATGCCGAACACGCCCAGCGTTATGGCCAGTCCGCGCCGGACGAGTCGATGGAGATCGTCAACGTCCGCCTCGTCGTGACCTCGGCGCGCGAGGACATGCTGGCGGAGCGCTGGCTGCTGGAAGACTGGACGCCGACCGAGGAAGCCCGCGAGGAGCAGACCCGCGAGGTCATCTTCGACGATGCCGACAAGCCGCGGCAGGCTCGCGTGGTGTGGCGGCCGTCGCTGCCGGCGGGGACCGTGATCGAAGGCCCGGCGGTGATCGAGGAGCCGAACTCCACCACTCTCATCCATCCCGGCGACGTCGCGACCGTGACCCGAGCCGGACACCTCATGATCAGGATCGCCATCGGCGGCTGACGGAAGAAGAAAAATGACTGAGGCAAACTCCATTCAGGCCGGAAAGCCGGCCGCCCATCCCATCACCGTGGAAGTGGTGCGCAACGCCATCGTTGCCTATGCCGACGAGATGGCGAATGCGCTCTGCAAATCCGCCTATAACATGATGATCTATGAGGTTCGCGACTACTGTTGCGGGCTGATCGACACGAAGGGCCGCATGATCTCGCAGAATCGCGGCGGCCTGCCGATCTTTCTCGCCGATCTCGGCGTTGCGGTGGAGGACGGCATCGCCCGCTACGGGCTCGACGGCTTCGCGCCCGGCGACGTGCTCATCATGAATCACGGCGGCGTCTGCGGCCAGCATCTCAATAACGTCGTGCTCTATGCCCCGTCGTTCCACGACGGCAAGCTGGTCGGCTTCGCGGCGAACCGCGCCCACTGGGTCGATATCGGCGGGTTGCGGCAGGGCTTCGGCTCGGTCGCGACCACGGAGATTTTCCACGAGGGCTTGCAGATCCGCTCGCTGAAGATCTACGAGGCCGGCAAGCGCAACGAGACCCTGTGGCAGATCATCCATGACAACGTGCGCTATCCCGACGCCAGCCTTGGCGACCTGCGCGCGCAGATGGCGTCCTGCCAGCTCGGCGCGAAGCGCTATGCGGAGCTGATCGCGCGCTATGGCCGCGACACGGTGGAGACCTGCGTCGATGTGATCTGGGATCAGGCCGACCGCAGCGCGCAGGCCGTGATCGAACAGATTCCCGATGGCGTCTATGAGGCCGAGAGCTTCCTCGACAACGACGGGCGCAACATCGACACGCCGCTGCGCGTCAAGGTGAAGGTCACGATCACGGGAAAGAAATTCACGGTCGATTTCTCCGAGATGAACCCGCAGGTGCAGGGGCCGCTGAATTCCGGCCGCTCGGGCGGCATCGCCGCCGCCCGCGTCGCCTTCAAGGCGCTGACCTCGCCGGACCTCGACGTGAACGAAGGCTGCTTCCGTTCGCTGGAGGTGATCCTGCCCGAAGGCACCATGCTGAGCGCGAAGCCGCCGGCGGCGCTCGGGCTGTGGAGCATCGCGCTGCCGACGGTGATCGACACCATCCTCAAGGCGCTCGCGCCGGCGATCCCGGATCGGGTGCCGGCGGCGCACAAGGGCGACATGGGCGGCTGCTCCATCTTCGGTTTCCGCGAGGATGACGGCTCGCGCTTCCTGCTGATGAATATCTTCGGCGGCGGCTGGGGCGGCCGGCCGGACGAGGACGGCGAATCCGCCAGCGTCTCGATCTGCCAGGGCGACGTGCGCAACTCGCCGATCGAGTTGCAGGAGATCAAATATCCCGTCGTCATCGAGAAGCAGGCGCTGCGGCGCGATTCCGGCGGCGCGGGACAGCATCGCGGCGGCTTCGGCATCGAGCTGACGTATCGCTGCCTGCAAGCCTGCAAGGTGAATATCAACCTGGAGCGGACCTATACGGCGCCCTGGGGCCTGCATGGGGGCGCGGATGGCGCGGTGAACAAGGCCGTGATCCAGCGCGCGGACGGCACCGAGCAATGGGTCAAGAAGGGCACCGAGATCGACCTCAAGGCCGGCGACCGCGTGACCTTCTACACCGCCGGCGGCGGCGGCTATGGCGACCCCAAGGCGCGGGACCGCGCGGCGGTGGCGCAGGACCTCGCCGAAGGGCTGATCTCGCCGGAGGCCGCCGAGACGATTTATGGCTATCGGCCGCCGGCCGGGATCGCAGCCGAATAAGGGGACGCGCATGATCACCACGGATCGCAAGCGGCGTCTGATCGCCGCTATGGCCGAACAGGGCATCGACGTGCTCGTCGCCTATGGCAACGCCTGGCAGGGCGACTATCTGCGCTATGTGGCGGATTTCGGCCTGTTGGAGGGCCAGGGCATCGCGGTGGTCCGCGATGGCGAGATCACGCTTTATCTCGACAGCGTGCTCGAAGTGGAGCGCGCGCAGGTGGAGTCGCCGGCGCTGACGGTGGTGCATGCGCCGAACCTCATTGCCGATGTCGAACAGGTGATGGAGCGCGCTGGCAATGCCCGCATCGGTGCGGGGCCTTACAGCCTGCTGCCGCGCCGCCTCGCCGCCCGGGCGAAGGACCTGCGCCTGTCCAACGAGACGGCGTTCTTCGACAGGCTGCTGATGAACAAGCTGCAATCGGAAGTCGACGCCATCCGCAATGCCTGTCGGCTGGCGGACGAAGGTTATGAGGTGTTCAAGAATGCCGCGCGGCCGGGCCGGGCCGATTATGAACTGATCGCCGAGATCGAGGCATTCTATCGCGCCAAGGGTGTGGACGATAATTTCATGATCATCGGCGTCGGTGGTCCGGAGGTGCGCGGCATGGCCCCGCCCAGCGGCAAGCGCATGAAGAAGGGCGACCTCGTCACCACGGAGCTGACGCCCTGCGTGGACGGCTATTACGCCCAGATTTGCCGCACGCTGGTGCTGGGCGAGCCGAGCGAGGCGCAGCTCACCGCCTTCGGCGTCTACAAGGAGGCGATGGAGGCGGGCATCGCGACCGTGAAAGCCGGTGTGCTGTCGTCAGACGTGGCGAGGGCCGAGAACGACGTGTTCCGCAAGCACGATCTCGGCATCTATGTCACCAATGAATATACCCGCGTGCGCGGCCATGGCGTCGGCCTGTTCGCGGACACCAAGCCGCAACTCCTCGAGGACATTCACATCACGCTCGAAACCGGCATGACCATCATCGTGCATCCCAACACCTACAATCCGAATGTCGGCTATATGGTGCTGGGCGACGTGGTGGCGGTGACGGATACGGGGCACGAGCTGTTCACGTGCACGCCGCGCGAACTGATCCGCGTCGCGGTGTGATGGCTGCGGGGCTCGGGACGGGACCCTGAACGCGCCCGGCAGAGCAACGCCGCATTTCGTCGGGATGGCCGGCACGCCGCCGCGCGTGCCTGAAGAGAACGGTCAGGGCTTGCGAAAGCTCTAACGGAGAGAATGACATGCGTCGCGGATTGATGGCCTGGGACACCGAGGAAGTGCCTCCCGGCATACTGGCGGATCGGCTCGTGCGCCTGCGTGAAGCGATGGCCGCCGATGGCCTCGACGCGCTGCTGATCTATACGAATTTTCCCCGTCCGGCGGCGGTGACTTATCTGACGGCCTTCACACCTTACTGGTCCGACGCGCTGCTCTATGTGCCGAAGACCGGCGAGCCGGTGTTCGCGACGGCGCTGTCCAAGCGCGTCGCCAAATGGATCAATTCGGTGAAGCCGGTCGGCGAACTCGTGAATACGCCGCGACCGGGCCAGACCGTGGGTGAGCGCATCGTCGCGGATGCGTCGGTGCGCACGGTCGGCATTCTTGAAATGGATGCGCTGCCGGCCGGCATCTATGACGATCTCGAAGCGGCCGCGCCCGCCGCGCGTTTCGTCGAGGGCGGCAAAGCCTTCGCGCAGGCGCGCCGGCTGATCGACGACAGCGAGCGCGGCCTGCTCGCCAAGGCCGGCGTCATCGCAGCGAACGCGCTCGATCAGGTCGATCCCGCCGCCATGCGCGTGACCGGCATCGCGGTCGGCGCGGTGGAGAAGGCCGCGCGGCTTTCCGGTGCGGAGGAAGCCTATATCCATATCGCGCCGGACCTTGCGCAGAATGCAGCCTTTGCACGGCTCTCCGGCGAGGTGCCGCTGGGCGCACGCTTCGCGATGCGTGCCTCCGTCGCCTACAAAGGCATCTGGGTGCGCCGCATCCGCAGCTTCGCGCGCGACACCGAGGATCAGGCCCTGTGCGACCGTGCCGATGGCTGGCTGCGCGAGACCGCGCTGGCGCTGAAGCCCGACGCGCCGCTCGGGCCGCAGATCGTTGCCGCGCTGGGCGGCCTTGAAGGCGCAACGCTGGAGAGCTGGCTCGCGGAAAGCTCGCTCGGCAGCTATCCGTTGCAGGACATCGCGTCCGGCAGCGCGGCCAGCGCCTCGGCCGGCGATGCCGGCACGCCGGACAAGTCCATGCTGGTGCTGACGGTGAAGCTCAAGCTCGGCGGCGCTTTCTTCGCCGGCGGCGTCACGGTGCTGGTGGCGAAGAACGGCAATGTATTGCTGACGCCGGAGCCATCCTCGGCGCGCGCGGCTGTCGCGGCGGCATGACGCTGCGGCTCATTCGGGTTTCGGTGGAGCACGCGGCTGCCGCGCAGGTTCGATGAACCCGCTATGGCCGGACCTTTTCCGGCCGATCCGCCGGACGGGTTCATGAAACAAGAGACGGCGGAACAGCCGTTCTTGGTCGAATGGGCTCGCGTCGGACCAGACCTCGAACGACGAGCCCCGAGCTTCGCAGCCGCCGTGCAGCGGAAGGCCAGGTCCTGCGCGTCGTCATCCGGTCCTGCGCGTCGGCACAGCCTCAAGGCGGCAGCCCGATCTCCCGTGCGGCCTGCCGCAGAACAAGGCCGGCGTTGAAGCCGGCCCTGTTGTCTCAAGCCTGAATGGCCCAGGTGGCCGAAGCCGGGGCCGACAGCGTGACATGCTCGCCGATGCCGGCGACGCCGAAGGCGGGCGCTTCGATATGGAAGCGATGCACCGGCGTCTCCACCACCATGGAGCGGTGCGAGCCGCGGAAGATGGAGGACGCAACCTTGCCCTGCCACTGCACGGACGGGCCGGCGGTGTCGTCATGTGCGCCGTTGAGCGAGACATTCTCCGGCCGGATCATCACATAGATATTCTGGCCGCTCGCGAATTTCTCGCCGGCGCGCGCCTGTCCGGCCCAGCCATTGCCTTCCACGGCCAGGTCGAAGCTGCCATCCGCCTTCGCTGTTGCGTCCGTCACGCGGGCCTCCAGCAGGTTCGGCGAGCCGAAGAAAGCCGCGACCTCGCGGGTGGCCGGCCGCTGGTAGATCTCTTCCGGGGCGCCGGTTTGCAGAATCTTGCCGGCATGCATGACCACGATACGGTCGGACAGCGCCATCGCCTCCTCCTGATCGTGGGTGACGTAAAGGCAGGTGATGCCGAGGCGCTTCTGAAGCGAGCGGAATTCGTCGCCCATCTGCAACCGGAGCTTGGCGTCGAGATTGGACAGCGGCTCGTCGAGCAGCAGCACGTCCGGCTCGAACACCAGCGCGCGGGCGATGGCGACGCGCTGCTGCTGGCCGCCGGAGAGCGCCGGGGCCGGCCGCTGGGCATAGGGCGTCATCTCCACCAGCCGCAGCGCGGCGTCCACCCGCTCCTTGATTTCCTCCTTGGACTTGCGCCGCACGCGCAGGGGATAGGCGACATTGTCGAACACGGTCATATGCGGCCAGATCGCGTAGGACTGGAACACCATGCCGAGGCGGCGACGATCCGGCGGCATGAAGAAATTCGCCTCCGCGTCGCTGACGACGCGGCCGGCGATGCTGATGCGGCCGCCGGAGTTCTGCTCCAGCCCCGCGACCATGCGCAGCGTCGTCGTCTTGCCGCAGCCGGACGGGCCGAGCAGCGTGACGAATTCGCCTTCCTGCACGCTGAGATTGACGTCATCGACGGCCAGGACCTCGCCGAATTTGCAACTGATGTGTTCAAGCTCAACCGCGGACATTCTCGTTCCTCTTGATCGTCTTGGTCGTCATTTCGGGAAAGCGCGCCGCATCACAGGGTGCTGATGCGGCGCTTGATGAGTTGCAGATGGACATAGCGGAACACGATGACCAGCAGCATCATGAGCAGGCCGATGACGCTGACTTCCTCCGCCTTGCCGTTGGACCACAGCTTGAGCAGCACCACGGAGAGCACTTCCGAGCCGACCGAATACAGCAGGATCGAGGCGGAAAGCTCGCGCATGATGCCGAAGAAGGTGAGCACCCAGCCGACGGCGAAAGCCGGCCACGCGAGCGCGATGAGAATGCGCCACAGCGTCTGCCACCAGCTCGCGCCATGGACGCGCGAGCATTCCTCCAGATCGTATGAAAGCTGTTCGTAGGAAGCGGACATAACGCGCACCGCGATGGGCGTTCCCAGCGCCATATAGGCGAGCAGCAGCGCCCAGATGGTGCCATAGATCGGGATCGGCCCCGGCAGCATGGCGAAGGCCCAGAGGAAGCCGACGCCGAGCACCATGCCGGGCATCATCCAGGGCAGCCAGGCCAGCGCGTCGATGATGCGGCGGCTGCGGAACTTGGTGCGCACGCCGACATAGGCGACCATGCCGCCCAGCACCATGGTGACGGAGGCGCCGATGAGGCCCAGCAGCATGGTGTTGCGCAGGGCCCGCCAGAATTCGGCATTCTCCCAGACCGCGCGATAGTTATCCAGGGTCAGCATGTCCCACTGGTAGAAGCCGAAAAAGCGGAAGAACGAGCCGAGCAGAAGCTGGCTGATCGGCAGCGCGACGGTGAGGATGAAGAACAGGATACAGAAACCGAAGGTGACCCATTTCCAGGGGCCGAGCTTGGTGACGTTGGGCCGGTAGCCCTTGCCGGTGACGGTGGCGAAGCTGCGGCCCGCCAGCAGCCGCCATTGCAGCAGCACGAGCATGAACATCAGCACGACCACGCCGGTGCTCAGCGCCGTCGCGTATTGATAGTCCGGCGTCGCGCGGTGGTTGATGGCGTTGTAGATTTCCGTGGTGATCACGGTGATGCCGGCCGGCGTGCCGAAGAACAGCGGCGATTCGAACGCCTCGATGCCGCGGATCAGGCTCAGCATGAAGGAGGCGAGCAGCACCGGGGTCATCAGCACCAGGGTGACGCGGCGGAAGGTGTACCAGCGCGTCGCGCCGGACATGCGGCTGGATTCCTCCAGCGAGGGGTCCATGGCGCGGAAGGCATCGACGATGAACAGGAACAGGAACACCGTCGAATACTGCATCATGTGCCAGACGACGCCGCCATAGGAATAGACGTTGACGATGGCGTAGTTGGTGCCGCTGATCCATTGCCAGAACTGGTTGATCAGGCCGACCTGCTCGTTGCCGAGCATGCTCCAGGCCAGCGCCGTCAGGATCGGCGGAATGAAGAAGGGCAGCGTGACCAGCACCTCCAGCGTGCTCGCATAGGGCGTGTCCGTGCGCGCCACGATCCAGGCGAGCAGCACGGCCAGCGTGATGGAGGGAATCGTCTTGGCGAAGGAAATGCCGACCGAGTTCAACAGGATCTTGAAATTCTCGGCATTCAGCATGGTCCGGTAGCCGTCGAGATTGAACTCGCCGACGGAACCGGGCGGCGCCGAGTGGAAACTGCCATAGATCAGCATGGCGGTCGGGTAGAGCGTCAGGAACGACAGGAACAGGATCAGCGCGGTGAGGCCGATGTTGCGGCCGAGGCGTCCGGCCATGGCGTCGCCGAAGCGCTCCCAGGCGGTCGGGGTCTCCATTCTGAAATCGCGCATCTGCCTGCGGGGCGTGACGCCTTGGCGAAGGTCCGCGGATGCAGGATTGGTCACGTCGGCCATGCTCGAGCCTCTGGCTGTTTCCTTGGGCGGCGCTCTTGTCCCCCGGCCGAAGCCGGGCGGCGCGCCTGTTTCAAGTCGGCCATTTTATACGCGCCAGCCACCCAGCGCCAATGATTCGGAGTGGGCAGGGTGGGACGGATTCACGCAACCGGAGCGGGGCTTCGGCGCTTCGTCACCTCGACGATGCCACGGTTCGCATCGACCCTCACCCAGTCCCCGGTCTCGATCACGGACAGGGGGTCCTGATCGAGTTCCGTCACCGTCGGGGTGTGGGTCACGACCGCGCCGAGCGCGGCCTTGGTGGTCATCTTGACGAAGATCATGGCTTTCGGGTTCACGCCGTTGAGCCGCGTCATGTGGAAATAGGCGGAATAGCCGGACGAGCCCTTGGCGCCGGGAAAGACCAGCACCTTGTCCTTGAAGGAGACGCCGCGCAGCTCGTGCCGGCGCTCGATGACCGTGCCTTCGCGCTCGTTGATGCCGCCCCAGCCCGAGATGGTGTCGCGCGTCACCAGCGCCTCGCCTTCCGCGACGCCGGGCACCACCTTGCGGCCGTGAAGAATGATCGTGCGGTCGGACAGTTCGCTCATGGTTCCAGCTTCCATCCATTCGATATGAGGCAGCACCGCCGGATGCCGCTCACCGCAGCGCGCCCTGCCATTTTCCGGTCAGCGCGGTCGCGACGCAATCCTGCACCGTGCCGAACCAGACCGGCAGGCCGAGAATCGCCGGCAGGTAATGGGCCTGCTTGGCCGAATCGGTCGCGATCACCCGAGTGCCTTTCGGGGCGTAGCGGGAGATCGCCGGGCAGGTGTCGCTCATGACCACGCCGCCGGCGTCCTCGATCATCTTCACATAGCCGTTGCGGGCCGCCACCTCGCGCAGGGCGCGGGGCGTATGCACCCACATCTGGGTATTGGGGTGCAGCTTTTTGCCCTCGACCGCGAGGGCGATGGTCGCGACCTGCTCGATGGCGTTGTGCGGGCAGCCGAGCATGACGAAATCGACGTCCCGCTCCTGCGCGCAGTTCAGGTTGTCATAGGCGAGCCTGCGCTCGGCCGGGCCGTAGCGCAGGCGCTCCACGATCCTCCGGCCGCCGAAGGCTTCGTCCACGTCGCGCGCCTCCGGCGTGACGCCGGGCACGTGATACATCTCGACTCCGCCGGAGGAAGCCGCTGCCGCGCCGAAATGCTTGAGCTTGATGAGGCTCGGCTGTTTCAGCCTGCCGGTCAGCACCGGCACGTCTTCCTGGACGATCTCGCCAAGCCAGTAGCCCAGCAGGCCCCAGTCCATGATGTCGTCGACCTCGACATCCACCTCGACGAGATGGGTGCCGCGGCGGTTCTCGGGAATGTGATAGCCCCAATAGGGGATGCGCCCGGTCAGCGCCGCAGCGCCGGTGGATTCCTTGCCCTCGGTGTTTGTGCGCGCGCCCAATACCGAGTTGCAATAGACCACGGCGGAGGATTCCATCCAGGCGCAGTGCTCGCCCTTCACCGGCACGTTGCCGACCTGATACGGCGTGCAGGTCGCGAACATATTGATGCCGAGCGCGCCGAAATGGGCCTCGGCCGCCTTCTGCTGCACCACCAGTTCTTCCGGAATGCCCTGGATCGCCCAGTTGTCGTTGTCGATGCCGGTGATGAGCTGGCAGGTGTTGGCCGCCATCTTCGGAATCGGCACCGTCTCCTGGCTGTCGAGATTGAGTTCGGAGAACACCGTGTCGAAGCCGCGCTTGACCAGTTCGCGCACCGAGGGCGTCGAGGCGTTGAAGGCGCCGGCGACGTTGTTGGTCTCGACCAGCCGTTCCGCGCCGAGCGCCTCGCCATAGCGGATCAGCAGGTCCATCGCCTTCGCCTTGGCGGGGCCGTGGTCGCCGTCCCGCATGGCGCGTTCATGGTCGGTCAGATGCATGGCGCGCCTCCCGTGGCTTCGAGCCCGTTCAGGGCATTTTCCGCTCGGCGTGGCGGCGCATTTCCGCGTCCATCTCGGTCTTTTCCTGCGGCTCGTTGCGTTCGAGATTGTCGTGCAGCCGCGCCTTCAGCGCCTTGATGTCGATCTGGTGGACGCTGCCGCTGCCGGCAAGGTCCAGCGCATGGGCGGCCGCCGCGCCCATGGCGATGCACGGCCCCATGACGCGCACGCTCGACAGGGCGGCAAGATCGGCGTCGATGCAGCGGCCGGCGGCGACGAGGTTGTCGCAATCCTCCGGCGTCAGGCTGCCGAGCGGAATATAGTGGGTATGGTCCTCGGGGAAGGTCTCCCAGACATAGCCGGCGCTGTGGTCGTGCAGTTCCACCGGCCATGCGGTGCGGCCAATGGCGTCGTCGAACTTCACGCCCTTGCGCACCTCATCGAGCGTCAGTTGATGGCGGCCCTTGATCCAGCGGGTCTGGCGGATGCCGGGGTTGCCATAGGCGCGCACGCGGGCGTTGCCGAAACAGGCCGGGAACTGCTCCTTCAGCATCTTCACCGCGCGGTCCGCCTGGGCTTTGCCTTCGAGCTGGCTGCGCGCGGCGGCGAGCGGCTCCAGCGGCGTGTCGGTATGGGTCATGTTCAGCACGGCGATGCCGCGGCCGGGAATGACGAAGGAGACGGCGTTCTTGCGCTTGAGGTCGTAGCGCGCCGCATGCTCGGTCATCGTCGCCGCCATCTCGTCGCGGGTCGGATGGGCGTCCTCGACGATATGCTCCAGCACCACCATCTGGGTGCCGTAAACTTGCCGGCCGGCGGATTCCTGACACGGCAGGCCGGCGAGCCAGGCCAGCGTCGCGTCGCCGGAGGCATCGATGAAGCCGGTCGCGGTGATGCGCATGTCGCCGTAGCGGGTCGCGAGATCGATGCTTTTGATGCGGCGGCCGTCGCGTTCCGCGCTGCGCAGCACCGCGCCGAGAACGACCGTGATGCCGGCCTTGCGGATCGCTTCTTCCGTCCAGCGGCCCAGCGCGACCTCGTCGTAATAGACGATGGTGGTGACCGGCCCGTGGCGGCGGTAGATCAGCCCCGGTTCCTTTTCGAGGTCGCGGAGCAGGTCCTCGGCCATGCCATAGGTGAACTGGTGGCCGTGGGTGCCGTTGGCGAACAGGCCGCAGAAGGTGCCGATGATGGAATTGACCATCTGCCCGCCGAGGGTCGGCAGGCCGTCCACCAGCACCACCTTGCGGCCGAGCCTGGCGGCCTCCAGCGCGGCGGAAGCGCCCGCCGCGCCCGCGCCGATGACGCAGATATCCGCCGCGACATGCTGGACGTTGTCGCCCGCGGGCCGCCGCACGATGCGCGTCTGCGTGGCGACGTGGTCTGCTGCGGTCCCGGCCATTTCCAATTCCCTGACTGGCGTTGTTGCCGGCAGCCTATCAGCCGGCGCGGGCGTCCTCCAGAATCATCTCCGCATCATCTCCATGTCCTTCCCGGCGATCGTCACGAGGCAGGCCCGGCGGCGCTGTCGCCGCCGCATGGGCGGCCCACCGGCGAATGGGCAAGGATGTCCTTTTCAAAGCATCGGAGTTTCGGCAGACTATGCGGCAATTCGCGCGGACGACGCGAACCGCAGGGGAGGA